>DASPYR010000280.1:0-5510 GCA_035636675.1 Rugosimonospora sp. | reverse complement strand
TCGGTTGCGCTCGATCCAGGTTGCCGGCGCGCGTTCGGCAGCCGGATCGGCGCTCCCCGGGCGCTTCGCGACGGGCGTTGCGGCAAATCATGCAGTCGCCAGGCGCAGCAAGTCAAGCGCGCAGGCGCTTCGCCCGCGCTCAGGCGACGTCGGGAATAGGATGATAGGTGAGCGGCAGGCTCGCGTGCGGGGGCCAGCTCGCGAGTGCAGTCGTGTCCGCGATCAGGCGGCTCGCCGGCGCTTCACAGGCGAGGTAGGCTCGATTCTTTAGAATTCATTTTTGAAGACGAGCGGCTGGCGCGGATTAACGAGACATTTTGGTACGGAAGACTGTACCAAATCCCTCGAACCATCGCCGCGCTCGCCGGCCTGGTAACTCCGTCCCGCTCCCGATGAGATAATTGGCGCCCGACCGACCCGAACGGAAGAGGAACAGGTGGAGCCCAAGCTGACCATTGCCGCGCTTCAGCAGATGAAGCGCGACGGACGCAAGATCGTCGGCGTGGTCGCCTGGGACTACCCAATGGCGCAGATCGCGGACCGCGCCGGAGTGGATCTGATATCGGTGGGCGATTCCGTCGGCGTGAATCTCTGGGGGCACGCGACGGACACCGAAGTCACCGTGGACGAGATGCTGATTTGCTGCAAAGCCGTGTGCCGCGGCGCGAAGCGCGCCCTGGTGAGCTGCGACGTGCCCCACGGTCCGGTGCAAGCCGGCACCGAGGCCGCGGTCGGTGCGGCCGTGCGTCTCGCAAAGGAAGGCGGCGCCAACATCGTGAAGGTCCTGGGCGATCCCGGCATGGTGAAAGCCATCGTTCGAGCAGGCGTCCCGGTTTTTGCCGAGTTTCATGGTGAAAAGCTTCCCGTCGAGAAGCTGGTGGAAGAGGCCAAGCGATTGCAAGACGCCGGCGCTTCGGTTCTCGACTTCAGACACTCGGGCCCCGTGGCCGGTCTGGCCGTTGCGCGCGCGGTTTCCATTCCGGTGATCGGGGGCTTGGGCGGCGGTCCGTGGCTCGACGGGCGCGTGCGCCTGGCGCACACCGCCATCGGCTATGCGGCGAAGTGGATCGACGCCGAGACCGAGACTTATGGCAATGCCGCGAAGCTGAGCCTCGATGCCTTCCGTGCACTGATCGATGACGTGCGTTCAGGCCGGCAAATCAGAGGGGGTTAACCTGCCCACCACTCTCATCGACGGCATCAAGACCCGCTACGAGGTAATCGGCAGCGGGCCGCCTCTGCTCATGTATTCGCCCGCCGGGTTCGATGCGACCCTGGACAAGTGGACCACGCAGGGCGTGTACGCGAGGATCAAGCTCCTCGACCACCTGCCGAAGAAGTACACCTGCATCATTTTCGATCGCCGCGAAACCGGCCAGTCGGGCGGCCGCGTCGAACGCATCACGTGGGCGCACTACGTGGCGCAGGGCAAGGGCTTGCTCGACCACCTGAACTTCAAGCGCGCGCATCTCATGGGCGGCTGCATGGGCTGCTGCTCAGTCATCGCATTCGGCGTCGCCTACCCGGATGCCGTGCTGAGCATGATTCTCTATTGGCCGGTCGGCGGTGCCAGATACCGCATCAGCACGCACAAGCGCTTCGCGGACCACCTCGCGTACGTCGAGCAGCACGGCCTCGCGGGCGCGGTCTCACTCGTGATGCAGGAAGGGAAACCCTTCAACGCCGAGCCGAGAGGTGGGCCCTGGGCTTCGGTCATCAGGAACGACCGCGCCTTCGCCGATTCCTACGCGAAGGAAGACGTCGGCAAATACAAACAGCTCGTCACCAGCATGTGCCGCACGCTCTTCGACCGCGACACATCTCCGGGCGCCGAGCCCGAGGACATGCTTCGCTTGGACATCCCCGCGCTCGTCATTCCGGGCCGGGACGCGTCGCACGCGACATCTGCCGCCAGGTATCTGGAAGAATGCCTGCCGCGTGCCGAGTACTGGGACGTTCTGCCCGACGGCCAGACGGAGGAAACCGCTCCGGCGCGGCTGCTGGAGTTCCTGGATAAGGCGACTGCCGGCGCTCGATAGCGCGTAAGCGGCCTTGTTGCGGTCGTTTCAGATGGCGGAAAGCCGTTCGACGGTGTCCGGAAAACGTTTCACCAGATTTGATCAGCAAGGCTGCCTGCACATTCGGCTTAGCCCGCCCCTGCTCCCAGTTCTCCAGCGTGCGGACATGGGGTGCGGAGGTATACCGCAAACAGCGCCCGCGAGATCTTGAGATGCTGCCAACGCGGACGAGATCCCGCGGTGTGACTTCCGGTGCGGGCTTGAACTCCACCGCATGCGTGCGCAATGTACGCTTGCCCTGCCGCGCTTCCGCCAGCACCGCCAAGGCTACCTTCACCTTGAACTCCGCCCCGTGATTCCGTCTCGACTTTCTCGTCATCTCGATCTCCGTCCAAACCGGGCGATTCCGTCACCCACACGGGCAGAGATTACACTTATCCGACTGTCTAGATTTGTGGGGCCACTTCTGGGGAAGTCCCTAGACACCCTTAAATCAGTCAACAGAAAAACCCATCTTCAAGCAGCCATCGCGCCAATGCTCACAGTTCGCATCACCATGAACTTCTGGACGTATATTTTCATATCAATATCAACTCTACTCCTCTGATCGTCTTCTCAAGCGGTTTGCTTCTTCCGGTTTCCCCAGAACCTCTAGGCACCTTGCCCAATTGCCATACAGAAACCTTAGGGGGTGCTTTCTTTCTGCCTTGTTAAATTGTTCAGTAGCCTTCTGACAATTCTTCTTTGCTTCCTCCGTAGCGACACCCGTTTTCCAATTAATTCCCTTGGTGGCCAACTCGTAATACAAATATCCGAGATTTGCCTGAGCGGGCCAATTCGCAGGATCGATTTGGATAGCTTGGTTGCACTCCCTTTCTGCCGCTTCAATCTTGTAAAGCCGCAAGAAGACATTGCATTTAAGATTGTGCGCGTAATACAGCTCTTTCTTATTTTCTATCATGTAATCCAAAAGGCTAATTGTCTTTGCAAAATTAGAAGATATATCACCCCTTTCAGCATTGTATAAACTCGCCGCAAGTACGTAAGGGTGGGTCAATTGCATGACGATTTCCGAAGCTTTCATCACGATATTGTCGGAATCAGCGCGATCATTATTTGATATAATTTTAGTGCTCAGACTTTCTCCACCAGAGATTCTAAGAGTTACCTCGAAGCTATTGTCAATTTTCGTTATCTCACCCGTTACCCGTTTACTTGGACGATTGAGAAGAGCAGATATGAACTGGGCTGCTGATCTCACTGTGAAGTCGGAGCCGGGTATTTTGGCTTCGACAGTTTGTATACCAACCCATTGCCGTGGATAGGCCACATCGAAATCACGTTCCGCGTTGCGGGCAATCCGCCGAGTTTCAGCAGATATTTTTTGGGCAAGGACATCGGGCGCGTAACCCCATTTCTGAACAGATTCAGGCGCCGATATGCTTTCGATCGTAGGCGTCGGCCATAGAACCTGGGCTCCCACAATAACAAGCAGCGCAACTATAACGAGGAACGAGATTATAGTAGCAATGCTTTTTATCCAATCAGCGATCATGCTCAACATGAGGGAACCTCTTTCAAGCTGCTTCATCCTTACTGCTCGACTGACCCTCATGTGAGCACTCAACGGTTGCGGGGAAACCTAAGGGACAGACCCCGTTTTTTTTCTGGAGCCTCTGTTCGCAGCCGGCGACATGGAAGTCAAGGCAATCGCACGCGCGCCTCACGATGCCAACTCCCTCATTCCGCCGGAGGAATGGGACCAGAATCTAGCGTGCCGATTGCATCAAGCAACGACTGCGGGGCCGGTACATAGGCATACGGATTACGCAGCACCCGCCACCGCGGCCAAATTTTTGATGTTGGGCCGACAAGCCCGCCTTTCTCGTACAGAACCACAGCGCCAATTCGCCGGTTACGCGTCGGTTGAAATCGACGCTGAATCGGGTCCACCCATTCCTTCATTCCGCCGGGTACCTGCGAAACATCTATGGCCAATAGATTCATGCTGTCCCTTGAGAAATGATGAAGCTCGGCCGTCAGCAGCCGCTCGGCTCGCCAATCGCCAGACGGTAGTCGCACAACCGCTTGAGTAATGTTGCCGGTGTTATTCATCATGTGCGCCGTACCCAACACGGGGCCCGGGGCTTCAGCCATTAGGCGTGGGATCACTACCGGCGCCAAAGGCGCTGCAAACTTTATGAACGCGCCAGCTTCAGGCCTCATGGCGCTTTAAACCTACGTCGGTCAGCCGAATGTAGTCTTCCAAATCCTTTGACTTAGCGAAATCGAAGCTCGGTGACAGCAGTACTTCAATCTCAGTGTCTGGGTTATCTTGGACTAAACGTGGCGCCATGGCGGTCATTTGGGCTTCCGCGTCTTCCATCGCATCAGACCGCTCTGGCGCAATGACTTCGCAGAAAACTTCCTGCTCGTCGAATACGAAACGCGTATCAAGTTTTTTCGCGCCTAGTTGCGGCTCCAAGCTTGGAATTAAGCCAATCCGCACGAGGCCGGCTGCAAACTCAAGCTCTGAGCGCGCGGAGGCTTCGCCCTTCTTCGCGCGTGCAAGGACTTCACGGAAGCCGTCGAGGGATTCGCAACATAGCAAAATCAATCCTAGATGGATCGCCGGATGTATGTACATCAGCCCCCTCCCGTGACTTTCCATCCGATCCAAGCGCTCAGGCCAGTGCCGTTCAACTGCTAAAAGGGCCTCGCGCGCTTCAGCCTCCGAATGCTCCGGCTCAATGCCCAAGCACCAATGAGCAACAAAATCAGCCCACGGCAGGTCGAGCGACGAACGTAGGACTTTCATCGCTGAGGGGTCAACCACGGCCACTTTCAGATCACCGAGTAGCGGAGTTCGGGTACCGAGCGTGGCGCGCCGCGCCGGTGCAATGCTTGCGATCTACGTATCGCGCACGTCCACTGGCCGACCGGCCTTCTGCCGCTCGGCGGCCAATGATGCAGCCTCACGAATGATCATTTACCGAAGTCGGCCGGCCGCGGGGACTGGCTATGTAACCCCGGCAGGTCTGCTGTCAGTCCCGCTTTTGCGAAGCGCGCTGAGATACGCGAGCCAAGCTTGGGTGGTGGCTGGTTCTCTTCCCTGAGTGCGTTGCGCAGGATGTGGCGGACTTCCTTTTCCATGCTGCACCCATGGTGCTTGGCTCGGCGTTTCAAGTGCGATTTCACGTCGTCTTCCAGATGGCGAACGATGACCTTCGGCTGAGCGGCCGATCAGCTCAGGGCTAGAGCGCCCTGATCTGCACCTTGCGCCACTTGATGGCGCCTCCGGGGGCGTCTTTGGGGCCGTTGCCGAACTGCAGGGCGAACGGTCCCTCCGCGTGCTTGCCGTCCTGAACGTCGACGGTCTGGACTCCGTTCAGCACGACGGTGAGCTGCGAGCCTTTGGCCGTGATCTCATAGGTGTTCCATTTGCCGCCGGCTTTCGGCATGGGCGCGACCTTGGCCACGTTGACGATCGCG
>DASPYR010000279.1:0-3225 GCA_035636675.1 Rugosimonospora sp. | reverse complement strand
GCAGCGAAGGCTTGATCGCGTAGCCGCCGCTCCTCATGTAGGTGTCGTAGGGGTTGACTCCTACCGCTTTCACGCGGACGAGCACCTGGCCCGGGCCGGGCTTCGGCGTGGGAATTTCTTCGAGCTTCATCACATCCGGCGGACCGAACTCATGGACTTGGATGGCTTTCATGGAGCTCTCCCGTTGGGAATTGCCGAAAACTTGAGACAGAACGGCACATCTCAGGCGTGATCGTCGGCAACGGCCGCCGCTGTTTCTTCTTGCTCTGCGGCGCCTGCGGCTCTTGCCCAGGCCGTGGTCTGCCAGTTGTCCCTGCCTTTTTTTCGGGAATCCAGGGCGGGAGTGAGAGATTCAGGTAGCTGCCGAGCGCATAAAGATATGGCTCATACATGCGGCGCAATTCCGCGAGACGCCGATCGGCATCTTCGCCATCACGCAATTTCATGCCGTGCTGCGCAAGGATGTCGCGCATGCGGGCGAGATCGGCCGAGGTGAGGCGTTCTCGAGGAAGCGGCTGCGGTGCGGTGCGGAACACTTGCGAGAGATCCGCGACGGCGTGGCGCGCGATCGCAAAGGTGAGCTGGGCCTGGCGTTCGCAGGCACCTTCGATTCCGACCATCAGGAGAGCGCAAGCGTCGAGGATTGCAGTCAGAGCGGCGATCCAGGACTGGTTGTCGTGCTGGGAGCGGAAGAACGCCAGCACGGGATAGGAAAGATGACTTTCCATGAGGTCGGCCGACCAGTGCTCCCATTCTTGAAGGAGCTCGCGCAATGCCTCATGTCCGTGGGGATAGCTGTGGCGGCGCAGCAGTTCACCGGCGGTGGGCGGCGAACCCGCGCGCGAATCGAGAAGCGAGATATTCACTTCGCGGCGGGAAAACGACTGATAGATGACAGGTAGATAGCCGATGATGATGGCGAGGAATCCAAAGCCCACTCCTGCCTCAGTAACCGTGAGAGCCCGCGCCAGCGACGAGCGCGGCAATACGTCGCCGAGCCCGAGCGTGAAAAAGGTTGTGCCGCTGAGATACAGGTCCGCAACGAAGCCTGGTTCCGTGCCCGCCACATTGACGGCTGAGCCTGCGCCGTAATGCATCAAGGCGAAGCTAAAGATAAGGCCGAGCGCCCATACACCCAGAAGAATCAGCAGGGAAATGGGTCCGAATAGGCCGAGCAGTGACTCCCGGGCTTTCTTCGAGGGGATAAGCCTCGCGGCCAACTTCCACAGACGCCAGGTGTTTTTGTAGAAGAGGCGCGTGAAACGGAAGCGCCGCGTGACACGCCGGGGCAGAATGATGGTCTCGAAGGCGTCCCAGACGACAAACAGGATCAACGCAAGCCCGGCAAAGAATGCGGTGGGAAAGGGGATCATGAGGGGAATCTAATCCGTTCTAGCGATCGCGGCAATGGCTCAGGCTTCCAGGCGCGCGTTGACAGATATTTCCGTCTTGAAGAGCTTGGAGACCGGGCAGCCGGTCTCGGCGGCTTTGACGGCGGCGTCGAATTTGGATTTGTCCGCACCCGGGACGCGGGCGACAAGATCGAGATGGCTTTTGGTAATGGCGAAGCCGTCGGGCAATTTTTCCAGTGTGATAGTGGCGGAGGTTTCGAGCTTCTGCGCAGTCATCCCCGCGTTGCCGAGTTGTGCCGAGAGGGCCATGGTGAAGCAGCCGGCATGGGCCGCGGCAAGAAGCTCTTCGGGGTTGGTCCCGACGCCGTTCTCGAAGCGCGTGCTGAAAGAATATTGCGACTGCTTCAAGACGCCGCTCTCAGTTGAAAGTGTGCCTTTGCCATCCTTCAAACCGCCCTGCCAGACCGCCGTTGCCTTGCGCTGCATGTGTTTCGCTCCCTTCCGCTTAATCAGAGAATTCAAAACTAGAGAATTCGATTCCTGGGATGCAAGTATGGGTATATTGCCCAGATGGGCGGCTTGCGTCGAGCAATTCCTCAATGAGTGCCATTCTCAGGGAAGTCAAGCACCGGCCGTGGGCAGTGCCCCTGGGCCCGTGGATTATGGCGCAGACTTGGCATGATTTGCTATTCGCGCACTGGACCGCGCCCGCAGCGATGCTTCGGCCACTCCTACCCGCGGATTTGGAGCTGGACATGTTTCAGGAACAGTGCTGGGTCAGCGTGGTGCCATTCTGGATGAGCGGCGTGCGGCTGCGCGGGGCGCCGGCCTTACCGTGGCTTTCAGCGTTTGCGGAACTGAATGTTCGAACCTACGTCGTCTCCAGCGGCAAGCCCGGGGTTTGGTTTTTCAGTCTTGATGCGGGGAATCCCATCGCGGTGGCGATTGCGCGCGCCTGGTTTCATTTGCCGTATTTTCGCGCACGGATGTCGCTTCGCGAGGAGGATGGCTGGATTGTCTATCGTAGTGAGCGAACGCATCGCGGCGCGCCTTTTGCCGAACTCTCTTGCCAATACCGTCCCATCGACGAAGTTTTTCAAGCGCGGCCTGGCACGCTTGAACATTTTTTGACCGAGCGCTATTGCCTCTATGCGGTGAATGCAGGTGGGCAGATCTTTCGGGCGGAAATCCACCATCCGCCGTGGATGCTGCAGATGGCGGAAGCGAATGTCGAGCGGAACACGATGGCAGCCGCCGCCGGAATTGCGTTGCCGACGGACCCGCCGCTGCTGCATTTCGCCCGGCGGCAGGACGTCGTTGTCTGGGGGCCACGGCGTCTCGGCGAATAATCCCCGCTCCGCGCGGTCTACTATTTCTTTTCGATCTTTGTCTTGGGAGCCTGAATTGTTCCGCGAGCCAAAGTACCTTTCGGTTTCGGCGACCAGAAATCGGTATCGCCCGCGGCACATCGCACGAAGAAGTAGCATCGGCGGGGATCGTTCATGCCGGCCAGGGCGACACTACACGTTAAGCGTTAAAGTGACGACATCCGAGCGCCCTGCCGGCGGCGGCGGCATCTTCGAGCGGTCCACCGGGCGATAGAGCGTGTCGCGCTCGACCGGGATGCGACCCGCGGCGCGGATGAGCCGCTCGAGCTCGGCGCGCGGAGTGAACTGTTCCGTTTTGGCGCCGGCGTCGTGGTAAATTTTTTCTTCCGCCACTGTGCCGTCAAGATCATTCGCGCCGAACCGCAACGCGATCTGCGCGATGCTCGGCGTGAGCATGATCCAGTAGGCTTTGATGTGGTCGAAATTGTCGAGCAGCAGGCGCGCAACGGCGATGTTTTTCAGGTCGGCGTAGCCGGTGGGTTTCG
>DASPYR010000278.1:0-8236 GCA_035636675.1 Rugosimonospora sp. | reverse complement strand
CTCGCAGGGCGAGCGAAAAGGACCAACTTGCGACGACGATGCAGACGATCGGCAGAGCCAACCACCAGACAAGGCGTTTGCGTTGCATGGCTGAGAATTGTCGCAGATCAAAAGGCTGATGCAAAGAGACAACCGGGGTCCCCAGCACACGCCGTCTTTGCGTGTGTTGGGGTGGGGCGGCTATCAGTGAACCGTGCGCAGCATGCGGCCCCACCGTGTTCGCGTGGGTATGTCAATCAAGGTACGCAGGATGCCAACAAGGCCGCCCCCGAAGGATCGTTCGCTATATTCCTCTTCGGAACTTTGAATGGACCAGTAAATCACGACGGGCCCGCCCATAATCGCGTCGCGATTGACGAAGCCCCAGTAGCGGCTGTCCCAGCTGTGATCCCGATTGTCTCCCATGGCGAAATAGTTGCCGGCAGGAACCACGATTTGTCCATTTTGAATGTACTTGAAAATCTGATCGGCCCATTCCGGTTGCATGCTGGAAATTAATTCCTCGTGGCTGGCCGGCGGAAAATTGTAAAGAAAAAGATCATAAGGGGCTGCGGCGTCGTGATAGGCATACGGCTCCATCAGGCGCTCGCCGTTACGATAAACTTGCTGGTCCACGATTTTGATCCGATCGCCCGGCACTCCGATGACGCGCTTGACGTAATGTGGATGGTCCTGGAAGGGGAATTTGAATACGATGATGTCGCCCCGGCGAACGGCACGATAGGGCAGGAATTTTTCGTACCAGGAATCCCGGCCGCCAAAGATAAATTTGTTTACGAGCAGGTGGTCGCCGACCAGCAGAGTGGGTTCCATGGATTGTGATGGAATTTTAAAAGCCTGGACGACGAAGGTCGTCCCGAAAAGCGCCAGAATTACCGTAACCAGGAGGGACTCGATATATTCGCGCACTGAAGTATGGGCGCGTTCTTCGGCTCTGGCCGCCTCTGTGCGGTGTTCGGCAACTGGCGCTGCTTCGGTCATGCTCTGAACTACCTCACTTTACTTCGCCCGCGCGGAGCAGCTCGAGCGCCTGCGCCGCCGCGGATTGCTCGGCTTCTTTCTTATTGAGGCCCGTGCCCGTCGCGTTCACCAGCCCCGGAACATCTACTTGTATCCAAAAAGTCTTCTGGTGATCGGGCCCAGCCTCGTGGATGACTGCATAGCGCGCCGGGAGCAAACCTCTGGCCTGCAGAAATTCCTGGAGCGCGGATTTATGATCGGATGACTCCAGCCGGCTCCCTTCCACCTCAATCGCGGTGTCCAGCAGAGCCCGCTTCACAAACTCCCGCGCCGCAGGCAGACCTGAGTCCAGATAGATCGCCGCCACCACAGCCTCAAAAGCGTCGGCGAGCAGCGCGGGCTTGTCTCGCCCGCCGGTCTTCTCCTCGCCTTTGCCGAGGCGGAGGTAATTTCCCAAATTCAGGCGGCGCGCCGCAATACAGAGTGACGCCGCGTTTACCAACCGTGCGCGGCTCTTGGACAATTGCCCCTCGCTCCAATGCGCGAACGTGCCGATGAGATATTCGCTGACGAGCATGCCCAGTACGGCGTCTCCCAGATATTCGAGCTGCTCGTTATCGGCGCGGACCCGCGTGTTAGCATCTTCGGACGCAGCGGAGCGATGAGTGAGCGCCCGCTCCAGGAGTTCCGGCTGGCGGAAGCGGTAGCCAACGGCTTGCTCCAATTCCTCCAGCCGATTTTCACGCATCGGCGCTGCAGAGTTTATTTGGGCGCCTCCAAACTATTCTGTGACTTCTTCTTGGCGTCGTCGAGACCAGCCTTGCATTGCGGTTGCAGCGGACCCGCGGTGGAACATTTTGTGAATGCGCTGATCGCGTCGGAAAAATGGCTGGTCAGCTGGTTGGCGACGCCCAGGAGATAAAAGTCAACGGGATCGGGAGTGGCGGATAGCTCTACGGATTGATTGAGTTCGGCAATCGCATCATCGTACTTGCCTGTCTTTACCTCGGCCACGCCGATGCCGTCATGGCACATGGCCAATTTTTCGTTCTTGGCCTTGGTAAATGCGGCGTCGTCCATTTCCTCCGGCTTCGGCATGGTCGTCAGCAGCTGGATGCCGTGCTTGGCGTAATCCTGAGCTTTAGACAGTTGCTGGGCAGCGTCCGGCGTCTGGCCGGTCACGCGCCGAGGAATGGCCCAGGCGAGCAGCGGCAGAACGTCAACATTGTCCGGGTTTATTTCTACGGCCTTAGTTCCGGCGGTAACCATCTTGTCAGGCTGATTGGTGTTGAGATAAGCCGAAGCCAGCTCGGAATACACTGCGCCCATGTAGACGCTCATCGGATACTTGGCGAGAAACCCTTCGCCGACTTCGATCATGTGTGCAGGATCGCTGTTGCGAGCATCATAAACTTCCTTGTAGGCCTTGAGTTCGTCTTTGCCCGCCGCGCCCTGCTCGCCGGGCTTTTCCTGATCGAGCGACGTATTTCCCTGACCCTTCTGATTTTTATTGTTCTTCTGGTTCTGATTCTGGGCCCGGGCTACCGACATCAAGGAAAAACTCAGCAGAACGAGTGCGCTCGCCTTCGCTATGGAATGCCTCATTTACAACTCTCCTTCCCTAAATTTCCGGGGCCCGCCAACCTGCGGACCTCGGCCCTTCCTTCGATCATATAACTTATCGCTCATCCGGGGGCCGATTGCTTACCGCCGGCCGGTATGCCTGCTCGATCCCGCGCTGGGCAGCCGAACGCGCCGTTTCCGACGCATTATCGATTGCCAGAGCGGCGCGATACTCCTGGAGTGCCTCTTCGCGGTCATCTTCCAAATCGTGCATGCGTCCAAGATAGATGTGCGACCAGGCAAGCGTAGCCGGTTCCGGCCGCATCTGGGGCGATTCATCATGAGCTGCGGCCACCACGTGCTCAAAGAGCGCTCGGGCATGTTCGGCGTCGCCTTGCAATACGGAAGCAACCGCCAATCCATACATGGCGCGTGGCTGCCCCGGAATCTTCAACAGCATTCGTTCAAATGCCTGAGCCGCTCCTGCCGCGTCTCGCTCCGCAATCATACGCTCGGCAGCACTCAACTCAGCTTCTAAATCAGAACCCGCATTCTCCTTTTTTGTCCCGAGTCCTTCCGCTCTTTCGCGGGCTGGTTCTGAATCAGACGCCGGTGCAAATTTTACGGTTTGCAATCGCTGTTGTTCCGCCACAACGTCGATGGAGCGCAGCAGATCCGGAAAATAGAGGCTCATGGACGGCTCGGAGCTCTCGAATTTTGAGAGCGCTTTGAGCAAAGGCGGAATCAGGACGTAGCCGTCGGCTTCGGCGAGCTTGGCTTCCTCCGCGAGTTGTGCGGCCGGCAACCTGCGAACTCGAAACTCCACGGCGCGCACCAAGCATTCGTCAAAAAACGACGTGAGATCGGTGCGATATACAGAGGGGAGATTGGGGGCGCGATCCGCGAGGAACAGCAGCGGCTGCTCGCCCACCAGTTTTTCGCGATAACGAATCGGCAGCGGGTCCAGCAAGTAATGCAAAAATGCGTGGCGCATCAGGTCGAAAGAGGTGCTTGCCGGATTGATGACCACGACATACCGGTCGCCGATATTGCGCACGTTCGTTTCGTTGCCGACCATGGACTCTACATAGACGCGGAACGTTCGCACTCCCGGACGAACGATTTCGCGAAGATACGCGGTGCAGGCCAGGACGATTTGTCCGAGCGGCTCACGAACACTGGAGGCGGCGCGCTCGTAAGCAGGTTCGAACTTGCGCCAGAGGTCTTCGATTTGCGCTTCCTCATAAAAATTTGCGAGCACCTCGCCAAAACCATCGAGCGCAAGCACATCTGGCGGCAGTTCCTCACGTTTGAGGACGGGTTGGAACTTCGGCGCCGGCCCGGCAATCAAAGCGAATGTCATAAAACGGGAGAGAGTCGCCCCGGAGTTACTCAGCGCATGCTGGCGATAGTATTCTCGCAGCGCTTCTGTTGCCGGACCGTGCAGCGAACGCAATTGCGTTCGCAATTGCACGAAATCCGGGTTTCCCGGCGCCGCATCGGCTTCGAAGCCGGAGGCGACGAGAGCACACATGGTGGCAAAAACCTGAGGATTAGCCTCTGCAGCGATGGGGCCGGTCGCTTCGCCCTCGTCCGGGGCAGCCGCTGTGAAGGAAGCGGAAACCGTCCACGGGCAGGTCGTAAGAAAAAGGAATAACGTCCCGATCAAGCTCAATCGAGTCGATGCCAGACGATAACTGCTCCTCGCGGGAATACTCAACCTCGTGCCGCCGGCCTTTTCTCTTCCTGAGCGTCTGTGGCGAAGGTCCGCAGCGAACGGTTCAGACCCACGCCCGGACTCCCATACGCAAAAAACAGCGGCGTATTCGCGTGCTTCCAATTTACAAGGCGACCTTCATTAGGTCAAGAATTAGGGCGAGCCGGAACGTACATCAATCCCTTGACGGCCCTGGATGAGACTTGATGGCCGCGCGAAAACAAATCCCAGGCTCTCGCAAGCCGATTCTGGAATTCATGCTGAAAGATGTGGTTTCGTGCAGAGCTGACGAAAAATGCGCCGACCGAGAGCGTCAGCCGCGAACCCGGATTTGGCTGAAGCTCAAGATCACTCGGCCCCCGGAGGTGGGGCGGCCAAAACTCATCTGCGGGCGGAAACGCGAAAAAAACAGCACTTGGTCAAGTTCGCGCTGCATGCTTGCGTCCAGCTGACCGGAAATCACGCGATAGCTGAACGCCTGACCATCGGCATTTACCATGGCTTCGACGAGAAGGGGATGCTGTCCACCCGTGCGCGTGATCTCCTCGAGCCTGGACATCTGAAATCCGGCCAAAGCCTCGAGCCGAGCCGGCTGGAGGAGGTTCGTCGGCGAATCGGGTGTCGCAGCGCCCACCGGCATGCTCCCGCCTAGAACCTGGTAAACCAAAGCGAAAACCAATAAAGCCACCACGATGCCGCCGGTCGCCGGCAAAGCAAGGGGCTCAAATATATTCTCGAGCACAAGTTCCAGGCGGTCCTTGGCGCGGCGCAGTCGCCCCCCAAATCCCCCAAACACCCGTGCGTTCGATACTGCCAGAAGGATGCGGATTCCCAAATCTGCCGGAGGTGACGGGCGCGCGGCTACGGACATCATTCTCTGTATGCGCCGATACCGCTCGAGTTCGCGCCGGCAGGAGGGACAATCTTCGAGATGCGCGGCAAGACTGGCATGTCCCTCAGGACCCAGGCTTTCCGGCAAAGCGCCGTCAAGATATCCGGGCAAGAAGCGAATGACGCGACCGCAAATCATATTTTCAATCTCCACACTTCAAGCGGGAGACCGCCAGAAATCCCGCATGGGACACCGATTTGCGAGGCACCAACACCGGTTCAAGAATTTCGCGCAGCATCCTGCGTCCACGCAGAATGCGAGACTTCACCGTACCCACAGAAACGTCCAGTATCTCGGCCACCTCTTCATAGGAGAGTCCTTCCAGATCACGCAGGATGACTGCCGCTCGAAAGACCGGAGCCACTTCTGCCAATGCCCGCTGAACCACCTGTTGAATTTCGTGGCTGGCGAGTTCCTCGAATGGCGATATCCCCGTGTCTTCAAACTCAGCCGAGCCGCTGACTTGCTCCTCCTCGATCGAAGTCTGAAATCGCAAATGACGCCAGAACCAGCGCCTGTAATTCAAACTCTCGCGCACCGCGATGCGATACAGCCAGGTCTTCAGCGAACTCCCGTGACGAAACGAGCGAATGCCCCGGAATGCCTTTAGAAACACCTCTTGCGTCACGTCGGCAGCATCGTTCGGATTGCGCAATATCCCGGATATGACCGCATAGACCGGGGCGTGATAGTAGGTCACGAGCCAGTCGAAAGCCGCTTCGGAGCCGCTGCGCAACTCCGTCATGATCTCGGCTTCGTCCTGAGGCCAGGTTAGGACGCGTGCCAAGTCAGACACGACCACCCACCTCTCTGCTCCGCCAGCACGGACCGGAGGCCAACCCGTCGCCCAGGTCGCGCCGCCTCATTCCGACGCTGCGGAAACTCCCTGAAGATTTAGACACCAACTACGGCGAGGATGTTCCCCGCTTCCTCGTATTCTCGCTCGCCTGTAGACTATTTGCAAATGGGCGTGCAAAGAGCTCGATTTCTTGCGCTTATAGCAACTCCGCTCTCCGCTTACCAGATCAGTTTGAGCGCGAACTGGATCTGCCGGGAGGTGGTTTGTGTGGACGTAATCAGGCCCGCGCTTGGAACAGGCCCATTCTGATCGAAAACCGCCAGGTTTTGAGTCGGCGAGGCAAAATTGGCGCGGTTGAGGACGTTGAAAAATTCCGCCCGGAACTGGACATTGAAGCTTTCGGAGATGCGTTTCACTTGATTGTTCTTGAAAACGGAGAAGTCCAGCTTTGACAGGCCAGGCCCAATTAGGACATTGCGTCCCAGGTTGCCCCGCAAATTTGCACACGTGCCCGGGATGCCCGCGCTTACGCCCGCCACGAATCCAAAGGGCTGGCACCGGCCTGCAATCGCCGGCGTCTCTTGCGGCAAGCTAAGACAGCTCGGGTTGATGTAGATTGGACCGGCAGGGTTTTTCTTGAGATTTGGATCAATCAGATTGCATCCTGGAATGTAACTGGGCGGCTCACCGGTTTCGTTCAATCTCGTCCCTAAAGGATCCCCACCAAGAATTGGCGTAAAAGGTTGCCCTGTACTGGCTTTGTAAAGGCCGCCCAGTTGCCATCCGCTCAAGGCCCATTGCAGAAGGTTTGCTGCCCGCTTGGGACCGGGCACGTCCCATGTGAAGTTCAGGACGAAGGTCTGGGCAACGTTGAAGTCCGAAAGTCCTCGTGTAGTCCGCTGGTCGAAGAAGAGTTGGTTAAATAGCCCGTTCGGAAACGCGTCATTGGCCTCCGTCGCTGAGAGCGTGTCAATGCTCTTGCCAAATGTGTAGGCGCCGTGGAATTGGAAGCCGTGGCTTACGCGTTTCGCAACGTCTGCCTGCAAGGCGTCGTAAAACGAATCGGCCCGCCAGAGGGTGGTGTTGATCCGGCCAAAATTAGGATTGAGGACGACGCTGGGCACCGGATTCGACTGCGTGCCGGTCGGCAGGAAGCCGACCACGCACGGGTCGCCTTTCCCATCCGGCCCGCAGGGCCACAGATAGCCCGCCGGGGAAAGATTCTCTGGGAGCACCATGGCAATATTATCGAGGCGGTATGGCTGATGGACTCCCCGTGATCCCACGTAGCCGACCGTTACCGCCAAAGTGGACGACAGTTCGCGCGCCACGCTGAGGTTCCATTGCATCACGTAATTGCGCTTGGGGTCGCTCTCCGGGTAGTAAGCAGAGCCCGAATTCGATTGCCCGCTCAAGCGTTGAAATGCACCCGTGGGAAAGGCACCGGCAGGCAGATTTCCACCGGTTATCGTCTGGAAAAAGGGCAACACTCGCTGAAAGGAGAGACTAAATTCGTAGGGCAACGCCAGCACATCGAAAATGCCGAATCCGCCGCGCAGCAGGGTCTTACCGCTGTATGGATTCCAGGCAAAACCCAGCCGCGGCTCGAAATTCCGAAGGGTGGGATTGCGGAACAATGCGGTTCCCACACTGGGCTGGGCGTCGGTCACGTTGCGCAGCACGGAAGTCCGGTTGTGGGCCTCGGTCGGCACAGTCACCATCTCATAGCGCAAACCGACGTTCAAAATCAGGCTTCTCTGCAATCGGATATCATCCTGGGCATAGGCGCCGAAAAGCGTTTCCCGCAATCCAATATCCGGCGGCGCGAGCGTGGCATTGGCTTCGAAAGATGCCGGCTGGTTGGTGAGAAATTGCGTTAGAGAATCGAAGCGGAACGATCCATTTATATTGCCGGACGATATTTGGTTGTCCTGCATCCGTTCGAATCCGCCTCCGAACTTCAGGACATGTCTTCCACGAGTGAGAACGGCGTCGTCGCCTCCCTGGTAAGAGTTCCAAAAAACAAATCTGCTGGACGACAGAAATCCCTGTGCAGTCGGAGCACCCAAAAAATCCGTGACCCCGGGTATTGTCTGGACGCGCCCGGCAAATCCTCCCGGCAAAAACCCGTAAGAGGGGTCGGACATGTGAGGATTCAACACGCTGGCCACCTGTCCGATAATTCCCACGGCGCGGCTGAATCCCAAGCGGGTTGCATTCAAGGAATTTGCGCTGAATACGTGCTCCTCATGAAGGCTTACGGCCTGACGGCTCGAAACGATGTCCGAGAATATCTCGCCGAAGG
>DASPYR010000277.1:0-2654 GCA_035636675.1 Rugosimonospora sp. | reverse complement strand
GGATCGTTATTCAAACCGAACTCTTGCCCGGCCAGAATTCCGTTCCAAACAAACGACGAATAATCGAAGCTGTCCTCTGTCGCCAGCCAAAACTTGCCTTTTGCTGAAAGCGGCGGCAACTGCGTGTTGGCGCTCACAGCCGCAAAGTTGGGGACCAGCCCCAATATTCGGCTGGTCTGCTTGCCTTTGGATTCGTCTTTGGATTTCGAGGTGCACGTGTTTTCGGAAGCTCCCTCCGGCTTCTTCTCGGCACTTTTTTTGCCCGATTGCGATTCCGCTTGCGAAGGTGAAGCCGAGGTGCTTCCCGCCTGTTGGCATGCTCCATCGTCGGGCTTAGTGTTGGGCAGATCCGGAGCCGCCGCTTGTGCGGACAGGCCAGCGGCCGACAGCAGAAAGACGGCGATTACAGCCGCCCGGCCGCCGGGCGGCAGATAACTTTGCCGGCCGTTTCCGCCATGCCCGGGGGGCAAGCTCATTGTTAGGAAGCCTTTTATCCAATGACCCATAGTGGTTGGATTTTCCTACCCTGGGCGGTTGATGGCTATGCCGAAATTGTCCGGGGTTGCTGTGCCCGCCTTGACACGGGTTTCCGCTTCATTCCGATCATACACCTCGACGGCAGGAGTTCGGGAATATTGGGGCAACTCCCGAAAAGTCGCGTTTTCGGAAATTGACCCACTGCCTCCCAGGATGCCGTAAAGAGTTCCGCTTTGGTATCCCGGCCCAGACGAACTCCGCTGCGCTGCCGCTGTTCTAGCTGTAAAATCGACCGTCGCGCGCCGTTACGCTGCTTGGCCAGCGGGCGAACACAAACGCTCGAGGTCCACAAGATTTGAACGTAGAGCCGCGGCCTTCAGCGCGGCATGCTCTCAAGGTCATTAAAGAGGAAACGGAGCGCCAAAGCCTTCAGCGGCACGCTCAGCGGAATATAAAATGAGGAATACGGAATAACGATGAGCCTCAAGGGTCCCGACCTTCGAGCTTTTGTAGTCAAGTGGAACGTATTTGCGGCTGCCCCGCGCGCGAGTCTCCCATAATGGCTCCGCTGCGCGTCATGAAATTTGGCGGTACCTCGGTCGGCGATGCCGCGTGCATTGCCCGCGCCGCCGCCATCGTCAAGTCCGCCGCGTCGGAAGGCTCCGTGGTGGTCGTGGTGTCCGCGATGAGCGGCGTAACCAATCGGCTGATTGATGCCGCTCATCACGTCGAAGCCGGTGAAGCGGAGTTCGCGACGAAGCTGGTCGCCGATCTTCGAAAACAACACAGGAAAGCCCTGGAAACGTTGGTTCGCGAACCCGGCAGAGTCGCGGAGGTCGATAAGAGTCTCTCCCAGGTTCTCGCCGAATTGGAACGCCTCCTGCAAGGCACCGCCCTGCTGAGGGAACTGACGCCTCGCGCGCTCGACGCCATATCCGGCATGGGCGAGCGCCTCTCCACGCCCTTGCTCGCCGCCGCCCTGAATGAACTCGGCGTATCGAGCGTCCCCGTATCCGCCACGGACGTCATCGTCACGGATCCACATCACGGACGCGCGGAACCCTTGATGGACCACACCCGCGAGCGCGCCGAGAAGTGCCTGCGCCCCCTTTTAAAGAAGGGAGCGGTGCCCGTCGTTACTGGCTTTATCGGCGCGACCTTGGAGCGCGTTCCCACAACGCTCGGCCGGGGCGGCTCCGACTATTCCGCCACCATCCTGGGCGCCGCTCTCGGCGCTCAGGAGACGGTCATCTGGACCGATGTTGACGGCGTAAAAACCGCTGACCCCAAGCTCGTTCCCGAAGCGCGCACCATCGATGAGATCTCCTATAACGAAGCCGCCGAACTGGCCTATTTCGGCGCCAAAGTGCTGCACCCAAACACGCTGCGGCCGGTCACCGCCGCCGGCGTGCCGGTATGGATCCGCAATAGCTTCGCGCCGGAAAAACCGGGCACGAAAATTACCGCCCGAGGCAGCTCGAATGGCGGGGGTGTTAAGGCTCTGACCGCCATCCGCAGCGTGACGCTGATCACCGTCGGCGGGCCGGGCATCGTGGGTCTGCCGGATGTGCTGGCAAGATCATTCGCGGCGACGGCGGCGCTGCGCACCGATGTGCTCTTCGTCTCTCAGTCTTCCTCGCAGAACGACATCTGTTTCGTGATCCCCTCCGCGGACGAGAAACGCACCGTCGAAGCTCTTCGCCAGGCCTTTGCTCCCGAGATCGCGGAGCAAACCGTGGAGCACGTCTCGTCCAATTCCGGAATCGCCATCGTCGCTGTGGTGGGCGAAAACATGCACGGCATACCGGGAATTGCCGGCCGCACGTTTTCGGCCCTGGGGCGGGAAGGAATCAATATCATCGCCATCGCGCAGGGCTCCTCCGAGTACAACATATCGCTCGTCGTCGAAGCGGAAGCCATGCAACATGCCATGCTCACCCTGCACAAGGAATTTCGCCTGCATGAGGCAGCTTCAGCGGCCCGGGCTGCGCATACCCAAAGCCGCGGCTCCGAAGGAATCTCCCAAGGCGCTTCGGTCCGCAAATAGCTTCGCGGGTGCCCCACCCTTCGTCTCTAAGGGTGGGTTCCGATCCTCGTTTTCTACCTTGCCAGGTAGCGCCGCCGGTGGCACAGCCACTCTTGGCTGTGCTCTTGGTTTTTACGTAGCGCCGCGGTCT
>DASPYR010000276.1:0-9888 GCA_035636675.1 Rugosimonospora sp. | reverse complement strand
CGGGCGATGCTTATATGCAAACCATGCAGGCGCTGCGGAATATCGCCAGCGCCCTGAAGCGGGCCGGCGCGTCGCTTGCCGACGTCGTGCGCACGCGTATCTACGTGACGCGCATAAGCGATTGGCAGGAGATTGGGCGCGCGCACGGGGAGGTTTTCGGCGCCATTCGGCCCGCGACGGCGATGATTGAGGTGAGCCGTTTGATCAATTCGGAAATGCTGGTGGAGATCGAGGCGGAAGCGATCGTGGCGAATTCGGGAGACGGCAAGCGAGTGGCAAGGGCCAGGCGTTCTTCCGGACGAAACGGCCGGAAGGCTCGACGTTAGGTCCGGAGATTTAGAAATCAGGCGCAAGCGAGGGACGGTGAAATGAAGGCAAACGCGCATCCGATCAGCGCTTCTCGGTCCTATTTTGTGAGCCTTGGTTTATGCGGTCTGCTCGCGTGTGCGCTACTGGTTTTGGCGGGGCCGCGGTGGCTGCGAACGGCGGCGGCGCAGCAGGGAGGCGCCGGCAGCCGGCAGAATCCGCTCACGGTGGAGCGCATCTATTCCGCGCCGAGCCTGAGCGGCAGGCCGTTGCGCGACACGATGTGGAGTCCCGACGGCAAGCTGCTGACCTATCTCGATGACAGTGCGGGCGAACCGGAAATTTGGGCCGTGGATGCCGCGACGGGGCAAAGGCACGTGCTGATTGATGCCCAACGCCTGCGCGATGTGCTGCTGCCGCCGGCTTCACGCGGGCAGCAAACGGGTTTGGGCCGGACAACGCCGCCGAGATATTTGTGGGCGCCCGGCGGGCAGGCGCTGCTCTTCATCTCGGCCAAGGAACTGTTTTGGTATGACCTGAAGGCGAAATCTGCGAAAAAACTGCTGGGCGAAGCCAACGGCAAGGCGTCTTCGCGCGAAACTGCGGACATTGATGACGCCAAGATCTCGCCCGATGCACGCTGGGTGAGCTTTTTGCGCGATCACGATTTGTGGGTCGTGAGCGCAGCCGGCGGAGAGCCGCGCCAGCTTACGCGTGGCGGTTCGGATGAACTGCGCAACGGCGAACTGGATTGGGTCTATCCAGAAGAACTGGATCTGGGGACGGCGTATTGGTGGGCGCCGGATTCTTCGAGACTGGCCCTGCTGCGCCTCGACGAGCGCGAGGTGCAGAAATATCCGCTGGTGGACGCCCTGCCGTACGTTGCCGCGGTGACCGAAGAGCACTTCCCGGAGGCGGGCTCGCCGAATCCGGTGGCGCGCGTGGGCGTGGTGGACGTAGCGGGCGGCGATGTGCGCTGGATGGATACGGGCGGCGATCCGACGGTGCTGCTGGCGCGCGTGGCCTGGCTGCCGGATTCGCGGCGATTGGCCATCGAACGGCTCAATCGCGTGCAGAACCACCTGGACCTGCTCTTCGCGGATGTCGCCAGCGGAAAATGCGAGACCGTGCTCACCGAGCAGGACAAATACTGGGTCAACCTATCCGGGAACGGTTTCGGGCCTGCTGCGAGCGACGATCTGCATTTTCTGGCCGACGGGCGGCGCTTTCTGTGGTCGAGCGAGCGCTCCGGCTTCCGTCATCTTTATCTGTACGATCTTGCGGGCAAGCAGGTCGCGCAGCTCACGCATGGCGATTGGGAAGTGGATAACGTGGTCAGGGTGGATGAGCAAGGCCAGGCGGTTTACTTCACCTCGACGCAGCAGAGTCCCATCGAGCGGCAGTTTTATCGCGTGGCGCTCTCGGGGGGCGAGCCTGTGGAGCTGACCCACGAGCACGGCACGCACGGCGTGAGCATGGCTCCCGACGGCAAGCATTTTCTCGATACTTATTCGACGGCCATGACTCCGCCTCAGCAGCGGCTCTATAACGCGGACGGCAGCCTGGTGGCGGCGCTCGAGGAAAATAAAGTAGCGGAGCTGGAGAATGATCACCTTCAGCCGGAAGAATTCTTTACCGTGCCGGGGGCGGATGGCACGCCGCTCGATGCGGCGATGATCAAGCCGAACGGGTTCGACGCCAGCCGGAAATATCCTGTGATCGTGCATCTTTACGGAGGCCCGCACGGACAGGAGGTGCGGGATGCCTGGGCGGGCTCAAACTTCCTTTGGCACGAGCTGATGGCCCAGAAGGGCTTCGTCATTTTTATTCTCGATAACCGGGGCATGGCGGGGCGCGGGCATAATTTCGAGACGCCCATCTATCATCACTTTGGCAGCGTCGAACTGGCCGACCAGTTGGCCGGCGTGAAATGGCTCTCGCAGCAGCCCTACATCGACAGCTCGCGCGTAGGGATTTGGGGCTGGAGTTTCGGCGGCTACATGACCTGCCTGGCCATGTTGCGCGCGGGCGACGTTTTCAAGGCGGGATTTGCCGGCGCCCCGGTGACCGATTGGAGGCGCTACGACACGATCTACACCGAGCGCTACATGGGCACGCCCCAGGAGAATCCGGAGGGCTATCGCGATTCTTCGCCGGTAAATTTTGCGGCGGGGCTGAAAGGCAAGCTGCTGGTCGCGCATGCCACGGGCGATGACAACGTGCATTTCGCGAATTCCGTGGCGTTGCAGGAGAAGTTCGTAGAAGCGCAAAAATATGCCGAGTTCCTGATCTATGCGGATCGCGGACATGGCATTGGCGATCGCGCCGCGCGCCTGCACATCTTCAATCGCGCCACGCAGTTTTTCCTGGAGAACCTGGGCAAGTAAGACTCGGGCAAATGCTGAGTTGAACCCATGGGGAAACGGCAGCGGGGTTTTTCGGTCGTTCAAGTGGTGATCGTGGTGGCCATCCTGCTCGTCATCGCCGCCATCGCCATTCCCAACTTATTGCCATCGAAGTTATCGGAGAACGAGTCTTCGGCGGCAAGTTCGCTGCGCACACTGAACGCTTCCTGCGCGAGCTATTCAATGCTTTATGGAGGCTATCCCAGGAGCCTTTCGAACCTGGGTCCCGGCAATCCGGCGGGCTCCACGTCAGCGGACCTGATTGATTCGGCGCTCGCGAGCGGCGCCAAGGGCGGTTACGTCTTCGCCTACACGGCAGGAGCGACCGGCGTCAGCGGAAATGTGCTGAGCTACGGCATTTCCGCAAATCCCATCACTCCGGGCACTACCGGACAGCGCCGGTTTTTCACCGATCAGTCCGGTGTGATTCGGGCCACTACGGCGGGAGCCGCCGACGCCAGCAGCACGCCGATCGCTTAGGGCCGATGGCCTTCGGGGTATCCCTATAAGGGGGTTCAGGGCCCTACTCTCGATCACCGTCAGGATTTACGGGCAAGGCCATCCACCAAACCAGACAGAGGGAGTGGCGTTCGCTGCGGCCTGTGCATCTAACAGCGGCAAAGGAGGACCCCAATGCCATACGTCACAGTCGGCAAAGAAAATTCTGGTGATATCGAGCTCTACTACGAGGATCACGGCTCGGGCGACCCCGTCGTTTTGATCCACGGGTATCCGCTGAGCGGTGCTTCCTGGGAAAAGCAGTTATCTGCGCTTCTGTCGGCTGGCCATCGCGTGATCACTTATGATCGCAGAGGCTTCGGCAAATCCAGCCAGCCAACCACTGGCTACAACTACGATACCTTCGCCGAAGACCTCCGCAAACTGGTGAGGCATCTCAACCTGCGCGATTGCGCCCTGGTCGGTTTCTCCATGGGCGGGGGCGAAGTGGCGCGTTACCTCGGTAAATACGGGTCGAAGGGCGTGAGCAAGGCGGTCTTCATCTCCTCCGTCCCGCCGTATCTTTTGAAAACCGCCGATAACCCTGACGGCGTGGATGCCGGCGTGTTCGACGGGATCCAAAAAGCCGTCGCCGCGGATCGCTACGCGTTTTTCACCGAATTCTTCAAAAATTTCTTCAATACCGATGTGTTCTTGGGCAAGCGCATCAGCCAGGAGGCAGTCCAGGCCAGCTGGAACGTTGCGGCGGGCGCCTCGGCGACGGCGAGCCTGGCATGCGTGCCCACATGGCATGAAGACTTCCGCGCGGACCTTGGCCGCATCGAGGTCCCTTCGCTGGTTATTCACGGTGATGCGGACCGCATCGTGCCGATCAATGCCTCAGGGCAGAAGACCGCCAAGCTGGTTAAGGGCGCCCGCCTGGTGGTCATAAAAGACGGACCGCATGCCGTAAACTGGACCCATGCGGATGAAGTCAACGCGGAGCTGGTGAACTTCCTGGGCAAGGGCGCTGCGAAGCGAGCAGCCTCGAGTACGCAGCGGTAATCGCCGGCGAAAGCATCGCTGCCGGGCTGGCAAAATCGCCGCCGCTGGATTTACTGCGGCGCGGGGCCGCGGACGATCTGCACGAAATCATCCGGGCGGATCCACTTGGCAAACGCCGCGCGCACGTCATCCGCGGTCAGACCGTAGAAGCGTTTGGCGGCGCGCTCCGGTTCATCGAGCGGGAGACCGATCTCCGCGCGGCGTACCAAGGCATTGGCCACGCCATCTTCGCTCGATTCGGCCAGGGGAAGCTGGCGCAAGAGTAGAGCTTTGGCCTGCTGCAGCTCCGCCGGGGTGACAGCTTCCTTCTGCATGGCAACCAAATCGCGCTCGATCAATTGCCGTGCCTTGGAGACGTTCTGCGGATCGCACCCGTAGGCCACGGTATAGATGGTTCTGGTTTTCATCGCGTTCAGGACCACTTCGACGTTATACACGTAGCCGGCGACTTGCCGCAGGTCGTGATACAGGCGCGTGGCGTAAAAGCCGCCGCCCAGAACGTGATTCCCGAGCTGCAGCGGGTAGTAATCGGAATCAAACCGGGTGATCGGGATGGTTTCCGAAAGATTGACGGAATCCTGAATCTGCGTCGGGTCCGGCACGTTTTCGGCGGAGGGCTTGTTGGGAGGCACCCGCGGGAGATCGACCTCGGGTTTGGGGCCGTCGGTCTTCCACTCCCCAAATGATTTCTCGATTGCGCTCCGCGCTTCTTCCGGCGTGATGTCGCCGATCACCACAATGGTCGTGAGGTCGGGCCGGATCGTCTTGGCGTAATACTGCCTGATGTCGTCGATGGTGAGCGACGAAACCGTCTCGGGAGTGGCTTGTCGCAGGACCGGATCTTTGGCCGGGAAGAGAGCCGTGTTCAGCGCGTGGCCGGCGCGATAACCCGGACTGCGAAGCTGGCCCGCCACGAATTGCGCGGTCTGCGGCTTCAGAACGTTGAAGGCTTGGTTCGGGAGCGCGGGATTCAGCTCATTATCCGCCAGCAGCTGCACGCCTCGAGTGAAGTCCTGCTTCAATACTTGAAGCGAAAATTCAAAGCCCGCGGACTCCTCGGCGGCGATATCGTCGAGCGCCTTTTGGAAAGCGAGCCGGTCAAGATTTTTCGTGCCATAGGAAAACAGATTTTCGAGAACTCGGGCGACGCCGTCCCGTCCCGAGGGCGTTTCCATCTGCGGATCGTGCCGGACGTTTCCCACCACCGTAACGGTCGGCGTGACTTTCACGGTGCGAACGATCAGGCGCAGGCCATTCGGCAGCGTCACGTCGCTTGCGGCCGGCTGTGGAGGCGGCAATTCCAGAGTGAGCAGCCGAGAGCTCGCCCAGGACGGCAGCTCCACGGCTTTGGTGGGAGCCGAAGTCAATTGCTCGGCGCCGCCGAATCCATTCGAGGCCACCGGCTCGCCCGAGGGCGAGGGCTTAAGTTGCGCCGTGATGGATCCCTGGTCCACCAGATACGTTTTGGCCAATCGGTTTACGTCTTCGACCGTCACCCGCTTCATCGCCTCCACGTCGTCGTCCGGCGAGTTGCGTCCTTCCGCCGCCAGGGCGTCTGACCAGGCCTCTGCCAAACCGGGAATGGAATCGCGGCGAAATTCTGCGGCCGCAATTTCCCGCCGCTTTGCGGCTTCCACCAAATCCGCGGGCACGCCCTTCGCTGCGTAATCCGCGATGATCTTGCGCATATCCTGAATCACGGGAGCCGCATCAGCTGCGGCGGGCAGCACCGCGACGCTATAAGCCATGCTGGCCTTGGGGTAAGCTTCCGCCAGGCCGAATTCCGCCTCGAGCGCCTTGCCCTGTGGAACCAGTTCGTAGAGATTTCCGCGCTGGCTCGCCAGCACGTCGCTCAGAATGTGCACGGCCGCGAAATCCGCGCTATCGGTTCCCGGCATGCGGTAGGCGATGAAGGCCAGCAGGTAAGGCAGATTGCTATCGAGCGTAAACGATTCGGATTTCACCGGGTTCAAGCTGACCTGCGGACGCGGCGGCAGCGCTTTGCGCTCGATCTTCCCATAATATTCCTTCACCTTGGCCAGCACGGCGCTGGGCTCCACGTCGCCGGCGATGACGAGGATGGCGTTGTTCGGCGCATACCAGGCCTTATAGAAATTCTTCAGCATTTCGCCGCTGGTCGCATCGAACGAATCCTTCGTGCCCAGGGGATCGTGGCTGTAGGGCGTGCCGGAGAACATGTCCTCATTCGCGCGGGTGATGAACTTGTAGGTGGGATTGGAGAGGTCGCGCGCCACTTCCTGTTCGATGGCGCCTTTCTCCTGCGCCCATTCGGCTTGTGAATCCTGAATGTCCTGCATGCAGGCGGCATCCACGCGCAAGGCAATGTCCAGATCACCGGCGGGTAGCGTGGTGTAGTACTGCGTGATGCTCTGCTGCGTATCCGCGTTGCCGAATCCGCCCAGTTGGGCAAAGATGGCCGAGATCTGATCGCCGCTCAGCTCCGCACAGCCGCGAAAGGCCATGTGTTCCTGGGCGTGCGCCATGCCCGGAAAACCTTGCGGGGTTTCGTCGCCGCCGACCAGATAGTTTTGCTCCACGGTGACCACCGGCGCGAGCGGATTGCGCAGAATCACCACGCGCATGCCATTGTCCAGGGTGGCGCGAGTGACGTCGCCGCTTTGCCCGGCGGGCCGTCCCTGGGCAAAAAGCAAAACTGCCGCCAAGAATGAAACCGCTGCCATTCTGCCTATGGACCAGAACATTGCATTGCTCCTGACTGGCGTGCGAAAGGACTCCACTTGATTTGATCTCTGGATTGTCGCCGCTCATGGCCACTTTCGCAAATCCCTATTTTCCCCGACTCCTTGTGACCACCGCCTTACCGGAAGTTGACTCACTATTGTGGGCGGGGAGACGGTCGAGGCCGGCCGCCCGCGAATTTAGGGCTAATTCGAGGGCTGCCGCGCGAGGACCAGGTAGCGGGCGATGACGTAACCGAGAGCGGCTCCGGCAAACGTGTCGGAGGTGAAATGCGATTGCAGGGTCACGCGGGAGAGCCCCGCGGCGGCGGCAAGTCCATAAGCCACCCAGCGGACCCACACCGGATGCGGATAACGTCGCGCAAACGTCGTGGCCACAGCCATGATGGCGATCTCGTGCCCCGAAGGCATGCTGCCAAGGCCCCCAAGCCAGCCCCCTCTTCTGATTTTGAACCAGCTATCGGTGAAATTGCCGCCGGCCGGATAGGTAATGGGCGCCTCACGCCCATCGACGTCTTTCATCACTGTGGTTAGGATTTCCGAATCGATAACCGCCTCGCCCGCCAGCATGAACGTTTTCTGATCATAGACGTTGCTGCGCAGTATTGCGGCGAGGTAAAAAGCGCCTGCGAATGCGTCCGTAGCAGTAGCGGTGTTGTACCCGGCGAAGGCCTTGTTGAAGCCGCTGAGCGGTTGGAGACTGCTGCGCACCCACTTTGCATCGTGTGCATCGATCGTCGTGAGCAGGGCCGTGGCGCCAAGCACGGCGAGCGTGGGCTTGAGGTGGTGTCCGCGGATTACAGAGACCGGAAAGAGCCAAATGCTCTTCTGATCGTGAAGCAGGTCCGGCCCGAGGCTCTTCCATTGGCTCCCAAGAACGTGCCACTCCGAAGGCGCACGCGGAATCGCCAAAGGCTGGATCGGGAGCGGATCAGCCGGCGTGCCTTCCGCCGGCGATTCCGGCGCCACGGCGGGCCATGAGTCCGCCGGCGTCTCTTGCGTTGGCGATTCCCGGGCCATGGTCGCCCGGGTTTCGTCTTGAGGATTGTCCTGAGCGGCGCCAAACTGCACGGCAATCAGCGCGGCACACAGCAGCAAAGCGGGTGAGAACCATTTTGGCATCAGGACCTCCAATTGAAACGAAGTATGCCGACGCCGAATTCTGCGGCAGCGGAAGGTCAGGTAAACGCCTGCGAAACGAACTGCTCACCAACGCGGCATTGTAGGCCATTGCTGCTAATTGACCAGCGTTATCATTTGTTGTTTTGACTCATTGTTTACTAATAGAAGTCCCGTACGCCATGACAACGCAAAGGGATCCCGAAGCTCGGCAACCCATTCCCTCGAGGCACATGTCAAGGTACTCGACAACAACGGAAGAAAAGCTATTTAGGAAATCGGGAGAATAGTTGAGGCCAAGCGCCGGAGAGTGCTGCGGCGCCCTACACTCGGCTTTGCGTTTGGCTCAGGGCGGCCTTCACGCGTTCCGGCGTAAACGGAACTTGACGAATGCGCGCGCCGGTGGCGTCAAAGATGGCATTCCCAATTGCCGCTGCCACAATGGTGATGGCCGTCTCGCCGGCGCCTGTGGCATTTTCGTCAGGCCGGTTGATCAGCTTGACTTTGATCTCTGGCACATCGAAACCCAAAGGCAACGTGCGGTAGCTTTCCCAATCGACCGAAGTCACCTTCTGGCTGTCCCAGGTAACTTCTTCCACGAGGGCGCGGCTCATGCCCTGCAACGTGCCTCCTTCGATCTGGTTCCGCAGACCGTCGGGATTCGATATCGGTCCGGAGTCGTTGCTGAAGAATATCCGCTTTACTGTGACTTTTCCGGTGTCCTGGTTGACCTCGACCTCCGCGGCCATGGCTGCCCACCCGTTTTCGCCTTCGTAGGCCACGCAGGAGAAGCCGCGTCCGGTCGCGATGCCGGTCCTGCGACTCTGTGTTTTCGGTGAGGGACGCGCTTCCCAATTCGCCAGCGCGGCTGCTTCTTTCACCACGTCGATCAAGCGTTCGTCGCTCAAGTGGCGCAGCCGGAAGGCCACAGGATCGGCCTTGGCTCGGGCCGCGAGCTCATCCATGAAGCATTCGTGAGCGAAGGTATTCTGCAGCCGCGCGGGCGACCGCAACGGTGCCGTAAATAGCGGCGACGGAATGTTGTGCGTAAGAGACCGTTCCGATTTCACCGTGCCGCTGCCTTGCGCTTTACCCCCGACGTTGCCGGCGACGTAAGAAGGCACGCCGTTGCTGTTATTCGTATACGCCCGCGGTTCGGGTGCGGGACTCCTGGCCATAAACGGTTCCGGCGAAAAGCCCGCCAGCGTGCCGGTGATCACGTTTCCGGGAGTCGTATAACCCGGGCGGTTTCCCAGGTTGGCCGACCAGGATTCGTGGTCCCACGCCACGATATTGCCTTGCGCGTCCAGACCCGCGCGCTCATCCATCACAAACGCAAACCCGTAGTTCTCGCCCCAGGCCATTTCCTCTTTTCGTGTGAGTTGCACGCGCACAGGTTTGCCGGCGGCCTGCGAGAGCAAGGCCGCGTCGTAAGTTACCGTATCGGCGGCGTTCAGCCCGTAGCAGCCGGAGCCACGCCGGAAGATCACGTGCACATTTTCAGGCTTGAGTCCGAGGAGGATGGAGGCGCTGCCTCGCACCGGCCAGACGCCTTGCGTCGCCGAGTAAAGGGTGGCCTTATCGCCCTGAACGTCCGCCACGGCGCACGAAGTGCCCATCGAGCCGTGCATCTGGTTGGGATAGTAATACGTCGCCTTCAAGACCGTGGCGGCTTGCGCGAGCTTCTCGTCCACGTCTTTCGAGTTGACGAGCAGCGTATCCCGCGTCGGCTGCTGGGTCCGTAAATAGCTGTAGAAGTCCGCATGACTCGGCAGGCCCGTACCCGCGCTCCAGGTGACCTTCAGCTTGTTGGCCGCCTGAATCGCCTGCCACGG
>DASPYR010000275.1:0-4781 GCA_035636675.1 Rugosimonospora sp. | reverse complement strand
GCCTTGGGATTCTCCATGAGGTTGAATTCCTGGATGGCGTCAATGGGCAGGATCGTCGCGCCATCGGTGAACGGACTGGGCATGTTGGCGATCGGCCGGGCATCGAAGGGGTTGACGTTGATGACGCCGTCCACCATCCAGACGGATTCGTCGGGACGGGCGCCGTTGGCGCTCTGCGTCCATGGTCCGCCGCCCGGATAGAGCTGAACGCCGGGGCGCAAAGCCATCAAATTCTGGTAATCCCGGCCGTTCAGCGGCAGATCAGCGATGTCCGCGTTGCCGAGCGTGCCGCCCATGGTGGCGTTGGTGGCTTCCACCAACGGAATCGCTTCCGTCACGGTGACCGTTTGCGTCTGCTCGCCGGGCTGGAGCGTCAAGTCCACGCGAGGCTCCTTGCCGACCTCGAGGATGACGTTCTGGCGCTCCACGGTCCTGAAACCTTTAGACTCAGCGCGAACGGTATATTTTCCGGGAACGAGGTTGGGAGCGTTGTACTCCCCGGCGTCATCCGTGGTCAGGTTTCGTGAGACGCCCCTATCTACGTCTGTAACTGTGACCGTGGCGCCGGCAATCACGCCGCCGCTTTGGTCTGTAACGCTTCCGAGAATACGGCCGTAACTGCCCTGCGAGAAGAGAGGAAGGCAGATCAAAAGCACGCCTAGTGCCGCACCCAACGACACCGCAGCTTTTCTAATCCAGAGACAAATATAAACTGGGAGCCCTAAATTTAAGGAACTCATCAAAAGCACCCCTTTTTTGAAACGTCCCCATGCCAAAAAGTTAGAAAGGCCCAACAACCCCAGGGATAGGTCCCGATGGCGCGAACTCTATCGAGGTTGGTATCAGAAAGTCAAGAGCCTATGTCGTGAAACGACTAGATCGCATGAATGTTTACAAGATACTTCCAAGCCGCTTACAGGTTTCAGCTGAGATGCCGACAGCCGCCGCAAGTGCCTCACACTTTTGCCCTGGGCAATGGCGCACTTGACCTCCACGGGCCGCCTGCCTTGTGCTTGGCTTCCTTCAATGGATTTTTTAATCCGGACTGCCGGCGTTATGATGGGCGCGTATTCTCTGGTGCATCGAGGTCCAAATGTCTAATTCCAGCCGCCGCGAATTCACGAAAAAATCCCTGCTGTTCGCGTTGGGTCCCGTCGCGGCGGAAAGCGCTTTTTTCTCTTCTCCTCTATCGGCCGCGCCCGCGCAGCCACAGGGATCCGGCAGCGATTTTTTCCAAGGTTTCAAGCACGAGCAAATCCAGACGGCGGGCGCGACGATCAACGTCGTGTACGGCGGCAAGGGCTCGCCGCTGTTGCTTTTGCACGGCATCCCGGAAACCCATGTGCTTTGGCGCAAAGTGGCGCCGGTGCTGGCGCAAACTTTCACTTTAGTGATTGCGGACCTTCGCGGCTATGGCGATAGCAGCAAGCCTCCCGGCGGCGCGGATCACTTCGGCTATTCCAAGCGAGCCATGGCTCAGGACCAGGTGGAAGTGATGGAGCACCTGGGATTTCGCAAATTCGCGGTGCTGGGACACGATCGCGGGGGCCGCGTCGCCCATCGCATGGCCCTGGATCACGCGGAGCGCCTCAGCAAGCTGGTCATTCTCGACATTGTGCCCACCTATAAGTGCTATCAGAATGTGACCAAGGACTTCGCCACCGTCTTTTTCCACTGGTTCCTGCTCGTTCAGCCGCCTCCATTTCCTGAAACGATGCTCGGAAATAGCGCCGAACTTTTCCTCAAGACGATGTTGTTTCGTCTTGGCGGCGAAGAGCCGGGCAAAGACATTCCTCAATGGGTCGGCCAGCCTGCTTACAACGACTATCTGCGCTGCTTCCGCGACCCGGCCGCGATCCGGGCTCTCTGTGAAGATTACCGTGCGGCCGCATCCATCGATTTGGCACACGACGCAGCGGACCTGAATAAGAAAATCCAATGTCCGCTTCTCGTCCTTTGGTCCGAGAAAGGCCCTTTCCACCGCATGTACGACGTCCTGCAGACTTGGAGAGAGCGCGCGAACCAGGCAAGCGGTAAGGCCCTCGCTGCCGGCCATTTTCTTCCGGAGCAAATTCCGGAGCAATTGATCAGCGAAATCAAACCGTTCCTGACGGCTTGATTAGCGCCGAGGATCTGCGTCCGAGCTGATCTTCGCGCGCAAAAGCGGAAGAGCGCGGGCTAAGGAGAACCGAATTCTCGACGCGTGGTTTTCACAACTTTGTACCGCCGCCTTAGCGCAACCGTATTAGTCCAGAGTTGCGTCCGACTTGATGGATGGGTATATACTCTCAGCCACAGGAAGGCCCAAAACTAAGTCCCGAGGTGACCTATGCCAACACTAGGCCCAAGTTATCGTGGCTTGCGCGTACTTCTGGTCTCACTCGCCGCTGGCGTGGCTCTCTTTTTGGTCGGCGCGATGGCGTGGTTAGCCGTCGCCAACGCCGCGCCCAAGCCGAAGCCAGCCGCCGATGCCGATAAAGACAAAGCCGCCGTAGACGATCTCCAGCGCTCTCTGCGCCTGGATACTTATCGGATTGAGGGCGATAACGGCGCAGCGCGGGGCGAAGTGATCTACGCCTTCAAGTGCTGGATGTGTCACAACCAATACACCAAGAGCGCCCCTTACTTGGCCGATCTTTATAAGCGGCCCACGCTGGTTTCCGGCTCCCCCGTTACCGACGAAAACGTCGCCGCCAAAATCAAAGAGGGCGGTCCCCTGATGCCGGCAAATAACCACAATCTGTCCGATTCCGACGTGGCGGACCTGGCGGCCTATATTCGCTCCGGCAAATGCTGCGTCGAGGGCGAAAATCCGCCCATGAATCCTTGGTATAAGGCTGAGACGCACAAGTGGCCGGTGCAAAGCGGGCTCACCGGCGGCGCCACCGGAATGGTGAAGATCAAGAACGGAGATTCTCCCGAGGGTGTAGGCATCCAGCTCATCGCCCCGAACGGCGTCCGAACCACGGTATATACCAACGGTGACGGCAAATTCGAATTCCCCAAGATGCAATCAGGCTCCTACACCCTGCGGATTCCCTCGCCCGTGCCCTTCAAGCCTTACGTGCGCGATGCGGTTTCCATCGAGGGCGCGACGAAACTCGACGACATCGTGCTGGAAAGGGTCGCCGATTCAGACGATCTGCCGGCCTCGCCGGTGCTCGAATCCCAACTCAGCGGCGCGGAGATCCTCTGGAACGTTCAGGGCACAGCAGAAGAAAAAGCCATGCTGCAGAAAAACTGCTCCGGCTGCCACTCCTGGCAGCAGATTTTCCGGAATCGCTTTGACGAACGCAGTTGGGGTCTGATCGTTGACCGCATGATGCATTTTACCGGCACTGCCATTGCCGTTCGCAACAAACCCATGAACGCCCCGGACCCCGAAGCCGCAATGCTCACCAAGTTTCTCACCAGGGTCCGCGGTCCGGAATCGCAGGATATGCCGCTGCGCGTCTTCCCGCGCCCCAGAGGCGAGTCGACAAGAGTCGTGGTTACCGAATACGAGTTGCCGCGGAATTTGTTGATGCTCCACGATGCTGCGCTCGATGCACAGGGCAACGTTTGGTACACCAGCCATAAGACTCGCTACGTCGGCAAACTCGACCCAAAGACCGGCATTGTTACGGACTACACCATTCCGTTGACGCCCGGCTCTATGCCCGGTACGCATCACGCCGTCATAGATAAGAACGGAATCGCCTGGATCTCGGAAAACTGGGCGCATCAGCTCAATCGCCTCGATCCCAAGACAGGCGACGTGAAGCAAGTCCTCATTGCCAGTCACACTCCCATTAATGCACCCAGTTTCGGAAATTTCACTCTGGACTCGGAGGGCTTCGTTTGGGATGCCCGTGAGAACAGGATTGTGAAGATGGATCCGAACACCGCTAAGGTCCTGCAGGAATGGCCGCTTCAGGCAAACAGCAGCTACGACAATACCATCTCTTACGATGGAAAATATTGGGGCGGCAGCGGGCCGGCCAACTGGGGCAATACCGTCGAAATGCTGGAGATTCAAACCGGGAAGCTACTGAACCTGAATAGCGGCGCGCACATGATGACCGCGAAACGCGGCGGCTTTGACCCCTTCGGAAACACCTGGTGGGGCGGCGCTGATGGCTCGCTGATCGAACTCAATGCCAAGGCGCAACGCATCGACGAATACACACCGCCGACTGCCCCCGCTCCCTACACCGATTTCTACGAAGCTATGCCGGACAAGAATGGTGAGGTGTGGGCAGGCGTACTGCACGGGCAGCAGATGCTTCGGTTCAACCCCAAGACCAGTCATTGGACCGTCTATCAGATGCCGGAGCCGTACTCCTATGACCGGAGAACCGTAATCGACACTTCCACAAAGCCGGCAACGGTTTGGTACGTGGACTACAATGGCTATCTCGTCCGCGTTCAACCGTTAGACTGATCTGGCTGCCGGCCCGAGCTATTTCGCGGCTGCGAGATGGCCTTGTTCTCAGAAGAGTACGGCGAGCGCTGGGAGGCTCGCCGTACTTGTTTTTTGCCGCCTACATTTTTTGATGAGTTAACCGGCAGCGCGTGCGCGCAAGCGAGCCATCCAGTGAGATTTCCCGCGCGCGCTGTGCTTCCTCAAGGTCATTGTGGTACGATGCGGGAACCATCCCTCTAAAAGGAGGTTTGTATGAAGCGTTCAATCCTGGCAGCACTCGTCCTGTCATGCACGCTGGCATTCGCGTTGGGCGTTCTGGCGCAACAGGCAGCCCCCAAGGAGCACAGCATGACCGGCTGTTTGAAGGCAGGCGACG
>DASPYR010000274.1:0-4015 GCA_035636675.1 Rugosimonospora sp. | reverse complement strand
CGCGAGACGTTGCTCTTGCGGAACTGGATGCGCAGGCGGAAGGCTTCGTTTTCCGGCTGAAAATTAAAGATGAACGGCTGCGGCCGGGGTCCCGCGATTTTTTCGTCGCGGCGCTCGCGGCGCGCTTCGTCGCGGGTGAGTCCGCCCTGAATGATGCGCACCAGCGCTTCGGCCATCTTCTTTTCGTTGGGCTGCCGCGCGATCTGCAGCAGCAAGGATTTCGAGACGATGCCGTGCTCCACGCACTGGCGCCGGATGGCATCCGGGATAAGGCGCAGCGAAAGCGTTTCGGTCACGGACGAACGCGCTTTGGCGATCTTGCGCGCGATGTCTTCGTGCGTATAGGCGAATTGCTCGGCCAGGCGATGCAGGCCGTCGGCTTCCTCAAAAGGCGTGAGGTCCTTGCGCTGCAAATTCTCGATGAGCGCGAGCTCCAGTGTTTCCGCGTCGTCGGCGATTTTTTCGATGCAGGGCAATTCCTTCAGCCCCGCCTCGCGCGCGGCGTGATAGCGGCGTTCGCCGGAGATGATGTAGTAGGCGTCTTCGCGGGGCAGGTAGCGGACCAGCAGCGGTTCCAGGACGCCCTTCTCCTTGATGGATTCGGAAAGCTCGCTGATGTCGCCGAGGAATTTGCGCGGCTGCTCCGGATTGGGGCGAATCTTGGCGATGGGTACCATACGCCCCACCGCCGCGCCGCTGAAGCTGGTCAGCTGCTCGACGTAGTGGGCGTCATGCCGCATCTTCAGTGTGACTGGCAATCCGATCCTCTTCGACACGTTGAATGACCTCCAGGGCAAGCTTTCGGTATTCCTGAGCGCCGGGCGACTTCGGCGCGAAGGTGAAGATGGTCTCCTTATAGGCGGGACTTTCCTCCAGGCGCACGTTTTTACCAATCCGCGTTTTGAACAGCACCGGGCCAAACACCGAACGAATCTGCTCGTGCGTATCGCGGGAGATGTTCGTGCGCTTATCGTAAAGCGTGATCACCACGCCGAGAACCTTCAGCGCGGGATTCGGGCGCGCGCGGATGCGTTCATAGGTCTCCAGCAAGTCGTCGGTGCCCTCGATGGCGAAGTAAGCGGCCTGAATGGGCACCACCAGATGCGTGGACGTGACCATGGCATTCACCGTCAGGATGCCCAGCGCCGGCGGCGTATCAATGAGCACGTAGTCGTACTCTTTAAGCAGCGGCGCGAGCGCGTCTTTCAGCTTGAAGGGGGCGTCGAATTGGCCCGCGAGCTGCTGTTCGAGTTTGGCCAGCGCCAGCTTCGCCGGGGCCACGAAAAGCATCGGATCTTTCGTCGGCCTGACGACGGCAGCTATGTCCGCGCGGTGATCGCCGAGCACGTCGAACATGGAAGCCTGCACGTCGGCGGCATCAAAGAAGGCGATCGTGGCGTTGGCCTGCGGGTCCAGATCGACTAAAAGGGTCTTCTTTTTTCGTTGAGCGATGGCGGCGGCGAGATTGATGGCAGTGGTGGTTTTGCCTACTCCGCCCTTCTGGTTGGCTACAGTCAGGATGGCCGTCATAGAGTGCCCTGCTCCCGCCAAAGCGGCGCAGGGCCCGCGCCTCCCCGGGCCGGCCGGCTACCTTTTACCCTCTTACTCCGGCTCTGTTTCGCCTTCCCGGCCCAAAACCCTTCGGGTGCCAGAAATCTAACCGCCTGCGCAGTGCAACGCAAGCAAAAAATGCGCAAAGAATAAACAACCCGCCATCCGGATGAGCGCGCCAATCCAAAAACAACGCGAAACAACGCGCCATACCGCCAACCGGCGTTGTCATCCCGAGCCCGCTCTTCGCGCAAAAGTGAAGATGCGACCAGCATCTTCATCCCGAGCGACAAACTGGAGCGAGGCGCGCAGTTTGCGCTCCGGACGCCTTAGCGGAGGATCTCTCCAGAGCTTTTTGCGCGTCAACTAACGTCGGAGAGGGATCTGTTTTTCATCGGGAAAAGATAACAAACAGGAGATCTGCCGGGGCTACCAGCGGCTGCAGGTGGGACTACATCTTGTAGCGGCCGAGGTCGTCGTCGGAGAGCCCTTCCAGCCACTTGCGCAGCTCCTCGCTGGTGGATTTTTCGTTCACCGCGCTCGAGATCTTCGAGCTCTTGAGCACGGTCTCCTCCACGAAGATGGGGCAATCCACGCGCAACGCCAGCGCCAGGGCGTCGCTCGGACGCGAGTCGATGGACATGCGCTCGCCATTGCGCTCCACCCAGATCAGCGCGTAGAACGTGTCGTCGCGAAGCTCGTTTACCACCACTTTTTGTACCTGCACGTTCAGCCCGAACAGAACATTCTTGAGCAGGTCGTGGGTCATGGGCCGCGGCGTCTGCACTTTCTCGATTTCCAGCGCGATGGCGTTCGCTTCATATACGCCCACCCAGATCGGCAGTACCGCGCTGCCGTTCGCGTCCTTCAGCACGACGATCGGCATGTTTGTAACGGGATCCATCATCAAGCCGCGGATCTTCATTTCGACTTCCATCGGCTCCCTCCCTGGCACCTATTCGATGTTCTCCGCGCCCGTCAGGCTATTGGGACCAGCACCCGTTACGCGAACACGCACATATTCTCCCAAAAGGTCTGTGCACGACGAAGTAAAATTTAAGACTCGGTTGCTCGATGTGCGACCGGTCCACTGCGTTTCCCGCCTGGAAGCGCCTTCCACCAATACCTCAAACACCTCGCCCACCAGGCCCTGATTCCGCCGCAACTGAATGGCGCGCTGCCGCTCCTGAAGCGCCTGCAGTCGCCGCAGCTTTTCGCCTTCGGGCACGGGATCAGCCATGACTGCCGCCGGTGTGTGCGGCCGCGGCGAATACTGAAACGAGAACGCGCCGTCAAACTGCGCCGCGTCCAAAAGGCTCAGCGTCTCCTCAAAATCCTGTTCGCTCTCGCCGGGGAAGCCCACGATGATATCCGTGGTGATGCTGATGGGGCGGCGCGCCCGGCGAATCAGGCCGATCTTCTCGAGATACTCTTCCCGCGTGTAAGTGCGCTGCATCGCGCGCAGCACGCGCGTCGAACCCGCCTGCACGGGCAGATGCACGTGATCGCAAAGCGCCGGCGAAGCATCGATGGCCTCGACGATATCGCCGCCCAGGTCTCGCGGATGCGAGGTCATGAAACGCACCCGGCGAATCCCTGGAATTTCCGCCACCCCCAGAAGCAGCTCCGAAAAGCTTAGATGCCTCGGCGACGGGTCGCGATACGAATTCACCGTCTGGCCCAGGAGCTGAATCTCCGTGTAACCCACATCGGCCAGCTCGCGCACTTCTCGCAGGATCGAGTCGCTGGCGCGGCTGCGTTCCGGTCCGCGCGTGTAAGGCACCACGCAGTACGAGCAAGCCTTGTCGCAGCCCTCGATGATGGTGAGGTAGGCGCGGAAGGGATGGTCGCGCCGCGTCAATTCCGTCTCGAAGGTCTCGTCCGTGTCGGTTTCGAGGCCGGTGACGCGGCGTTCGCCCGCTTCCAGACGCGCCAGCAGCAGCGGAAGTTTGCGATAACTGGCTGAGCCGCAGACCAGGCTCACCCAGGGCGCACGCTCGAAAATCAGTTCGCCCTCCTGCTGCGCCACGCAGCCGAGGACGCCGATCACTTTGCCGGAATCGCGGCCGGAATTATTCTTCGGATTGAACTCGCCGAGGCGCGAAAAAACTTTTTGCGCCGCCTTTTCGCGAATGCTGCATGTGTTGTAGAAAACCAGGCGCGCCTCGTCCGGCGAAACGACCTGCCGATATCCGCGCCGCAGCAGCACGCCGGCCACTTTCTCCGAATCGTGCTCGTTCATCTGGCAGCCGAAGGTCTCGATGTAAAAAGTGCGGCCGCCTCTCAACCCACCCAAGGACGATGCGGGCGGGTTCTCCTTGCCCGATGCCCCGGGAAGAAGCGCAGCGAGCGGAACGTGAATCGCTCCGGACATGACATCTCGATGTTATCACGTCCACACGCCGCTTTCCCGCGCGCAGCAGCGACGCGCGCGCAAATTCGCCGCGCTTTGCACCCCCGTCGC
>DASPYR010000273.1:0-6795 GCA_035636675.1 Rugosimonospora sp. | reverse complement strand
AGCACGACCCAGAAGAGCGGAAGCGCCTGCCTCAGGGGAGCCATCCAACCCGCAGTCAGAGAGCCCATCAGAAAGTATCCGATTGCAAGGGTCAGATAGGCCAACGCGAGCGATTTGCGAAAGCCAAAGCGATCTGCCAGGCTGCCGCCGAGGATCGGCAGAAACCAGGCCACGAAGCCAAACCATCCGATAAGCGTCCCAGTTTGCTCTGTCGAGAGGTGAAGGGATTCGTGCAGGAAGATGGCCAGGACGGCGGCTTGTCCGTAGTAGGCCACTCGTTCAAAAAGCTCGGTGATGTTCGCCACCCAGAAGGCGGGTTCAAAGCCGCGACGAATTTCGAGCAGCCGCTCCTTGAAGCGCAGGTGCTCCCTTTCTGCCTGGTTGATGCGTGCCGTTGACATCTTATGCCCCACTTATAACCCGGCCATCTTATAGGATAAGCTGAACCAAGGGCAGCCAGAGAAACACAGACGCATGAATCCAAAACTGCCATCCGTCGTTATCGTTGGGCGCCCCAACGTAGGGAAGTCGACGCTCTTCAATCGGCTCACGGGAACTCGCCGGTCGATCGTCACGGACGAGCCGGGGATCACTCGCGATCGTATTTACGGCACTGCCGCCTGGCTCGGGCGGCCGTTTGAAATCGTGGACACCGGCGGTCTGCTGCCCGACGACCGCGCGGCCATCCCCCGCGAGATTCTCAAGCAAGCGCAAGCCGCGATAGCCGACGCAACCGCTCTCGTGCTTGTAGTCGACGCTCGTGCCGGTGCGACTCCGCTCGATTTGGAGCTGGCTCGGCGCTTGCGGCGAACGGGCAAGCCGTTCGTCGTCGCCGTCAACAAAGTCGACACCCAGCGACTGCAGGACCTCGCGGCTCAATTTTACGAGATTGGGGCCGAGATATTTCCGCTCTCGGCGGAGCATGGCTTAGGGGTGGACACTCTCCTGGACGCGTTAACGCGCGATTTTCCACCATCCGAAGCCGACGGCGGTGCTCCGGAAACAACGGAAGTGCAGGTGGCCATCATCGGCCGGCCGAACGTCGGAAAGTCGACTTTGCTGAATCAATTGGCCGGCGCGGAGCGCTCCATTGTCTCTGCCGAACCCGGAACCACCCGAGATGCCGTGGACACGGTCGTGCTCCGCAGCCAGAAAGGCTATCGCTTTATCGATACGGCAGGCATTCGGCGCAAAGGTAAAACCGAGCTGATCGCTGAGAAGCTGAGTGTAATCATGGCCCGTAAGCATCTGGAACGCGCGGACCTGGCTCTATTGGTGGCTGACGCGGCCATCGGTGTTACCGCGGGTGACGCAACCATTGCCGGCTACGCCCAGCAGTCGGGTCGCTCCGTAATCGTGGTCATGAATAAGTGGGATCTGGCACTCGAAAAAGCTCAGGAAGCCGCTCAGGAGGCGCAGAAGCAGCGCGGCAAGCCACCACAAGAGGAACGAACTCGAAATGCGAAGCAGTTCTCAGCAGATCCAAAGCAATTAGCCGCCGACTACGAAATCTTGGTGCGCGAGAGGCTTAAGTTTCTACCCTATGCGCCAATCATTTTTGTCTCCGCGCTCACCGGCGAACACGTCGAAAAACTCTATGGCCTCATTGATCGCGTCGCTGAAGCACGGAAGCGGCGAATCTCCACTGCCGAACTGAATCGCTGGCTGGCAAGTGTCGACCTGGCGCGCGGAACTTCGCCCGCGGCCCGCCGCGTGAAAATCTACTACATGACGCAATCCGCGGTTTCGCCGCCGACTTTTATCCTCTTCACCAACCAGCGTCAGCGGCTGCATTTCAGCTATGAGCGCTTCCTCGAAAACCGCTTGCGCGAGCATTTCGATTTCTTCGGATCGCCCATTCGTTTCATTCAGCGTTTTCGGGAGCGCGCACGTGATGATCGGGAACGTCCGGCGCAAAAGCGACGCAGAGCCGATTGACTTGCGTGCAAATCGGCATAGGATAGGGCCGTAATGCCCGCGAACGGCCATCAGGAAATCGCCGCAGATAAAAATCTATTTCGCATCGGCGAAGTCAGCCGCCTCACCGATACGAAGCCGTTTGTCCTGCGCTACTGGGAAACAGAATTCCCCATGTTGCAGCCGGTGAAAAGTCCGAAGGGACATCGGCTCTATCGGCGAAAAGACGTTGATACGGTACTTTTGATAAAGCGGCTCTTGTATGACGAAGGCTTTACCATCGCCGGTGCGCGCCGCCACCTGCGCGACGTCCACGAAGGGCCGGCTGAATCGGCGTCCGGCGCCAACGAAGCGAAGCGCTTTCCGGCGCCTCGGAGCGATACCCGTCCGAATATCAGCCGCAAAGTGCTGCTCGACCTGCGGGATTCGCTGCGCACGTTCTTGACGCTGCTGGAAACCGAGTGATAGGCTCAAAAGCGCATTTTCGGCCTCGCCAACGGGTGAAGACAAGCGCTTATTCCGCCGGTCGGGACGTGGCGCAGCCTGGTAGCGCGCACGCTTGGGGTGCGTGAGGTCGCTGGTTCAAATCCAGTCGTCCCGACCATTTTGCACAGAAGAGCAGTCGAATGATTGGCGCCAAGCCAGTACTTTCAACTCTGCCAGCCCTCCACGAGCAACGTGCCTGATATCCTGGTAACAAATGACGATGGAATCCATGCCGCGGGTCTGCGGGCATTGCTCAAAGGCCTCGAGGGGTTGGCCACCGTTAGCGTCGTAGCGCCTAGCCAGGAACGGAGCGCCGCGGCTCAATCGCTCACCGTGCGCCACCCCATCTTCTGTGAGCAAATAGCCGAACGCGAATGGGCCATCGAGGGAACGCCGGCTGATGCCATGATGGTGGCGCTGCATCGGCTATTCCCGAAGCCCCCGGATCTGGTGATCTCCGGGATCAACAAAGGCCCAAATTTGGGCGAGAACGTGTTCTATTCCGGCACAGTGGGCGCGGCCACGGAGGCCGTTATCAACCACGTTCCGGCAATTGCGATCTCCTTGGCGCACCGCGGCAACGGATTTGTCTATGACCATGCCGCGCTGTTTGCTAGGCGGCTCGCGGAGCTTATCTTGCAAGAGGGGTTACCTTCGGGCGTATTGCTTAATGTAAATGTGCCGCTCGACTGGAATGGCGGGGTGCGGCTGACGCGCCAGTCCGGCAAAGTGACCCGGACCGTGCTCCAGGAAGGCGCAGACCCCCGCGGCCGAACTTATTACTGGCTTAACGAGGAGCCGGTGGCGGGTGCGCCCGACCCTGAAAGCGATTACGCCGCTGTTTTTAATGGCCAAATATCCATAACGCCGATCGAATTGGAACGCACCCATGAGCCTTCGCTGAGCGATCTCTCCCATTGGGCCGATCTGTTGGAGGCCAGCCTCAAGGCCTAGTTTCCGAAAAGCTCTTTGTCAGCTCCACTAAGTTTTTCATTATCAATGCTTTAGTGAAACTTTCCTTGACAATATTGGGGTTATTGTGTAATCCTACTCACTTCGGCTTCACCTGCTTCGGCCGCCGGTTCTAATGAGCTGGAGTTCCAGACTCAAACCCCGAGTGGGCCAGAAGCTATCCGCTTATTTTTCAGCTGGTTATTGCTAAATAGCGTAGATCTTCTCCTAGTACGCCCGTACCCAGAGAATGAAGCTTTTCGGCCATGGTCCGCCCGCACGGCCGACCGGTAGATTAGTTCCCATCATCACGGTTTCAACCCTGACTTGAGGAACCTAAAGGCTAAAGGAGGAGCCGAGGTGAAGGCAGCCCAAGCGCTGCCGACAGAAGTCAGCAGTTTGGGAGGATAAACGTGCAGACCAAGCTACGAATAGCGGTAACCATTTTCGCAGCAAGCCTGCTGTCGGTTTCCATGATTTCTGCGGCAACCTTGAACAAGGTCCTTACGGGTAACACCAAGTCTCACTCGGTAGGAATCGCCTCCTGGTACGGAATACAGCATCAGGGCCGGCCGATGGCGAATGGAAAGAAGTTTGACCGCCGCAAGCTAACTGCGGCCTCTTGGTATGTGCCCCTGGGTACCGTGCTTCACGTGGTCAATTTGGAAAACGGCCGGTCGGTGACCGTTACCGTGACGGACCGTGGCCCCAACCTGCGTTTGCATCGCGTTCTCGATCTCTCTGAAGCCGCGGCCCAGAAACTGGGTTACATTGAAAAGGGCCTAACCCCTGTTTTCGTCTCTCCGATCCTGAAGTATGAGCCACAACATGCGGCGCTTCACCCCCGCCTTCTGGTCGAGCCGCCGGATCGCGATCTTGTGGCCACGTACACCGCACCAGAGCCTCCGGCATTGCTTCGATCAGCGCGCTGATTTTCCCGGGGCCATGCCGCCGATTCCGGAAACTGCCCTGCTTCCGCGAAAACGGGTGCCCTCAATCACCCGTGCCGGGAATGTGAAGCAGCAGGGCCAGCAGCCCCGACAGGACCATGCAAACCAGAAGAAACACCAGTCCTGGCGTAAACGAATTTGTCCGCGTCCGCAGATAACCGATAAAAAAGGGGCCGGCGAACCCACCGAGGTTGGCAACAGAATTGATCAATCCAATCGACGCGGCGGCAGCGGACTCGGTGAGGATCGCCGTGGGCAAGGCCCAGAAGCTGGGCATGAACGCCGTGGTGCACGCGCCGACGATAACCATGCACAGAAAGGCCAAGGGCAGATGAGCGCTCGAACGAATGGCCACAGCCAGGCATCCCGCACCAAGAAACAGCGGAAAGGCAGTATGCCAGCGCCTTTCGGCGGTTTGATCCGAATGCCATCCGTTCCAAATCATAGCGGCCAGACCGGCCACATAAGGTAAGGCGGAAAGCAGAGTGACAGCCATATTTGGAAGGTTTGTGGCGCGCTGCACGATCGTTGGAAACCAGATCACGAAACCATAGATTCCGATGATGGCGAAGAAATAAACCAGCGTAAGCAGAATCACTTGGCGGCTGCGCATGGCTTGCCATATGGTCCAGGCGCGAACCCTTGATTTCGCGGCTTTCTCGCGGTCGAGTTCTGACTGGATCCAGGCGCGTTCATCCGCGGCGAGCCACTGCGCCTGCGGCGGCCAGTCGGTCAAATAAACAAGCGTGAGAATCCCAAATAAGATTGCCGGAAATCCCTCCACCACGAAGAGCCATCTCCAGCCCGCAATACCAGCCCAATGCTGGCTCAGAATCCACCCGGCCAGGGGCGAACCGATGATGCTGGACATAGGGATCGCAGCCATAAAGATAGCTCCCGCTTTGGCGCGATCCTCGTAGCGGAACCAATGGGTGAGATAGACGACGATGCCCGGGAAAAAGCCTGCTTCCGCGACTCCGAGCAGGAATCGAGCCAGGTAGAATTGACGCGGTGTGTGCACCGCCGCCATCAGAATGGTAACCAATCCCCAAGTCACCAGGATCCGCGCAATCCATTTGCGTGCGCTCCAGCGCTCCACGATCAACGCGCCCGGTATTTCAAACAGAAAGTAGCCGATGGAGAAAATGCCGGCGCCCAGACCAAAGACGCGATCGCTGAAGTTCAGGTCACGCGACATCTCCAGGCCCGCATAACCCACGTTGACCCGATCCAGAAAGGCAATTACGTAGAGGACAAAAAGAAATGGCAACAGGCGGCGAGCGATAAGCCGCGTCGCGCGCTGTCCCACATCCGGCAAAACGGCGGTAGCAGACATTTCGGCTCAGCGTTTGTAGCATAATTCCGTCGTTTCCGATGCAGGTGTCGCGACCCGCCGCGAGATGGAGTGTGGCCAATGTGTGGAGTGCCGAGGCCTTGAGTGATGACGCGAGTGGCCATTCTTGACGATTATCAGCGTGTAGCTCTTTCGCTGGCCGATTGGAAGAGCCTAGGCCCGGAGGTCACGGTCCAGGCGTTTCACGAAAGGCTATCGGGCGAAGATACCCTGGCGAAACGCCTGGGTGACTTTGAAGTGATCGTGGCTATGCGCGAGCGAACCCATTTTCCATGGTCCCTGCTTGAACGCCTGCCCAACCTGAAGCTTCTGGTGACCACAGGCATGCGCAATGTTGCCATTGACGCCAAGGCAGCCGCCGAACTCGGAATCGTGGTCAGCGGCACGGGCATGCTTACGCCTCCGACGGCCGAGCTCACCTGGGGGCTGATCATTGCGCTAGCGCGCCATATCCCGCAAGAGGCTCAGCGGATGCGCAGCGGAGGATGGCAGACCACGGTCGGGGTGGGCCTGAATGGCAAGGTCCTCGGGATATTGGGCCTGGGCAAGCTGGGCAGCGAAGTCGCCAGGGTCGGCCGCGCCTTGCAGATGGAAGTGATCGCCTGGAGCCAAAATTTGACCGCGGCACACGCCAGTTCGCTTGGCGCAACGCGGGTCGAAAAGGACGAGCTATTTCAGCGCGCTGATTTCGTGACGATTCATCTGGTGTTGAGCAAGCGCACTCGAGGGCTGTTGACGGCGCGCGAGTTGGCCCTGATGAAGCCGGGAGCTTACCTGATCAATACTTCTCGCGGACCTATCGTCGAAGAGCGCGCTCTGATCAATGCGCTCACGAACGGGAAGCTCGCCGGAGCCGCGCTGGACGTATATGACGAAGAGCCGTTGCCGGCCGATCATCCGCTGCGCAAACTCGATAAGGTTGTGCTCACGCCGCATCTGGGCTACGTGACAGTCGAAAATTATCGCCAATGTTATGGCGATGCGGTCGAGGACATTCGCGCGTTTCTCGCTGGTCGTCCGATCCGCACAATCTGAGCCGAGTTTTGCACCTGTGAGCCCGCGGGCGAAATCCGCCGCTCCGATGTTGGGCGTTTAGACCAATTCTGCCTGATCAAGCAGCTCTCCTGTGTAGCTGTA
>DASPYR010000272.1:0-6208 GCA_035636675.1 Rugosimonospora sp. | reverse complement strand
TCCTCCTAAAATAGCAGCGAGACGATCTCCGTTGGGTGCGAGCCGACGGGCACCATCGTTAGCAAACTCGAAGTGCGCAGGCGGATCACCGCCAGATCGTTCGACTCCTGATTCGCCACGAGCAGAAGCTCGCCGCTGGGGTCCATCGTGCACGTCACCGGCTCGCGCCCAACCGTGATGGGCAGGGCCAAATGCCGCGCGCCGATGGCAATCGGCAGCACGCGTCCGGCCGCGGAATCGGAAAGATAGAGCGCATCGGCATTCGCGCTAAGCACGCCGGTTTCCGGCGCGAGTCCCACCAGCATGGATTCGGAGATTTCCGTCGTCCAGGTATTGATGATCTCGATGGCGTGCAAATCCGGCACGGTGACGTAGAGTTCGCCGCCATCCGGCTTGAGGATCATGGCGTGCGGCGCGCCGCCCAGCTGCAGGTTGCTGAGCAGGACGTTTCTCTTTAGATCGACCACGGAGATTTCCTTCGCATCGGCGGCCGATACGAAAGCCGCCGAGCTATCCGGCAGGACTACCACTTCTTCCGGATGTTCAGCCACCGTAACAGTGGCAAGCGAGACGAGCGTCTGCGCGTCAAAAATCTGCAGCGAGGAATCGTCGCGGTTGGGAACGAGCAGCAGGCGGCCGTTGGGAGTGAGGCGCGCGAGCCACGGACGCCGTCCCGTACGCGCGCGGCCGCTGATCTGCTTCGTCGCCGTATCAATGCGCACAATCTGGTTCGATCCCGAAGAAGCGATGTAGGCGCGCTGGCCATCGGCGGAAAATTCTACGGGGGAAGGAAACGGCCCGACGGCGATGCGCGAGATCACGCGTCCCGTGTCGGCGCTGATCACCCAGGCGTATCCGCCGTCGCCGCCCGGTAAGCTCGATAGGCGGGATACGCCCCAAATCTCCTTGCGCGGAGTCAACACACGCAGCCCGGAAGGAACAGGCCCCACCGGAATTGTGGCGATGGCTTTCAGCGCCACCAGATCCACCACGGAGACGCTTCCATCGCCGGCATTGGCGATGTAAGCGTAAAGCCGCAGGCCCGCCTTCAAAACCGGCGGCCGGTATTCGCGTTTAATCTGCCAGCCCGCGATGGCCGCGAGCACGACAACCAGCACGATCATCCGCAGGTATTTTTTGTGCCGCATCAAAGGCCGCGCATCGCTGGCAAGAAACCAGTAAGGTGAACGCACATGGTAGCAGGAAAACAAAATGTAGCGCCGCCCTTCGGGGCGAATCCCCTGTGCGCGAAGATTGCCGGACTGAAGCGCAAGAATTGCGGACGCTTGGCTGGGCGACGACAGCGTGGTACCTTACCCCTCAATCAAACCAACGAAATCAGAAGCCAGGAGGGGGTCACCAGTGCGGAATGGCTTGATCTTTTCTGCGGCAGCCGTGGCGGCGATGTTGGCGCTCGTACCCGCGACGCGCGGTCAAGATGCGGCCCACCCGGGACCGGTACCGGACATTTCCGGCGTCTGGCTAGTGGAAAAGTTTGAGCCCAGGCTGTTTCCGAACGGAGGCGCGCCTTTCACACCTTGGGCGGAAATGAAATTCAAGGCGACCGACCCTCAGACCAACGATCCCAATCTAGGTTGTCTGCCGGAGGGACTGCCGCGGTTCATGATTGCTGTGCCTTACCCCATGGAAATCTTTCAAGTGCCCACGCGCGTCCTCATTATTCACGAGGGCGTATCGGTGATGCGCCAAATCCATATGAATCGGCAGCACCCCAAAGATTTGGACCCCACTTATGCGGGTGACTCCATTGGCAAATGGGAAGGCGGCACGCTGGTTGTGGATACCATCGGTTTCAACGATAAGACCTGGCTGGACGGCGGCGGACTCCCCCATAGCGAAGCCATGCACGTGGTTGAGCGCATCCGTCGCGTCGACCACGACACGCTCGCGGAGGACTTCACGATCGACGATCCCATGGCGTACACCAAGCCCATCACGGCTCAGCAAGTTTACAAATTGAAGCCCGGCTGGGAGATTCAGGAATTCGTCTGCGAAGAGAATAACAAGTACCACTACCAGGAAAAATAATCGTGCGGGAAGAAACAAGAGGAGAGGACGATTCGCCATGAGGAATAAGCCGCTGATCTTTCCTGCTACCGTGGTTCTTCTGCTGCTTTCGCTTACAGGATCGACGTTCGCTCATCATGGGTTTGTGTCCTGGTTCGACATGACCCGCTCGACCACCGTGAAAGGGACCGTAACTAGCTTCGACTGGACCAACCCCCATGCCTACATTTATCTCGACGTGAAAAATGAGAAGGGCGCCATTGAAAAGTGGAGCGCCGAATTGGGTGCCTTAGCCATGCTAACCAGGGCCGGCTGGAGGAGAGATACGCTAAAGCCCGGCGACCAGATCACCGCCATCGGCAATCCCGCTAAGGACGGCAAGCCCGTGATGCATCTGGACAAGATTGTCTTTGCCAATGGCCAGGAGCTTTCTAGCGCGCTCTGAAGACCGTTTACCTGTTGAGTGCCGCATGCCGAAAAATTCTCGCCGCCGGCTCGGGCTAAACGTTGTAAGCTATCCGCTGTCCCTTAACTGGACGGCCCGGGCCGGTTGCGCCGAGGCGCATCCTCGCCGCGCAACGGCATCCGCGCGAAAGTCACCAGACCGCCCCGGGCGAAATCTTTCGCATGTCAAAAAAGTCGAGAACCAGAAAGGAAACTCGCATGGCGCGAATCTCGCTTCGAGTGAATAACCAATCTCGGGTTGTGGACACCGATCCCACCACCCCGCTCTTGTATGTCTTGCGCGATGATCTCGAACTGCACGGGCCCAGATTCGGCTGCGGATTGGGCCAGTGCGGCGCGTGTACGGTGATCATGGACGGAAGCGCGGTGCGCTCCTGCAGCATTCCCGTCACGGCGGCGCAGAACCGCAGCATCACCACGCTCGAAGGTTTGGGGAGCCTGGAGCATCCTCATTTCCTGCAAACCGCGTTCATCGAAGAGCAGGCCGCGCAGTGCGGTTACTGCATGAATGGCATGATCATGACGGCGAAAGTGCTCCTGGATAAGAATCCAAATCCCACGGACGATCAGATCAAGCAGGCGCTCAACGGAAATCTCTGCCGCTGCGGCAGCCACGTGCGCGTGATTCGCGCCATCAAGCGCGCCGCCAGCGTGAAGGCGTGAGGAGGATGAACATGAACTCGAAACTTTCCCGCAGAGAAGTTCTCCAGGGCACCGGCGCGCTGGTTGTGAGCTTCAACCTTTTCGGCCCGGTTTCTCATGCCCTGGCGCAACTCAGCGCCGGGCCGGACCTCGCCGGAGACCTTCAGGCGACTTCGCTCGATTCCTGGATCGCCATCGGCCGCAACGGCATGGTTACGGTCTTCTCGAGCAAAGTGGATCTCGGCACGGGCGTGGAAACCGCGCTGGGCCAGATCGTCGCCGACGAGCTGGACGTGCAGTTCAAGCAAATCAAGATGATCACCGGCGACACGACCACGGCTGTCGACCAGGGCATTACCGCCGGCAGCAGAACCATCGAACTGGCCGGCCCGCAATTGCGTCAGGCGGCAGCGGCAGCGCGCCAGGAGTTGCTGAAGCTGGCCTCAGCGCGTCTCGGCGCGCCCGTTTCGCAGCTTACGGTGACCGATGGCGTCGTAAGCGTCATGGGCAATGGCCACAAGGTTTCCTACGCCAATCTGCTCGGCGGCAAGCGCTTCAATGTACAGATTCCCGCCACGGGCAACGGCTGGGGGCTGAAAGTGGCGCCGGATGTTCCGGCCAAGAACTACAAGGACTACAAAACCGTCGGCAAGTCGGTGCCGCGCGTTGACCTGCCCCCGAAGTTCACGGCGCAATTCACATATGTGCAAGACGTCCGCGTTCCGGGAATGCTGCACGGTCGTGTGGTTCGCCCGGCCACGGTGAGCGCAAAGCCGGCCAGCATCGACGAAGATTCGATCAAGAATATTCCTGGAATAGTTAAAGTTGTACGTGAAGGTAGCTTCGTTGGCGTCGTGGCGCAGACCGAATGGGCCGCGATCCGGGCCGCCAAGGCGCTGAAAGTCACCTGGTCGACTCCGGACACAAAGATGCCCGCCAATCCGGACGCCGTTTACGATTACCTGAAAAACACCAAGGGCTTCGTGGAGCGGCCGGGAATGCCCCCTCGCGGAAACGTGGAGGCGGCGCTCTCTCAAGGCAGCAAAACCTTTGAAGCCACCTACCGCTGGCCCTTCCAGATGCATGGCATGCTCGCGCCTTCCTGCGCCATCGCAGATGTTCGCGGCGACAAAGTGACTATCTGGGCGCCGTCGCAGGGAATCTTCGACACGCGCAAGCGCGTCTCCGCTCTGCTGGGCGTGCCGGAGAACCAAATTCAGGTCCTCTACCGCGAAGCTTCCGGTTGCTATGGCCGGCTGGGCACCGACGACGCCGCCGAAGACGCTGTGGTCATGTCCCGCGCCGTCGGCAAGCCGGTGCGCGTGCAATGGATGCGCGAGGATGAACATGGCTGGGAGCCCAAGGGCCCGGCGCAATTGCTCACCGTGCGCGCGGCCGTGGACTCGAGCGGCAAAGTCGTCGCCTGGGATTTTCTCGACCGCAGCTTTCCCTGGACCGAGGCGAACGATCTGCCTCTGGTGACTTCGCGGCAACTTGGGCTGAAGGGCAAGGGCCAAGGCTTCCCGAATGGCACCGGAGGCGGCGGCGACACTTACACCTTCGACAATCAAAGAATCGTGGCGTCAGCCATCCCCTGGGTGCAGCCCGATCCCACTCCTCTGCGAACTTCGCCCCTGCGCGCGCCGGGAGATTTGGCCCGCATGTTCGCCAGCGAATCGTTCATGGATGAGCTGGCCGCCGCGCAGGGCGTGGACGGCGTGCAGTTCCGCATGCGCTACGCCGCGCCCAACAAGCGAGCCACGGATGCCCTCGCAGCCGTGGCCAAGCTGGCGAATTGGCAGGCGCGTCCGGCGCCCGCGCCGGCCCCCGCGTCAGGCTCGAACGGCAACATCGCTGCCGGGCGCGGCATCGCCGTGAGCGCCCGCTCCAACTCCGTGGTCGCGGTTACCGCCGAAGTCGAAGTCGACAAATCGAGCGGCGAAGTCACCGTCAAAAAAATCGCCGTCGCGCACGATTGCGGCTTGATCATCAATCCCGACGGCCTGAAAAATCAGATCGAGGGCAACGTCATTCAGGGCACCAGCCGCGCGCTGATGGAAGAAGTGCTCTTCGACGCCTCCGGAATCAAGAACCTCGACTGGGCCGGCTACCCGATTCTGCGGTACGAAAAGATCCCGCAAATCGACATCACGCTGATCGACCGGCCGGAGATGCCCGCGCTCGGCGGTGGCGAGCCCTCGATTGGGCCCGTTCCCGCGGCCATTGCCAATGCCATCTTCGACGCCACCGGAGCGCGCCTGCGCGAAGCGCCGTTCACGCCGGAACGCGTGCTTAAGGCCATGCGCGCCGGCGCCACCTCCACCCAGCGCGCCTGACGCGATCATTGCCGTCTTTTGTAGCCCACCCTTTCTGCTTTTCGGGAAAGGGTGGGGATTTTGTGCCGCACCGCGGAAAAGGCCAGTTGCTTTGTCATTCTGAGCGAAGCGAAGAATCTCTCTGGGAAAAAGGCAAATGAGGGATTCTTCGTCGCTTCGCTCCTCAGAATGACATTCGTACCTTGCGACAACTAAGATGAAGAGGTGTAACGCTGATGAGGATCGCGGGCGCCGTCACATTGGGCATCCTGCTGGGCGGGCTCACCTATGTGGCCGTTAGCGTGAACGCCGATGCGCCGCCCGCGACGCACTCCGTGGACGCGGCGGCGTGCATGCGCCTGTCATCGCTCAGACTGCCGGACGCGACCGTCACTTCGGCGCAAGTCGTTCCCGCAGGCGCCTTCAAACCACCGGCAGGCGCGGCGGAAGGCTTCGCCGATCTTCGGGAGTTCTGCCGCGTGGCGTTGACGATCAAGCCCTCGCAAGACTCCGACATCAAGTCGGAAACCTGGCTGCCGCTTTCCGGCTGGAACGGCAAGTTCCAGGAGGTCGGGAACGGCGGCTGGAACGGCTTTATCCAATACGCCGCGCTCGCGGCGGCGCTGCGCAGAGGATATGCAACCGCGTCCACCGATACCGGGCACGCGGGAGACACCGCGAGTTTCGTGCCGGGCCATCCGGAGAAGCTGATCGATTTCGGCTATCGCGCCGTGCACGAGACGGCCTTGCGCGGCAAA
>DASPYR010000271.1:0-3045 GCA_035636675.1 Rugosimonospora sp. | reverse complement strand
TGGAAGAAGCCCAGCGGGCCAACAAGCGACAAGCGGCTCCCTTCTCTCGGGGCACGCGAAAAGAGCATCCGAAAACGCCGGGGCGCAAGCCGGGTGCGGCTTATGGTCGACGATACTGCAAACTCCCTCCCAAGCAGGTGGACGAAATCGTTCCCGTGCCCCTGCCTCGGCGGTGTAGCTGCCGGGGGCGCGTGGTCTTCGATCGGACCGAGTCGCAATATCAGCAGGAAATCGTGCGCAAGACCATCTGGCGACGCTTCGATATCGACATCGGCCATTGTGAGAAGTGCCACAAACGAGTGCAAGGGCGCGATTCGCGACAGACCTCTGACGCTCTAGGAGCGGCGAAGGTGCAGTTGGGGCCCGAGGCGTTGGCACTCGCCGTCAGGATGAATAAGGACTTGGCGATGCCCCACGCCGATGTGGCCGCGGTACTGCGGGACGGCTTTCAATTGCAGGTGAACCGCAGCACCATTGCCCGCGCCGTAGACCGCGTGGCACGGCGTGGAGCGCCCACCTGGCACGCTCTGCGGGATGCCGCCCGACGAAGTATGGTGAACGGCATGGACGAGACCGGGTGGAATGTGGCCGCGCAATTGCGCTGGCTCTGGGTGGCGGTGAGCGAGCAGGTAACCTTCTGCGACATTTTGCCGGGCCGTGGCTTTGACGAAGCGGCTTCCATCTTGGGAGCCGACTACAAGGGTTGGCTGACTCACGATGGATGGCAGGTCTACTATAAATTTCTGAAAGCGGGCCATCAGAGCTGCCTTAACCATCTACTCGACCGCGCGAAGAAACTGATCGAGAGCGCCTCGGCTCGCGCCGCACGCTTCCCGCTGCGGGTGCAAGAGGTGTTCAAGCAAGCCCTGGCCTTGGCCGAGCGCTACAAGAACAAGGAGATCTCCCTGCACGGATTGTTGACCGCGACGGGACGTCTGGAAGTCAAGCTCGATCGCGTGTTGAACAACCCGGGCCGGGATCCGGCCAACCGCAGGTTCCGGAACCATCTCGATCACGAGCGACCCTACCTCTTTACCTTCCTCTATTGTCCTGGGCTGGATGCCACGAACAATGTCAGTGAGCGCGCCATCCGCGCCCTAATCGGCGCGCGCAAGAACTGGGGCGGCAACCGCACCCCACGGGGAGCTCGCGCCCAGGCCGTGCTCACCAGCATTCTGCAAACGGCCAAGCAGCAAGGCAAAAAGCCCTTCGCTGTTTTGCTGGAATTACTCTGTGGCCGGGACCAGCACAAGATTCTCGATCTGGTGCCAGGGACCCGAGAAGCCACTCCGGATTCCTCGCGGGCGGCGAAGGCGGGCGGGAGACTCTTGTCGTCGACGCCAGAGAGTGCCGTTCCGCGGGAGCTCCTAGCTCTGCATGCGACCTCGCCCCCGGTGGGACCTGTCTCGGCGGCTGTCCAACCGTGACATTACTCATTCCTGATCGCTCGGTGCGAGAAGCGGGAGGTGTTTTTCTCCCCGTGCGTTTCTGTGGCCGGCTGTTCTCGAAACAGGAATTGGAGTTGATACGGGAGATTGCGCGGGATTATGCCGGTTTGGGGATCACGGAAATAGCGCGCACCGTTTGCGAGCTATTGGACTGGACGCGAGCGAACGGGAGATTGAAGGACCAGGAATGCCGGAGGCTGCTGGAACGCCTGCGCGACCAGGGCTGGCTGACTCTGCCGCCGGTAAGGAATTCGGGACCGCAAGGACCGCGCCGCATTCGACTGAGCGAGGCGAGCGCTCCACAAGCCATGCTGGAAGGAAGCGCGGGGGAGTTCGCACCACTGGAGTTGCGGGTGATCGAGAGCCGCAGCGAGAGCCGGTTGTGGACCGAGCTGATCGAGCGGTATCACTACTTGACCTACCGCGTGCCGATAGGAGCAAATCTCCGCTACCTGGTGCGCTCCCGGCGGAGTGGAGAGCAGGTACTGGCCTGTCTGTTGTGGTCTTCTCCGGCTTGGAAGATGGCCCCACGCGATCAGTGGATCGGATGGAACCAGGAGCAGAAAGCGCAGAATCTGCAATTGGTGGTGAATAACGGTAGATATTTGATTTTGCCTTGGGTTCATGTGCGCGGATTAGCCAGCAAAATCCTGGGGCAGTGCGCACGGCAACTTCCCGGTGACTGGGAACTGCGCTATGGCTATCGGCCGCTTCTGCTGGAGACTTTGGTGGACGCGCGCCGCTTCCGTGGCACCTGCTATCGAGCGGCGAATTGGATTCTCGTAGGACAAACGCAAGGACGTGGCAGGATGGATAGCGAACACCGAGCTCACGGCTTGGCGCCAAAGGACATTTATCTCTATCCTCTATGCCGCAACGTGCGACAACAGCTGTGTCATAACTCGCAGACCACACCGTTAACCGGATTGGGACCTTATTAAAAACGTTATAAAACACGGTAAATCATGACCTTAAAGTTTGGCTCTCCGGCGTGGGAACTAAAAGGAACATTAAGAAGATTCACTTCCCTCATCCCGCTGCGGCCGTTTGAGTCCTCTCTGGCAGAATCATTCGGACAACTTTGGTTTGCGCTTCCCTCTTTGCCGGCGTCAGTGCTTGCGTGTACGTATCCAGCGTGATCCGGCTGTTGGTGTGCCGCAAAGATTCTTGAACGACCTTTACTTCCTCACCATTCGCCTTCAAATGCGTTGCGAAACGTGTGTCAGCCAATCGGCTTGCTAATGCCACATCCTTTTGCCGCAGGGCGAATGTGTGGGCGCAAGAGATTCTCGGGCCAGTAGGGCTGTTCGCCTTGCATTTCTGGACTTGCAAAAACCCAATCGTGCTCCTGGTTGTACGGCGACGTTCGCCGCCATGCGAGAGCGAGTGAGCCAAGTCCGGGTCCAATGGTAGTGGTTTCCGTGAGGCCTCCGTCTTTTCTTTAGGTCCCCTACAACCTGGTGTATGACTCCGCGGTTCAGGCAAATCTCCAACGACTCAAAATTAATATCGCACCATTTCAAAGCGAGCAGTTCGCTCGCCCTGAGTCCCGTCGCCGCCAGAAAAACCATCTGTCTGTATGGGTGCTGAAGTTCGG
>DASPYR010000270.1:0-2655 GCA_035636675.1 Rugosimonospora sp. | reverse complement strand
CGAAGCTGTAGTAGCCGCCAGCAGTGGAAAGCGGGGTAAAATTCTGTGCGAACAGTGCATCACCCGCCAAGTTGAGCGGCTTGAATTGTACTTTGGCGAAGCTGCCTGGAGGCGTCTTGCCCGAATCCAGCGTACCCGTAGCTGGTCCGGCCGTACCGCGTCGGAATGTCATGCGCTTTCTGCCATGTAGGGCCGAAGCTCGATTCGTCCAAGTGGATTGTTTCCGGATAGCCGTTACTCGGGCGCAATCCCGAAAGGCTTAGGAGCCACACTACATCAAGGGCGACGATCCTCTACATCACGACACCGCCGCAGGCCTGAATGTTATGCCCGGTGATCCACTTGCCCTGCTCGCTGATCAGAAACGCGACAACGTCCGCAATGTCGTCCGCTTGTCCCAGCCGACCCAGAGCGGACATCTGTGCTCCCATCTTTCTCCACTCGGGATCTTGCGGCAACATGTCGGTCTCGGTGAAGCCGGGGGACACGGTGTTGACTGTGATGCTGCGCCCTCCCAGTTCCTTGGCGAGCGCCCTGGCGAATTGCTCGCCCGCTGCCTTGCTCCCCACGTACACAGCGAAGCCCGGAAGGCTCATCGCCGTGGAGCACGAAGAGATATTGATGATCCGACCTCCGTCCCCCATACCACGTGCGGCTTCCTGAAAAGCAAAAAAGGCTCCCTTAGCGTTCAGAGCGAACGCCGCGTCGAACTCGTCCTCCGTGACTTCCGCTATGGGGTGCGGCTGAAACCAACCCGCGTTGTTCACCAGAATATCGAGGCGGCCGAACTGGTCTAGGGTCTCCTGGAAAAGGCGGCGGACATCGGCGATCTGGCTCATGTCGGCCCGCACGGCGATTGCGCGCCCTCCTGCGGTCTCAATCGCCGACACGACCTCTCTAGACTTGTCGGCGTTACGGACGTAGTTGACCACCACGGATGCACCGTCCTTGCCCAGACGCTCGGCGATGGCGCGCCCGATACCTCTTGAGCTCCCAGTGACAATTGCGACTTTTCCAGTAAGAGGAGCCATACACTTCACCCTCCCTTGGCGAGCAGTCGGCCGCACGCGGGGAAATGGGGCAGGAGTTGCTCACGAATCATTCCGGCTTGTATCCGATCACCGCTCCGTTTGCGCCTGCCGCTTCAAACCACACCACGCGAATGTCGTGGAAGCCTGCATCGTTTATCCACGCGCGGTATTCGGCGGGCGTGTAGTTCCGCCCACCAACGGTTTCGATCAGCATGTTCAGGCTCATGAGGGCCGCCGGCGCAGGTCCGGTCTTTTCGTCATTTACCAGCAGCTCGCTGATCACCACCGCTCCGCCCGCGGGCAGCGCTTCGTAACACTTTCGTAGAATCGCCCGGTCGTCGGCTTCGCTCCAATCATGCATGATCATCGAAAGCAGAATCACGTCGTGGTCAGCCGGAAACTTCGGATCGCGGAAGAAATCTCCGGGGTGGGTTGCGATGCGGCCGCTTAGGCCCGCCTCGGCGACATTCCTCGCACCCATTTCCGTCACAAACGGCAGGTCGTACACCGTGGCCGACAGGTTCGGATAGCGCGTGCAAAGTTCAATGTCGTAAGCTCCGGAACCGCCACCAACATCGAGCAGCTTTCGAAACCTGCCGAAGTCCACCACCTCGCCCAGCGCGCGAGCCGTGAAAGTGGAAAGCGAGTGCATGGCCTGCCAGAACGTGCCCATCATTGCGGGATCAGCTCCCTCAAAAAGCGACTTCTGTTTGTCAGGGTCCCAGGTCGTCGGCTTGTTCGTACGCACGGCATCGGGAAGCCTGTCCCAGCCGGAGTAAAGTCGTCGATTGAGCATGGTCACGAAGCCGCCAAAATAGTAACGTGCACTCCGGGCCAGAAATGTCTCGGCCAAAGCACTATTGTGATATCGGCCATCCGTTTTATCGAGCAGGCCGAGACCAGCGCAGCCCGTCAGCAACATTTCAGCGGGGCGTTCGTCGATGTTGAACCATCGCGCGGTCTCTGGCGCATTCATGGGTGAAGTCGAGAGGCGGGTGAACAGGTCCATGTCAACTGCAGTTGCCAATGTCTTAAACGCCCAGAACGCTGTCGCAAGCTGCATCAGGGGAATAGGAGTGATCTCAGGCAGGATTTCGGATTTTGTCTGAACAATCGATGTACTCATGTGTACCTCCATTTCAGCAGGCGAATGGCCCATTCTTCCGCGAGGAGCAGTATATTCCCAATATCCCGACGGAAAATCGCTCGGAAGTTGCCAGCCTCTCCGCTTGAGCATCTTATGACGGCTGACGCTACGGAGCGATCACGGGTGGCAAGCTCCGGGTATCCCGTCTTTCGTTTGCAGAGACTGCACGGAGCCGACATTTGGCTGGTCAGTCGTCTTCTCGTAGATATGCCACTCATGGTCCAAAACGGGCTTCGGGGAAATGACGAATAAGGGTTCCGGACCGTTCGTCGCCAACTCGGGACTTATGTGAGCACCTTGCAGTTCCTGCTGACTGTCGGGGACGAGCTCAGAAGGTAGGATGAGTGAGCGATCCACCCCAATAATGTCCCCGGATCATGGCGTTCCTGCGTATGCGAGTCATGGTCGAGATTGAAGTCGCCGCGGTAACCGGGCTACCTTGACCGAAGATTTTTTGGTTGTGGCAGATAACAAGAG
>DASPYR010000269.1:0-24189 GCA_035636675.1 Rugosimonospora sp. | reverse complement strand
TCGTTCTCTTGCTCTTTCTCTTTAGCCCGCGCCGCGGACAAGGTGAACTCCAGACCGACGTTGCCTTCATGGCAGGCATACTCTACGAGTTGCTCCTGATCGGTCAGTCGCCACATGACGAATTCTATGCTCCACGGTTTCGTCCAAGTACCCGGGTCCTCCATGGTGAACCCGTAAAGAAGGTGGTTTTCATCGAGGCGCTTCCAGCGCTCGGTTAGATGTACCTTCTGGGTGTTGCCATAGGCGAAAGTCCCGCCCATTCCCCAATCCTTGAAATTCGTGTAATCAACCACAAGCGTATCGCCCTCCCAGTGCCCGCGCGCTGCTCCCTTGTACAAACGAACGCTCTCAGGAGGACGCGCACGTCCGTCTAGGTAAATCATCTGCGATTCATGGGCTTCCGGACGAACGACCACCACGTCACGGCTCTGCACAATCTGGAAGGTGCTCTCTTGACTTCCTGGACCTGAACCCATAAACGGCGGACCAACCCTTACGGGCCGCACGCACCGGCTCGAAAGAGGCCGGTCTTCCGGACCCGTAGCCGGACGATTGAGCCTCTCTTCAGCCTCTTGCCCTCGTTCCCTGGCAGCAGGAGTTAGCGGAGGCACTCGCCCGTCTGGTGGATCCACTACCTGAGACGTGTGCAGACTTGTTATCGGCACTTTGTACCAATAACCGTCTCTCCAGAGCGAGTTGTAGGCGTCCGTAGTTTTTTCGCCCGGGGGAGTAACCGTGGGCTCCACGCGAAGATCGATTGCCGCCTGGTGCGCAATATCTTCGGCTTCCCTCGCTTCTGCTTCACTCAGTTCCGTTTTGTGTTGGGCGCCCGGCCGCTCCAATGGCGTGAGGATGCTGTGGCTCCATATACCCTGCAGGTCCGGCTTGCCGTCACGTGTCCGTGGCACTTTCCCTGTCGGGTATTTCGCGAAGCTAGCCTTCCAGTCATAGGACTTCTCGGGAGTTTGCGGCGCGCTCCGGGTGGCTGGTGCAGACGTCTGCGCATGGACCCTGACGGAAATGAGTACCAACTGGCTGGCGATAGCTGCCGATGCGACTACAAACGCCAAATTCTTCTGACGCATCGTACGCCTCCTCTGATTTTGATTGCTGTCCTCTTTGCGATGGAGGTTTCGATTTTGCTTACATCTATTATGGTACAGACGGTATTGTCAAGAGTTTCTCCTGGGTTGAGGTGCGCGGAAGAACGGCCGGGCGAGGTTCGTACGTCGGCGTCCACTACTGAGCTTGCGGCCAAAATCAGTAAGTTAAGTGCTCTCAACGTGCGGACGGGGTTCGAATCCCTCCCTCTCCGCCAAATTCGTCCACAACTGTGGCAGCGGGGATCCGACTCAAGTAGTCAACTATGCGGTATAGGAGAGTCCCCTGCGGGAATGGTCGCAACAGGGCTTGGGCCAACTCCGGCTCGCCGAGCGGAAAATCCTGCAAGCTCAACTTCAGAGACTCGCTGTTCGAGTTCCACGCCTGAGGGAAGTAGGCAATCACTTCATGCTCGCTTCGCGCGGCTGTCGCCGGCATCGCCGCGAGGGGTCGACCGGCAAGGCGCGCGTGTAGGGCCGCGATCATGTCGGGTCCCGCGCCCAATTGAATGTGACAAAGCGGGGTGCACCGTGGATTCATTTCGACGAGATAAGTTTGCCCGCTTCCCGTCTCAATCATGAAGTCCAGACCGAAAAAGCCGGAGAGGTGGAGCTTGCTCGCAATCCGCTCTGCGGCCCTCACCATCTCAGCGTTATCGACCCGGCGCACTACATTGGCCGGACCGGTTGGCTCCGAGGTAGCGAGCACCTCAACGCCCATCTGGGCCAGCACTTCTCCTTCCCAACACGCCACGGCACAGTTGGCCGGCCGACCCGGAATAAAAGCTTGGGCGATGACTGCCCGGCTGCAAGCTTGCCACCAGTCGCGAAGATAGAACGAATCGCGATTGACCAGGGCACGTTTGAGCGCTCGCTTCAACCCGCACGGACTCTTCAGGATGTGGAACATCGCCTCTGCATCCTGCGGAGCCTCCACAACCCGCACGCCGCTTCCACCCCAGGTTCCGTCTGCTTTGAGCACCCATGGAAAGGGTTGTTTGGTCTGCCATTGCGACAGGTCTTCGGGAGTTTGCAGCAAACAGGTGGACGGAACCCGAATTCCCTCAGCCTTGGCAAGTTGAAGGAGCGGATATCGCGCCGACACGATGGGGTAGCTCGAAGGAGGTCCCAACGAACGTTCAATCAAACTCGCCACACCTTGCTGCTGGCCCCCGTGTGTGCGGAATTCCCAACACAATTGATGTAAGTGCTGAACCACGCGGTCGTCGCATGGAATAATGAGGTCCGGCGCCGTGGATTCGATTGCACGCAGCAAAGAGGCCAACGGACGAAGCGCGCTGTAAGAAAAGCTGTGATAAGGAGCCCTGATGTTCTCTACGGGGTGATGGTCAGTACAGACAATCGACACTTCGCAGCCAAGGGCGGCGAAACCCATCGCCAGCCGCGGCGCGTAGGCACGCCGGTCCGTATCCGCCAACAGGATTCTTACCGATGAACTCTTCTCACTCTGGGAATGGATGGCGTTCTTGCTCACTGTTGGTAACCCGCCTTGCGATCCACCCCCGGCGTGCCCGAGCGGCCGCGCAACCGCGCTACAGTCAAACCGCATCTTGCGGCTGTTCCATCGCTTCTTCGATTCGCGTTTCGTGCTGCTTCACGGCGACTGCAGCGCGCGAATCCGCGCGTGCCAGGTGTTTAGTCAGGCGGGTGGCCGCGAATCTTGCGCCGAAGGCAAAGCGCAGCAGTGGTCCAAAAGAATTAGCAGCAGCGGTACCGACGAAATATAGGGCTGGAACGGACGACTCGAAGTTGGAGGAGAGTATGGGAGTCTGCTCGACAGCATCGATCGCAGACTGCAGCTCGAAACTCATAAAAGTCAAGCGACGCAGATCTACCCTGTACCCAGTGGCGGCAATCACATGATCCGCTACCAAGGGCTGCCGTTCGCCAGCCTGATTCGTCAGCTCGAGATGAACACGAGAGTTCCGTACTTTGGCCGCCGTGACATTCACACCCAGATGAAAGGGCACCTTCCCAACCACTTGTTGCTTAATGAACCAGCCGGGAGCGGGCCCGAGCACGCGGCGCACAAACTCAAGCCGAAATCGTTCTGGTAGGAGGCGAAATGCCAGCGGCGCCTTAGTGCAGAAAACCAAATCCCAGCCGTGTGCCAAACCCGTGTTGGGCCTCAGGATGCGTTCCCCCAAAGATCGCTTCCGTGGTGGGTCGTGAAAGGGGATGGCAGAGCTTCGGGCGACCACGTGGACGTCGGCACCAGCTTGATGGAGTATCGCCGCCAAATCGAGGGCGGACGCCCCTGCACCGATCACCGCGACAGCGCGGCCCTGAAAATGATCGACGGCGTGATGAGCGGAACTATGGGTCAGCAATTCCGGAGGCAATGTGGACAAGCGCCGCGGCGTGTAGGCGAAATGGGTCAGGCCGACCGCAACGATCACTCTTCGCGCGCAACAAACCTCTCCATCCACCAGCCGGAGCTCGAGGCCCCCGGCCGACCGGCTGAGCGAAACCACGATCTTATTTTCGAGCTGAGGAACAAATCTCCTTTGGAATGCCAGACCATACGACGTGAAGGTCTCCAGTGGAGTTGGCAACCCCAGGTCCGCGTAAGGGAGACCCTCGTGTTGGCAGTACGCGCCCAGAGTGAACTCCGAATCTGGGTCATACAGGGAGGAGGCAAACCCTTCCGATTTCAGGTGCATGCCTTTAGGCATTCGCGTCAACCAGGTATCCATGGGCCGGCCGAAGATTCGAAACTCGATACCGCGCGCGCGGAGATGAGCAGCGATCGAGAGTCCATAAGGTCCTGCCCCGATAATGGCTACGTTGCAGCACGTCATCGCTTGTTCTTCCCCGTTTCTTTCTTTTGACAGCAATTGGTCATGGTACCACGACGCTTTTTGCCGCGCTTGATCTGGCCACGGGAATGGTGCTCAACCAGTGCCAGCGCCGCATCGCCACCAAGAGTACTTGCGCTTTCTGCGAAAGATCGACGTTTCAGTTCCCGCCCGGTTCGCGGTGCACCTGATTGTGGATAACCTTCCCGTTACCGGAATCCCGCCTCAGTTGTCGACGCTTAACGAGCCTAAGGCATGTGAGAAAGCAACTTTGTTTCCATATGCTCCGCTAAGCCAGTTGTGGAGTAAGTGACTGCTTCTAAACTGACTTCCGCGCGCCCGACACACCTATGTGAAGGCCTTAATCGACGGAAGGGAAAAAGATTGCTGCTATTGGAACAAATATGGCTTCTAGTTACACCTGTGACCGATAAGCCCCAGCACTCGCAACCCGACTCTTCGCGGCCCCGCTCGATACTCTGTGCCCTACACCATTCGGAGAACCGCGAGCATACGTCCCAAAGAGTGACGGGAGCGGTCGATTTCAAGAGATGATTGATCGCCTCCAAGAGCTTGATGACAAGAAGAAAGACGAGCCGGGGGGATCGGGTTCGAATCCCACCCTCTCCGCACTGTGTCCTGGTAACGTTATCTGCCATCAGGCCGGCGGGCAGCCTTGGGGGGCTCGCGGAGCAAGTGGTCGTCCCGATGGACTATTTTGAAGGCCGGTGGTGTAGGATCTTGCCATGGAGGTATCGGCGATGAACATCAAAACCCGGACTCTTGTGATCGGTGCCGTTGCCGTGGTTGGCATCGTGGCGGTCGTCACCAGAGCGTCTCGTCTTCAGTTCGGCTCACGATATACCAGTCCTCAGGCGAACGTTGCAGCCACCATTGCCGGCAAACAGATCAGCATCGAGTATTACGCGCCGTCCATGCACGGGCGAAAGATCATGGGCGGGCTGGTACCGTTTGGCGAAGTGTGGTGTACCGGGGCGAACTGGGCTACAAAGATAACAACCGAGGGTAATCTGGAAATGGGTGGCCTGAAGCTCCCCGCGGGAAGCTACAGCATCTGGACCATTCCAAACCAGAACGAATGGACGATCATTATCAACAAGCAGACAGGCCAATTTCATCTCAATTACGATTCTTCACGCGACTTCGGCCGCACCAAGATGAATCTCAAGAAGCTGGCCGCTCCGGTGGAGACGTTCGCAATCGAATTGAGATCCGATACAAGTAATAAAGGCACGCTGGCGCTGCTGTGGGAGACAACGGAAGCGTCAATTCCATTCACCGTCGTTCAGTAGGGCGTTACCAAGCCGGAAAATCCGCGCCGTCCGCCGCTCTATTTGACTGGCTCCATGCCTTTGGCCTTATAGGCCGCCGCGGCCTTCGGTCCCGTCAGGAATTTGACCGCAGCTTTGGCTGCCTCGCCGTTTTTGGCGTTCGGACTGGCGCCGGCGGCAAAGCTGACATAGGTCTGGAACTCCTTGGGGAGCGGACCAGCCAATTCCAGCCCCTTCGCGGACACAATCTCACTGATCAAAGTGATCAGGATTTCGGCTTTCCCATCTCGTACAGCCGCTGATGTCTCTTCGGCGCCCGGCAAAAGCAACGTTTTAGTTTTGAGGGCGTCGGCGATTCCCATGCTGGCAAGCATCTTGTCGGTGGGAGGTCTGCTGGCGCCGGCGGCCGCGTACGTAATCGATTTGGCGTTCAACAGCGCTTTTTTGAGCGCTTCCGGCGTACTCACATCGGGCTTGGCCGCGCCCGCGCGGATGCCAATGCCGATCCCAACGCGCGCGGCATTCGAGCGTGAATCCGCCGCGACTTTTCCTTCTTTGATCAGGGCATCGATTGCATCGGAAGTCAGAATCGTGAAATCAAACGCCTCGCCGCTCTCGATCTTTGGTTTGAGTGAAGCGGTGGTGCCGAATTCCACCGCCAGAGGATGGCCGATGGCGCGCTCGCATTGCGGAATGATTTCGTTCAGCGCTCCCTGCACGCCGTTGGAGGCCAATACGCGAAGCGCAGGCGCCTGCGCTGCAGCGGCCTGGGCAAACAGGAAAATAATCCCAACAATCGTCATTGCCATGGCTGCGGCTAGGGCTCTTATCTTCATCGGCGTCTCTCCTCTCGTGTCGCCATCTCCGAACGCAACAGCGGACCTATCGGGGGAGCCTATCCGAAGAAGGTCTCCTGAGGCAAGCACGGCTCGGCCATCCGACTTTGGCATGGCTTGGTGCCAATAAAAAAGATCGCGCGCAGCCCGCGATGGGTGGAAAAAGAATTCGCTTATCAGTTAGTCCCGCGGGCTGTAGTAGCCACTGCGGGCGCGTGCTGTGAGCGGCGGCTGGTCGTTCGATGGTTTAAGGCTGACCTTGATGCGGCGCCAGCGGCCGTCGTGATGAATATCACTCGGCTTATACCCGAGGACGTATTGGGTCCGCAGCTCCATGCCAATCTTGCGCGAAAGATCAACCAATTCGCTCAGGCCTGCGACCGGAAAAAGATGGCCGCCGGTCATCTGGGCAAGCTCAGAAAGCAGGCTGGGACCGTTGCGTTCCTCCGCCGTTCTCCTCATGTCGTCCGCATCGAAAATTCCAAGCGCATAAAGCTGGCAGTCGGACTCTTGCAAAAGGTTTCGGATCTCGCTTTCGCTGTGCCGGCTGTGATTATCCCCGCCGTCAGAGATGACGAGCAAAACATGCCTGTCATTTCGCGCATGTTTCATTTGCGCCACGCCCAAGTCGATCGCGTCCAGAAGGGCGGTCCGTCCCTCTGGCTTTAGTGACGCCATCCGCTGTTGCAATAGCTCGATATCGGAAGTGAAGAGGCTGCCCAATCTGGCTCGATTATTAAAGCTGACCAGAAAAAATTCATCATTGGGACTGGAGGTCTTCAAGAACTGCGCCGCAGCCTGGCGCGAGGTTTCCATTTTTTCGGACATGCTCCCGCTGGTATCAAAGATCACTCCAATCGAGATGGGCACATCTTCTCTGGAGAAAGTCATGATTTCCTGTTCTTGATTGTCTTCAAAGAGCCGGAAATCTTTCTTTTCCAGATTCGCAACCGGGTGACCGTAGGGATCGGTCACGCTGACGTTGACGAGCACCATATCCACGTCTATCTGGATCGAGCCCGCCGCGGATTCAGGTTTGTACGGCGCTAGGGGGCCGTTGATTTGCCCATCGGCGCGCAGCGAGGGAAACGTCAATGCGGCAAGAACAAGAGCAAGGAAGGCGGTTTTTTGCTTCATAGCTGCTCCGCTAGACGGTGCCGAGGCTCGGGACCGGGTCCGCTGAATTCTATCCTTGGGCACGCCACAATTGGATAGCACTTCCGTCCTGGGAGGGCTAGAAGTACTAAATCATTTGAAATCTGCATCCTGCAGCCGTCGCTTGGGCCGCACTCGTAGGCTGGAAGACCTCTGCCCGCAGTGGTACTTGCCGCCCTGATCTGGTTAATAGTCAGGCTGATACAGCCACCCAGTTATCCAGTTCAGCCTCCCAGCTTCTACTAGATAGACTAGGGGTACGGCATTTAGCATTGGCTATAAGCGGGGTGTGAAAGAAGCCGATCCCGCTCTTTCGGGCAGGAATAAATCTCACAGAGGAGAAAGAAAACAAATGCGACGAATGATCTTTTTGGCTATCGGGTTATTCCTCTTCTCGATTTCGAGCTTTGCGCAAGAGGTGATCTATCCGAAGGCGGAGGTGTTCGGCGGTTTCTCCATCTCCAGCATTCCAGGAGTGGCGTCGTTCGATCCGACGACCGGGTTGCCGACATCATCCCGGAAGTCATTCAAGGGCTGGCAAGGGTCGGCGAACTTCAACATTACCCATCGCCTGGGCATCGTGGGTGACTTCGGTGGCCAGTATTCGAGCATTCCTGGGTTCACCGCTTTCGGCATCACCAGTTCCGGCGTCAGCCTGAACTCCTACCAGTTCCTTTTTGGCCCGCGACTCATGTTCCGTCGGTCGAAGGTCACTCCTTTCGTCCATGCCATGTTCGGAGGCCTCAAGGAAGGGATAGGCAGCATTAGTGTGACCGCGAGCGGATTGTCCATAACCACGCCTGCCGTATCCTCCACTGGCCTGGGGATGGCCTTCGGCGGCGGAATGGACATTAACATCTCTGACCGGCTCGCGCTGCGCGTCCCGCAGTTCGACTGGACTCTGAGGCACATCGGCAGCACTACTATACTTGGTGTAACTGTGCCTGGCGCGTGGTCAACCGGCCAAATCCGCTTCGGAATCGGCTTGGTCGTCAAGGCCGGCGGAAAATAGCTGCGGCTTAGACTGGCTCGTGCTTTAGAAATACTTGCACGCGCTAAACAACAAAAAAGCCCTGCCGAACTCCGCGGCGGGGCTTTTTTGTTGGATTATCCACGCCGTGCGTAATCGCCGCAGGCGCAAAAAAACAGGACTAATTCTTCGCGAATCTCCGAAAATTCATCGTGTTGGTGAAGCCGCCGTAGACATTCCCCTGGTCATCTGCCGCCACGGCCTCCAGCGTGTTTCCTTCCGACCATGGAATGAAAGTTGTGACTTTGCCGTCCTGGACCTTCCCAATTCGGATGCCTTGCTTGAAGCCGGGATTGGTTTTGTCAGTCGAAGTCGAGTCAGAGACGTAGATGACATCCTTCTTGTCGATAAAGATGCCGCTCGGCCGCCCGAATTGCCTCCATTCCTGGAGGAATTTGCCATTCTGGTCGAAGATTTGAATGCGGCTATTCCCGCGGTCGGCGACGAAGAGTCGCCCAGCGGAATCCATGGCCAGCCCGTGCGGCGTGTCGAATTCGCCTGGGCCAGGCCCTTTCTTACCCCAGCCCTTGATGAATTTGCCGTCCTTCGTCAGCTTCACGATTCGCGCGTTCGTCTCACCGCCATGTCCATCCGCCACGAAGATGTCGCCGTTCGGCGCAACTAAAACGTCGGAGGGTCCGTTGAAAGTGTCTGGGCCATCCCCGGCGACCCCGGGCTTGCCCAATGTCATCAGGAGCTTTCCCCCCGGGCTGAACTTCATTACCGTCTGCCCCTTGCCGTTCTTTGTTCGGCCGTCGCACACCCAGATGTTGTCGTCCCGATCCACGAACATACCGTGAGGATAATTGAACATTCCGGCGCCGAAGCTGGTGACGAGCTTGCCGGACGCATCGAACTTCTGGATCGGCGCGAGATTCGATCCGGAGCAATCATCAGGTGTGCCGCAGCGGTCAAAAACCCAGACGCTTTTGCCGTCGCGATCGATGTCCACGCCGATTGCCGCGCCCCACTTGCGGCCCTGGGGCAGCTTCGCCCAGCCCTCGTCCACGTGATACGGATTGGGAGCGGCATTGGGATCGGCGCCGTTTTGGGCAAAACTTCCCGGCGCCTGCATCATCGCCATCGCCGCAAAAATGGCGATGCCCAGTGCGTACCGAATTCTCCTAGCCTCCCGCATGGCGTCTTCCCTCCTTCGGCTCAGGGCTCTTAGCTCTCGATGTTCACTTCGGTGGGAGCGAACCTAGATATGCCGAGATAGAGATAATGTCGTCCTGGGATAGGTTCGCAACCGCTTTCTTCATCAGAGCCGCGGCAGTGCCGGCGCTTGATCCGTTCTGCATGCAGATGAGTTGACGCGCGATATACACCGGCTGCAAACCCGCGAGTCGAGGCACTTCGCCGAGCCCTTTCAGGTCGTCCCCGTGGCAGATTGCGCATTGAATTGTTTTGCCGGAGCCGCCGTTCTTCACCAGCGCCTCACCCTTGGCGATGCTGCCCGGAGGGACATAAGCAATGAAGGCCGAGTGTGGATCGCGAATCGATGTTTGCATTGGATCTACCGGCGTTTCGATGATCCGATGGCCGATCGGCTCGGTGCCACCGTCGGGAACCAAAACACGATGGCGCGCGTCGCTGCTGACGTAGGTTTTCGGCGGTGTGGCAGTCTCGATAACTTTCACCCAGGAAATGGGCTTGACGGCCGCAAAATATTCCGCGGCCCCACGCACATCTTCATCGGATACATTCTTGGCAATCGGACCCATGCGCTCGTCGTCTTTGCGGGCTCCACTCTTGAAATACTTCATCTGGCGCACGATGTACTCGGCGGGAAGGCCAGCGATATCGGCGGATTCAGGATGGCCCTGACCGGACATAAGATGGCAGGTGCCGCAGACCGCCCCGGGAGGTGCGTTCGGACCTCTGACGATCTGGGGAGCCGGCGGATGTTCGTCGGGAAACCAGTCGGGCGGATTTGTAGTGCTGCGGACCTGGGCCGCGTCGTATTCCTTGGCGCTGCCCGGCACACGGATCGTTCCAGTCACCCGCGCAGGGGGCGGCTGATCTTTATCGGGAATATTATAGGCCCATGAGGGCAGGCCGTTGGGAATGGACGCCGGCATTGGGGCTTGCGCGGCAGCCGGCAATCCCAGCAAAAACGCGAACAGCATAGCCAAAGGCAGAACTCTGCACCATTTGCTCATTTTGTTCCTAAACACGCCTGCGAGTTTTTCTCAGAAACTGCGGTAAAAGCATACACCCGATGGCAAGCTTCGTATGGGTGAACTATCGGGGTGGACTATTAAACGACGTTCGGCGAGTTCGTCGAACATGACGTGCACGCCAAGACTAATCGAATCTTGCGGTTTCGGCCACTGATCTTTCCACTTACGTTGGCCGCTCAATCCTCGCCGGAATGGCCTGATCCGCCAAGCGGCGGATTGGCGGCGTTAACCTTTGCCTCACATCCCAGAAATTCACCGGCCCGTTACGGGTTCCAATGGATTGACCCGATTGGCAAGATGATCTAATCTTACCGGCCACAACGGGCGGCGCGCGGCCCGCGAGGGTTGAGCACACTGCCACGGGTCCAACGTCCGGCTGCGGGCACCAAGGACTAACCGTGTGGCCTTTGATCAAGCCGGCGGTGCGGGACAAGTGGCAGGCGATTTACTCTCATCTCCGTGCCCGTCGGTGACTAGTTCGAGCAGCCAGATGCTCACCCGGAGGTTGGGGCCATGCGATTTTCGGTTGGCCGTTCTCCTTTCCTTCAGAAGTTTTTTCTGTGCCTATGCCTGTGCTTTAGCACTAGCCTGCTGATCGCCACTGATCTTCCCCAGGCACAGACGTCGTCCCAAGCCGCCGACGAGCAATCACAAGTGACGATTCCCGGTCCGCTCCGGCCGTTTCTGCGCATGGCGGCGATCAGCCAGCAAGTCGCGCCTGGGGAAGTGCTGCCTTTCCTGGCCCGCAACGTGGTCATTGATGGGTATCGAGGCTCGCCCGAGAAAGACCCGAAACCCACCGAGTTCCTCGTGCTGCTGAAAAGATACCTGCAACAAGCCAAAGAGTTGCAATCGCTCGCGGGAACCGAGGGAGTTATCCGGGTGGCCAACTGCCGTGAAGCGGACCCGCTGCTTGGCATTATCGGTTACCGCCTGAAGCAGGGCTGTGGCCCGGATAGCGAGCTAGAGACTGCCGATCCTGAGCGCGCATTTATAGCCAATGACTCGGGCTTCCCGATTGTGGAGTTCGAGCAGGCTCTGCGCGAAAGCCAGCCGTTCGTCTACCAATATCCTTCTTCTCCCGTGCCGTTGATCTTCAAAGCCGGAGATTGGAAGCTGATCGAGAAAAACAGCGAAAATACAAATGGCGATTTCACCGCTGCGCTTCTTGGGAACCCCGTCGAGGCTCGCCTTTATTGGGCCCTGGCGCGCATGGATAGCGAAACCCGCGAGTTCCTCCGGCGAGCTCCTGGACTGCCGAAGCTTGCGCCGTTTGCCGCGATGCTCGATTTCTATGGCTCTGAACTCTCGATTCGCTCTGGTCGCGTTGTCGTTCCTGGCGGAGCGGCCGCCGAACCGGCATGGAGGCAATTGGTCGGCGCGGCGCCGGAGTCGCCTGAAGAATTCATGACCAAGTTGTGGTCTAGAGATGAAGGCTGGCTGGCCGCCTATTTCGACACGCTTTCCCGGCTGAAGCAAGGTCAGCTGGCTTATTTCACCGATCCGCGCAGGCTGACGCGTTTTTATCAGGCCCTTCGCGGAAATGATCCGCATCCCGGACCCGCCAAGTTCCTCGTATTTCGTCCCAATCCTGGGCTTTCGCTGCTGGTAACGCGGCTCCAGTTTGAATCCAAGGACGCACCGCTCATTCCCGGCAATCTTCAAGTGTGGAAGGAGATCGTCCGCCACCAGCCCACTTCCAAAATTGCCTCGGGGTGGGCTCACAAGGCCGGAACCTGGAACACTTCCGAGCAACTTGTCGAGGGTATGTTTGGGCTTTCGAGATCGCTCAACAACGGCCCTTTGCAAATTTTCCTGACGCTCTCGGAAATTGACCGCGCGCGACCTCACGATAGACGTCTCAGCCCGCAAACCGTGCGGCTCTTGGCGGATAAATTCGCGAAGTTCAACGATCAGTACCTGATCTTCTCCGAGTTCCACGATCTGGACGATCCGTCCATCGCGCGTTTCCTCGCTGTCGCCCAGACGCTCGATCAAATTCCCGACCGCACCGTGCGCGCCAATGCCATCGGCATCTTGCAGGCAAACATCGGCCTCTGGGAAATTCTGGCGCGACAAGCACAAATTCCCAGCGCAACTCTGAACGACTCCTGGCAGCGCTTGCTGAATCCTTTTGCCCACGCGCTCAACCCCACGCAAATCTTCGATGCAGGGCGCGCCTCGTTAACCGGCATCCTTCACGACGCGTCCGGCCCCGCGACTGTCTCGGAAAATGAGCTGATCGCCCTGCTTGCGGGACCCGAGCAATCGAGCGCCGATGGCAGGCAAGTGCGGCAGTTGCTGGCTAACCGCATGCGCGCCGTCATGGAATCGCAGCGGCTTGCTTCGCTCGACACACTCTTCTCGCTCGCGAACGGCTTGAACCGGCTGGCGCAAGGACAAACCACCGCGCAGGCTCTGGTTCCGCTTGCCAACGAGCTTCGAGAATTCGAGATGCCCCGGCCGATTTTCACCAATCGCGAAAGGACGGCCTGGGCCGGCGGTCTCTACGATAATCGCCAAACCGAGCTGAAGACCGGACGAACCCTCGTTCAGATCATCCAGTCGCCGCGCTCCCCCCAGGAGGCGGCCGACGCTCGCGGCCAACTCGCGCCATTTCTACGAGACACTTTGGTGGGCTTGAACTACGCCTACTATGAGCCGCCCGGCGCGCAAATGCTCCACAATAACCCTCTTTTTGTGCGCTACCATGATTTCGCCGGGCTGACCGTTGTATCCAGCGACCAAGCCTGGCATACGCCGCTCTTGTTCGGCCGTGGCTGGGCGGCGGGAGGCGGAGCTCATTTGGTGGGATCGCTGGCCGATCTGCCGTACGTCCTCGCTCAAACGGAACAGGACTTCATCGTTCCGGAAAACGTGCAGGCCCTCGTATGGGAAGACCTCGTTCCCAGCCTGCTCACCAGCGCCGTGCTTCCCCGCTGGTGGCGAGTGACCCCCGCGGAATTGCACGCCGTAACTCTTTACCAGCGCGCCGGCGAAGAGCTCCTTTCTGTTGCCGCCGACAATGCAGACTTGCGTCAGCGCGTCCTGGATGTACTTGCCGACCGAACCCTGCCTCAAAAACAGGAGTTGATCGAGAACGACCTGCGTACCCGTGCCGTTCAACAGGTCCTCGCCGAGGTCACACCCGCGGAAACTTTCTACCTGGCGGCGGAGTTCCGAAGGCGTTTCCCTGGCGAGAACAATTACTGGCGTGCCTCAGGCCGGGAACTGGAAAGCCTGGCCAGCCGCTATCCCGATGAAGTCAGTTGGGAGCGGCTTTCTCGCGACTTTGGCGTGCCGCATCCGGCCCTGGCGCAAACCTATGCCCGCGAATTGCTGAACGTAAAGCCGTTTCCCGCCATCATGGGCTACTCCAGCCGCCTTATGGCGGAATCCTGGGAATCCAATAACTTGTACTGGGCGCGTCTGGCGGATGAATTAGGTTATTCGCCGGTAATGCTGAATCGCTTGGTTCCTGAGTTGACGCATCGAATGATCGAGAAGATTTTTGCTACGCATTTCGAGGATTGGCAGGCTGTGCTCCGCGCTATGCGGCAAACCGGAGAAGAATTCCGGCAAGGAAAGGTCGCTCCATTGCCAAAGAGCGCGATCGCTGCTGGTTTTTAGTCTTCGAAATCGCTAAAGCCATCTCGAAATGAATATCGCCAGGCCAGCCCCGGGCACCCTCGGAGGAATGATGAGACGACATTACCTAGTCGCACTTTGCGTCGCGCTATTTTCGCTTGTGGGGCTCAATTCCACGGTCCACGGTCAGGAAAGCACCCCGCCTCCTCCGCCTGCCGATAATGCGTCGGCCTCCGATGTCGATAATGATACGGTCTTTCGCGTGAACGTCGATATGGTGCAGTTGAATGTGGCGGTCATCGACCGAAAAGGAAATTATGTGACCGGCTTGCGTCCCTCGGACTTCGGAATTGTCGAGGACAGTATTCCCCAGAAGCTGGCCACCTTTGAAGAAGGGAACCTGGAACCGATCATGCTCCTCAATCCCTCTCAGCCAGCCACGAATCCTCCGGCATCCAGCGTTGCCGATTCGAGGCCCAGAACGTCCGCATCGCCTCAATTCAGCTCTGCAGGCGCCAATGTCTTTATCCTTTTTGATACGAGCAATTATATGTATCGGGGTTTTGTGTTCGCTCAGGATGCCATTTCAGATTTCGTTCGTTCTCTGGATAGCACCGCGAAAATTGCCTTCTACTCGTACAGCCGCGATACTGCGCGTGATGCCCTGCTCACGACGGACCGCTCGCAAGTGTTGCGCGGCGTGCGTTCTACTGTGGCGGGAGCCGACGCCGCCCTGTACAACGCCCTCTTGCTCGTTCTCAGAGACGCGGGCCAGTATACGGGCCGCAAGGTGGTCGTCGTCTTCTCCAATGGTCCGGACAATGCCAGTATGGTGCCCCCCGAAGGTGTGGGAGAGTTGGCGCAATCGGAAGGCATTCCCATCTATATGATCAGCACGCGAGAAGCGAAACAAGATCCCCTGAGCACCGCCGTATTCGAGCGCATGAGTGCGAGCACCGGTGGCCAGGCCTACTTCGCTAAGAACTGGAAGGAACAAGAGCAGGCTTTCGCTTCCGTCCGCGATGATCTTTCGCACCTCTATGCGCTGAGCTATTATCCCCAGCCAAATCCCAATCGCGGCTGGCGTACCATCACCGTGAAACTCATCGGCGAGAAGTCGAAGAACTATCGCATCCGAACCAGAAATGGATATCGGCCGCGGCCCACAGGCTTCTCCACTGATACGCCTGCCGATACCGCATTGGCGCGCTAAACAAACGCGACGCTAGGCGAACTCGGCCGTAATTATCTGCTGCTAAGCGCCTTCGATTTCTTTATGAAATTGGGGAACCCATTCTTCGCGCTATATGCGAAGTGTGGGGCGCGTTTGTGGCTCAGCGAAGCGGTTCGTTTCTGTGCCTTAAGATAGCGCCTTCAGCTTACTTTTGGGGAATCTCCAGGGCCCTCGTCAACTTAAAATTAAGCTTCGTCTCGGGCGCGATCGTAATATCCCGATTCCCGGTCAGCGCCGTTCCTGCCACTCCTGCTCCACCTCCGGCGCCGGCACCGATGGCAGCGCCTTTGCCGCCGCCCGCCAGCGCGCCGATGATCGCCCCCGCGCCCGCGCCGATCGCGGCACCTTCGGCAGTCCTCTTTCCGCGGCCTTTACTAGCTTCACTGAAAGTGCTGGTGTGAATTGTGTGCCTGTGGCCGTGGATCACGACCGAAGTGAGCGTAATGCCCAGCTCGGCATTGCCTTTGAACCGGCCCGCAGATTTCGCGTTGGTTACCTCGCCGGAAACCTTCGCTCCGCGCGGAATCACCTCCCGGTTATCTTCAACTATCGGTTCCGCCAGCGAAGCTTCCACGTGCAATCCCGGCGCGGCGTCCTTTGAGCTGACGGACTGGTCCACGGTGACGCTGATTGCGGTTCCGGCCGGAACGATAATGGGTGGCGCCTGCTCCTGTTTTGGCGCCGCCTGCTCGGCCGCGGGGCTGGCGCTATTCGATGCGGCGCCAGGATTACTGTTGGGTTGAGATGAACACCCGCACAACGCAAGCAGAGCGATAACACAAATCCACGGCGAGAGTCTTGCTGGACGCATTATTCTTTGACCTCCGATAACTTTCAAGCTGGTCCTAGGAACATATCAGGGTGATGATGTACGAAGTAACATATTCTCGGTATGCGGTGCCTAACAATGCATGTAACCGCGTATCGACCGGGCGGCTCAAGGGGCTACATTGTATATAGATTCTGAGCGGGGAGGCTGAACATGGCTCGTAAGTTGATTTACATCATTGGAGGCGTCGTCGTAGTTCTGTTGCTCGTCGCGGTGCTCCTGCCCTTCGTGATCGACGCCAATCGGTTCCGTCCTGAGATCGAGTCCTCGCTGAACACCGCTTTGAATCGCAAAGTCGACATCGGAAATATTCGCCTGTCGATACTCTCTGGCGGGGTTGCCGTCGAGAATATCAGCATCTCCGACGATCCCTCCTTCAATACGGGCCCATTCCTGAGGGCCAAATCCCTGAGCGTGAATCTGGAACTGCTTCCTCTGATCTTCTCGCGCGCCATCCATGTCACCGGTTTGACCATAGACCAACCCAGTGTGACGCTGCTTCGCTCTCCGGCCGGGGCATGGAACTTCTCCACGCTAGGAGCCAGCCAGACCCAAAGCAAGAATGCCACCGCGGCGAGGCCTGGGAGCGGCTCCAGCCCGGACCTTTCCGTGCGCAGTTTTTCCTTAAAGAACGGGACCATGGTCGTCGGTAAAACCGGCGGCAACGCCCGCCCTCACACATACGACGAGGTCAATATCAAAGCCTCGGATCTCTCTTATACGACGCAGTTTCCATTTGAACTTACTGCTCGAACTCCCGGCAACGGCACTATCAAACTCACAGGCAAGGCAGGACCGCTGAACTCACAGGACAGCGCCGCCACACCCTTGAACGCGAGCCTCGAAGTCAAGAATTTGGATCTGAAGGCGACCGGTTTCATTGATCCTTCCGCGGGAATCCGGGGCCTGATCTATTTCAACGGAACTCTCAATTCTGATGGGCACACGGCAACCTCCGACGGCAAGGTCACGGCAACCCGCCTGCAGCTCGTCCCCGCCGGCTCTCCCGCCGCACAGCCCGTAGACGTCAATTATGAAACTACCTATGAGTTGAAGCCTCAAACCGGGCAGTTGCGACGGGGCGACGTGCACATCGGAAAAGCTGTCGCCGATCTCACGGGGAATTTCACCGATTCCGGAGCGGTCGCATCCGTGCAAATGAAGCTGACCGGCCAGAATATGCCCGCCTCCGATTTGGAGTCGGTATTGCCAGCATTGGGGATAACCCTTCCTTCGGGAGCATCCCTGAAGCAGGGTAGGCTCAACGCGAACCTCGCCATCAACGGTCCTGTGGATAAACTGGTGATCACCGGCCCGGTCAACCTCTCGAACGCGAAGTTAACCGGCTTCGACCTGGGCTCGAGGATGAGAGCGCTCGCCGCCTTTGGCGGCATCAACAGAGTGGGCGATACCGATATTCAAACGCTCAGTTCCGATTTTCGCGTCACGCCGGAAGGCATCCGCAGCGAAAATCTCAACGTGGTGGTGCCGTCGATCGGCGCAATGACGGGAAACGGCACCATATCCGCGGACCACAAACTTGACTTCAAGATGATCGCGCATCTGGGCCGCCAGAGTAATCCCTCTGGCCAAGCTAACCTGGCCAAGGCCGCAGGAAGCGGAGGCATACCGTTTAAAGTTCAGGGCACGACCTCGAACCCTCAAATTGTCCCTGACGTAGAGGGCATCGTCGGCGGTTTCGCCAACGGCCTCAAAAGCGGCAACTCCGCGATTCCGTCGAATAGCAAAGACCTCGGCCAAGCCATCGATAAGCTCGGCGGCCTTCTAGGGAGAAAGAAAAACCCGCAGTAATACAAAGTCCAGTTGCGCCGGTCAATTCGCGGCAAACGCGTCCGCAGACAAAGGTCGCAGGCGAACGCGACTGATTATGACGCCGTTGTTGCCCTGGTCCGGCGCGCCTTTGCCAACTGGAAGGAACGTTCCAGCAGGCCAATCGCTTTGTCAACGTCCTCATTTGCCCGCAAGAACACGCTGACCCACCCCGAATTCGGCAAGATGTGGTGCGGTTCAGCCTCTCCGGCGGCGACGATTTCGTTGCGCACTGCCTTGGGAAACGGAATATCCACGAGGGCATCGCCGTGAATGTGTCCCAATTCGCGTTTGCCTAAGCGGAACTCCAGCCCGCCGTAGCGGTGCGGCCGGATTTCCACTTCTTGCCAACCGTGTACCACGGAAATGATCCGCTGTTGCGCGCCTCGAACGGCCATTGCTTTACGCTCCCATGCGTTTATTCTAGCTCTTTATGAGCAAGGCGAACCCGCCTTTGGAATCAGAGTCTTCAATGGGGGCTTTTCCTCCGCGGCCCGTAGCCGAAAAACCAACATCCGAAGAATCCAGCCGCATGCGGCCGAGACGATTCCGCAGGCTCATCATCGTTGTTCAATCCATCCTCTTTCTTGCGAACTGGTTTCTCTACGAGACCTGGATCGTGTTTCATCCTTCGCTCGACCCCAGGACTCTCGCCATCTTGCGAGTTGTATTTCCGCTGGCTGCGCTGAGTTTTGTCAGCGCCTCGTTACTTGCATGGCGGTATTTCAACCCCATTGTGCGTGCCTTCTACGTGATCTCGGCGATTTGGGTTGGGCTCATGACCTTCTGTCTATTCGCGGCTGCCTCCTGCTGGATTGTCCTCGGCTGGGCGCGGCTGACGAATCTGCAAATAGCCCCAAATAGGATCGCCGATGGATTGTTTGCCGCCGCTATGGTCATGGGTCTATATGGCCTGATCAATGCCGCCCGCGTTCGCGTAAATCGAATCAGCATAGAATTGCCGGACGTGCCGCAGCATTGGCGGGGACGTGTGGCCGCGCTCGTAAGCGACATGCATCTGGGGCACGTCCGCAATGCCGGCTTCATGCGGCGAATCGTTGCCAAGGTTAATCAGCTCGGCCCTGACGTAGTCTTCATCGCCGGCGATATGTATGATGGTACGGCCGCCGATATTGGAGCCCTGGCCGAGCCTTTGTCCGCACTCTCCGCGCCGCTAGGCGCATTTTTCGTAACCGGCAACCACGAAGAATTCACCAGCCGTGCCAAATACCTGCAAGCCATCTCGAATACCGGTGTTCGCGTCTTGAATAACGAAAAAGTTGAACTCGACGGACTGCAAATCGTCGGCGTACATTACCGCGAAACCATCGATCCCAGGCGCTTTCGGGCGATTCTGCAAGGCGCCTCAATCTCACGCGAACGGGCGAGCGTCTTGCTCGTGCATGCGCCTCACCGGCTGCCCATCGCCGAGGAGGCGGGAATTTCGCTCCAGCTCTGCGGCCATACTCATGGCGGGCAGTTCCCTCCCGCTTCCTGGATCACGTCCCGGGTCTACGGCCGCTATGTTCATGGCCTCCACCGCTTCGGCCGGCTCCTGGTCTTCACTTCCTGGGGCGTTGGCACCTGGGGCCCGCCCCTGCGCGTGGGAACGAACCCCGAAATCGTGCTCGTCACATTCGCGTCATCCTAACCGGTCATTGGCACGAGAACCGCGCCCCGCTCACGCCCACTGGAGTTAACACAGAGGACGCAGAGGCGCAGAATACACAGAGAAAAACGGGCCCCCCTCCCCCTGCTCTTTTTCCGCAAGTGTTCATTTTACGGCGCTTAGTTTGGGGCATTTGTAGATTGCCATGGGTGCCGTCTGAAGCAGGCTAAACTTAAAGTGATACTTAAGCAGCCCCTCCCCCCCTCCCCCTTTTTTTGTAAGGATATCATTCCATGGGAGTTGCTTCGCCATTTGGTGCAAGAATGTCATTCTAAACGGCTTGGGGCGCATCCGTTTTCGAGCGCGTGAGAAGGAAAACGACTGCCACCGCATTCGAAATAAGTGCTGCTGGGAGTTCGGTCTGGCGAGGAGGATTAGTTCTTTGGCGAGAATCGACAGTGCCGTCAGGATGGCACCCGTACGACCAGCAGAGCGTACGCTGCCGTCGGTAGCACCTTAAAGGCGAACAGCAGATCCCTCGACCTTCGGGCCTCGGGATGACAGCTTCAAATCGCGACGCCGCCCGCAGGAGAGATCCCTCGCTCCCGATGAACTTTGTTAACCGGCGAAAGCTCATCCTGTGGGTGACTTTCGCCGGAAGACGGGATGACGATGCTGGTCGCATCGTCAATTTATCCGGAGCGGGCGTATATCTATTTTACCGCGAGCGTCAACCCAGCAAAACGGGGATTCCATCAACGCCTTTTCAGCCGTGCCTTTGGGCCCGCGGTGAGCACGTCGATTGCGGTATGCCAGATAGGAGCCCTTGAACAACTCCATTCTGCCAGCGCGCTCGCCGTTGCCTGCATCCTTCCAGGTTAGCTTTCCAGTGTTGGGGTGGACCTGTTTTTCTTGACTTCCCCGGGAGTTAGCTAACAGACAAGCCCGAATTTGATTTTACATTCACTTCCATACCTCTGGGGCGACGAGCGGGTGAGATCGCAGATTTCTCTTGACTTCCTCACCCCGGGAGCGCTATATGACGCCACAAGTCGGAGGCCTCCCTCCTTGGAGGCCCTTTCTTCGAAGGCCCTTTTCTGGGTTTGTAGGTATTTTCTGACATTGAAACGGGGAGGCGCTATGAATTCGCTTCTGAAGATGGCCCGAGCCGGAAAAGCCATCCGTGTGCTTGGGGCAATTCTGGGTGTGTTGCTGTTCTCTCTCTCTCTGTTTTCGCAGCTGAGCACGGGGACAATTTCCGGGGTCGTGCAAGATACCTCGGGAGCCGTCATCGCCGGAGCGATGGTCACCGTCAGGAACGTGGATACGGGAGCTGCCAGAACTATCACGAGCGACGAGGGCGGCCGTTACGTCGTTCCCGTTCTGCCTGTGGGCAATTACTCAGTGCAAGGCCAGCAAACGGGCTTCAAGACCGAGATCAGAAGGGGAATTACGCTCACGGTGGGCCGCGAGGAGGTGGTCAACCTCACTCTCAACGTAGGCGCGCTTGCCGACACGGTCACGGTCACCGCGGAAGCGCCGCTGGTGGAGACGACCACTTCCGCCATGAGCTCTCTGGTGGACGACCGAAGCATTCGGGACCTGCCGCTGAACGGCCGAAGTTATGACCGGCTCGCCCTGTTGCAACCAGGCGTCGTAAGCGTGGGCGCGGGGCAGGCCAGCGCTGCGTTTGACTTTGGCACGGGGACGCGATTCAACGTCAACGGGAGCCGGGCTTATGCCAACACCTTCCTGCTGGATGGAACGGATATCGCCGATCACGCCAACGGCACCCCGGGAGGGGCGGCCGGAACCAACCTGGGGGTAGACGGGGTCCAGGAATTCAAGATCAATACCAGCGTCTCCCCGGCGGAATATGGGCGGTCCTCAGGCGGGGTGATCTCCGCCGTCACGCGCTCTGGCACCAATAGCCTCCATGGCTCCGCATTTGAGTTTATCCGCAACAACGCTTTCGATTCGCTGGCTTACACTGATGAGACGAGCCACAAAGGGAACGGCACCGTAGCCCCGTATAGGCGCAACCAATTTGGGGGCTCTTTGGGGGGACCCATTAAGAAGGATAAAGCCTTCTTCTTCGGCACCTACGAAGGGCTGCGGCAAGGCAATGGAACGAGTATATCGCCCATAGTGCCGACCGCTCAAACCAAGCAGGGAATCGGTCCGGCGTGTGCCTCCCAGCCGGGCGGCGTCTGCTTTGTGAACCCCACAGTAGTACCCTACCTGAACCTCTTCCAGACTCCGACCACCGACCTCGGAGACGGCACGGGATATTACATTGCTGCGCCCACCCAGGTTACCAGCGAAAACTATTTTATGACCCGGGTAGATCATCAGATCACCGAAAACATGAGGATCTTCGCCAGATATAGCTTTGACAAAGATAGAAACGTGATCCCCAACTTCAACGGCAGCGCCATTGCCGATGAGCACGATGTGGCCCACAGAGATTATTCCACGATTCAGGTGAACAACACATTGCGGCCTACCCTGCTGAACTCGTTCCGTTTCGCCTTCAATCGAACCTTCCAAAACTTCGACGATGTGATCACCGACCCGCGTGCGGCGAACTTGTCCTTTGTCCCTGGCGAGCACTTCGGGACGATCTCCTTCGGGTCACAGGGGCTTTCCACCCAGCCGCTGAATTTCCTGGGAGTGGATAACGGCGCACCCCGGGAGTATTGGTACAACAATTTCCAGTGGGGTGATGATCTCACCTATGTTCGGGGAGCACATACCTTCAAAGTGGGGCTGAATATCGAGCGAATTCAGGACAACGAGATCACCTCTTCCAACAGCCGGGGCGACTACACATTCCTTGATATCCCGGGCTTTCTGGCCGGCACCCCCATTCGTTTTGACGCGCCACCGGCGGGCTCGGATGCCTACCGGGGTCTCCGGGAAACCATGTTCGGGGTCTATGCGCAAGACGATTTCAAAGTGACCCAGCGCTTGACCCTCAATCTGGGCTTACGGTGGGAAGCCATCAGCAATCCCAGGGACGCGAATGGAAAGATGGCCGATCTGTTGAACCTGTCGGATCCAGCGACAACGGTTTTGAAGAATAGCTACTTCTCCGTTGCGAAAAAGGACTTCCAGCCTCGAGTCGGCTTAGCGTGGCAGCTCAACGGAAGCGGAACGTCGGTCTTGCGGGCGGGATTCGGTATGTTCAATGACCACATCCTGCCTTATTCCTACGTGGCACTTGCTTCGGGTACCCCTCCCTTCTTCACCACACTCAGCGACTTGTCGGGCCCGAGCTACAACCCTCCCTTCCCCAACGATTCGAACTTGAGCGGGGCGCCCCAATTCAATGTTTATCCGGCCACGCTCAAGGAGCCGGTCAAAATCCAATATAACGTGACTTTGCAGCAGCAGGTGATGAAGAACACGGTGCTCGAAGTCGCCTATATCGGCTCTGAATCCCACTATTTGCAAGAAAACGGGGAATGGAACACTACGGTTCCTACCAGCCCCGGGGTTTTCCCCGCGCCCGCGAGCGCTACATCTTGTCGCGCGAACCCTGCCCTTGTTGGTTGTCGCATCAACACCAACTTTGCCTCCCTTACGACGTCCCGATGGGACGGGAATTCCGACTACAATGCGCTACAGGTCATCGTGAGGCGCAGGAGCGCCAACGGATTGCAGTTTCAGGTGTTTTACACCTATTCCAAATCCATAGACGACAAGTCAACCATCGCCGGCGGCGAATCACGCCAGGAACCAAACACGCTGCTCGATTTCCTCAATCCAAGCCGCGACCGGGGGCGTTCTTCCTTCGACGCCAGACACAATGTGGTCCCCACGATCACCTATCCCTTTCCCTTCCGCTTCCAGAACAAAGCCCTGGGGATGATTGCGGGAGGCTGGACGGTGAATGGAATTGCCACCTTCCGTACGGGGGAACCGTTTACCGAGCGCTTTGGATCGAACTGGTCCCAAAACGGAGACAGGTGGTCGCCTGACCGCCCCGACTTGAAGCCCGGCTTCAGCAACAATCCCACGTCAGGATTTACAGCTGGGTGCACGGTGGGAAGCGTCACAATAGCCGCGGGACAAAAGCTGGGAACTCCGGACCTGTGGTATGACCCTTGTGCCTTTTCGAAGCCGACGAAAGGGACCTTTGGCAACCTGGGAAGAAATTCGCTCACGGGACCCCCGCTTTACAACGTTGATTTTTCCGCGGACAAGACGTTCAAACTAAGCGAGGCGCTAAACCTGCAATTCCGAGCGGAGATTTTCAATCTCCTCGACGAGGCCCATTTTTACGCTCCTGGGTTCAACGCCTTTAATCCTTCGGGGAAATCCATTTCGGGAAGCGCCGGTCATATCACGCAGCTAATCTCGTACCCAGGCGGTAGATTAGTTCAATTCGGGCTGAAGCTGGCCTTCTAAAATTGCTTAGCTCTGGGGGCGGGAGCCTTTCGGGCAAAATGATCTGACTCCTCCCGCCCCCAAGTACCTTCGGCACCATGGGCCGGAACCCCTTCCGCGGCCCGGACTTCAAGATACCCCTGCTACGTGCGCGTCGAGCCATTTAAGAATGTAACCGGGGCCTCGATCGTCGAGCCATTTGAAATGTAACGGAACGACCCAGAAACGGAGTAAGTCAGGCATATTGAGCGCTCAGTCCATGGGTGCATGGTCCGGTGGCTTGGTCTTCTTA
>DASPYR010000268.1:0-15821 GCA_035636675.1 Rugosimonospora sp. | reverse complement strand
TTCCACCAGGAGCGTGTAATCATCCACCCACTTGCCGACCGAGTAGCCGAACCACCTTGGTTCGGGATCTTTGGGGAGCTCTCGCCCATCCGTCCAGATGACCCGCCATATCTTGGTAAATTCGTACAGAACGGCGATCTTCACGGGCGTCTGGAGGATCTGGGTGGTCCTTAGCTCATAAAGATCTTCGCGAGGCATTCCCTGGGGATCGCAGGTTACTACTGGATCGTTGGTCTCCGCGGGAAGAACACTCCTGACCGTATTGCTCGGCTTGGTGCGGTTCAGCGCTTCCTGGCCCAAAGCAGTGAACGGTAAGCGATGTTCCGGCTTGCCGTCTTCCGGCATGGCGCTCGAGCCGAGCGGCTGGATTCCGCGGTCGCCCGGGTCCCAAGTTCCGGAAATGTCCTGGCGTGGCGCAGGAGCTGATTTATCGATCACGGGTGTGGCTATTGGCCGTCCCCAGCCGTCGACGTCTACAGATTCCGCGCCGGGACCAGCGGGCGCCGTCTTCTGATCCTGCGGAGCTTTTGATTGGGACGGCGCGGTTTGAGAGTGCCCAAGAAGTGAGAATATCAAGACTGCTAGTACAGCGCTCGCGGTAACCAAGCGCTTCAGCATCGTGGGAATCTTTTCCATCATTTAGATCTCACTCTTGGAGTCAGTATTGCGTAAGGGCACCCCGGCAAGATCGCGACCAGACTGGGGCGCCGGAGCGACTCCTCACTGCCTGGGGTAATCTTCGGGTCTGGACGACGGAAGGGCCGGGATTACGCGACCCGCCAGCTTTTGGCCATTGGGTAGCACGGCCTCAACGATGCGCCCAATGGGTTTGCCGTTCTTGACGGTGATCATGGTCACCGTGACTTCGTCCCCGGGCTTGAAGGATTGCTTGGACCAGCCGCTGTGAGTCATGGTGGTCGCATTTTCAGTCTCCGCGCCCCAGTGCACCACTTGCCCGCTGTCATCGGTTGCGTCGAACTGAAGTACGCAATGTGGATTGGCCCACAACCACTGTACGACGGTTCCCTTCACGGTAATTTTTTTCTCCGTGTCGTATGCCGCGTTGCCGTGGTGCGCCAACAGCGGAAGCGCAAGAATCGAAACACAAATGCCCAGAGCCAAAAACGTCAGGAACTTGCCTTTCACGGGTCACCTCCCTCTTAGGCGAGGACAGAACCTAGGTCTTTCACTCGGTTCGGACAATTCTACCAAACTGGACGCGATTCTAAAGACAGCTTTGGTCACAGTCAAGTGCATGGAGGCACTCCACGGAGTGTCTCAAAATCAGTCGGGTTCCGAATAGAAATGTTTGACCGCGTCGGAAATCCAGCCGGGGTTCTCCCAGTCCGGATATTTCTGTCGAAACTCCTCGGATAGCGACTTCGCTGTTTCTTCGGAAGACTTTCCCTGAGCCTTGAGTTGTGCGACGCGTGATTGGAGCGACTTAAGGTAAGACTGTTCCTTGCTGACAAGTCCGGCGTCACCTACTTCGCCATGTCCCGGCACAATCGTGCGCGGCTGAAGCGCCTCGAATTGATTCAAGATGCCCAGCCAGTTTTTTCCGTTTGCGTCACGGTCGGGAAAGATGGGAAAAAAGCGGTTGAGCACCACATCGCCGGTGAAGAGAACCTTATCTTCCTCGACGTAAATGGCGGTATCTCCGCGCGTGTGTCCCGGCCCGACCAAAAACAGCCGAGCCGTCACTCCACCCAAATCGAGTTTTACCTCGCGATCGAAGAGAATATCGGGCGGACGAGGCTTGACGTCCTGCAACAGCGCTTTGATTTCCGGAGTCCTCTGACTGAAGTTATGGATGAACACGGGTTGCTTTTGCTTCACCTCTTCCTCTTGCACTTCGGAGCGAATGATCTTGGTGTTTGCCGGGAATGCCTGAGCGCCCGTGACGTGCTCCGGATGGAAATGCGTCGTCGTGAGATACAGGTCGGCATTCTTGTTGACCTTGGCAAGCTCGCGGAGAACGACTTGTCCATTTCTCGGCCCCATTCCGGCATCCACCACCAGCGTCGCTCGGTTTCCAACAATGATGCCGATGTTCGGAACGAGATTCACACGCCCGTCCGGAATCACATAGACATGGTCAGATACCCGGACGGTCTTGTGTTCTTGCACGAGAGGCGCAGGTTGAGACTGATTGTGACCGAGCGGGGCCGTCTCCTGCGCATTGCTGGCTACGGCGGATGCCCACATCGCTCCAAATAGCGCAAGCCCGAACATCGTGGTTGACCGACGACATTGGAGAAACGGAATCATAAATTCTTCTCCGGCAGGTATCGTGTGAAACTTCGACTTTGGATTCCCGGGACGGCCTTGAGTATACACCCAGCTACTCTTGGACGGTTCCGCTGCGAGCCCGGCGCGTGGCCAAGCGGCGCCGCGAGTCGCGTTAGATGCCCGCGTACCAGGAGTAGCCGATTTCCGGAGAGATGGATCCTAAGCCCTTGCCGATGTTCTTCAGTGTGTCGGTGACGGTAATGCGGGAGAGATATTTCACGCTCTTATAGCCCAGTTGGCGGGCGACGCGCAGGCGAACGGGCGCACCGTGAGGCGTGGGAAGCTCCTGACCGTTCATGCCGTAGGCAAGCAAAGTTTGCGGATGCCATGCGTCGGACATGTCCAGGCTGTCCCACGATTCGTCAAAGGGAAAGAAGACGATGTATTTTGCTTCGCGGCGGACCCCGACTAAATTCAAAACGTAGGACAGAGGCACACCACTCCATTCGGCAATGAAGGACCAACCCTCTTCGCATGCTTGATGGGTGATCTGGTTGCGCGAAGGAAAACTTTTCAGCTCCGCGAGGGACAAAGCGAGGGGATGAGCGACAAGGCCCTCCACCGTGAGTCGCCAGTCCGCGAATCCATGGGCCAATAAGCGATGGTAGGTTTCATTCTCGGGAACTTCACCGTTTACTGGAAATACTTTGGAAATGTCGCTGCGGTTGAACTCGCGGGCCAGTGAATGATGCGACATCAGGAGCTTTTGAGCCGCGTAGGTGAGGGTCTCGCCTGCGCCGTAGATACCGGCGTGATCAGGCGGTATTAGCCCGTAGCGGTCGGCCAGTCGCGCGGCGACTCCCAAGCCGCAGGCGCCTGCTGCGGCCGCCAAGCCTCTTGTGATCAGCTTTCGTCGCGAGATGCCGCTCATGTAGGCGCTATTCCGCGGTAGCGGGTTTCTCCCGCGCCCGCTGCGGCTTGAGGATTTCGTCAATCAAGAAGAGATCTGTGAGCAGGGCTCGGAGATGGATCGACGCGTTCAGGTTATCGATCAACTGAGAGCTGATAGTGGTCTGCGCCAAAACAAGCTGGATGGCGGCGAGGGAGTCGCGAGCGTCCCGCTCCAATACGCCGAGAAATGCGGGATACGATTCCGCGTGTTCCAACTTTTCCTGTTTCACCGCGGCCGCGTAGGCTCCGGCGAGCCCCGAAACTGCATCGGCCGCACGTTCGAGATAATCGCGCACCTGCCCGCTGGAGGCGCTACCTTCGTCGCCAAGCAGTCCCTGGCCGGCGTAGGCCAGCATGAACTCATAACATTTTTCGATGGCGTCGCAGCGGGCGCTGATGTCCTCGCCCATCTTCTAGGCGGGAACCCTGGACTTTGATCCTCCCGACGCTCCCGCCTTGGGCGTTCGTTCGCCTAAGGGCCAGCGCTGCGGATCGTGATGTTCCAGGTATTTCTCGCGGCTCATCCAACCGAAGATCATTGAGTTGGTGATGAAGAGCTTCTCCGGCCTCAGCGCAAAATATACGTGAGCGATGATCAGGGCGACAAGCGCGATGCCGGCAAGGCCGTGCAAGACATACATCCAGCCCCAGGTCATGTCACTGAAGCCAAACAGATAGGGATTTCGCGCAAAGAAAGGCGTGCGCACGCGGCTCATCATCAGGATGCCTGTCCCGATGACCGCGAGTCCGGCAAACAGGATGGCCAGGTGGTACAGCTTGTTTTCCAATGGGTATTTGGCGAACTTGCGTGGCGCGGGAGCGGCTTGTCCCAAAGCGCGCCGGAATCTTCTGGAAGCATCCTCCAGGTCCACGCGGTCAGGCCAGATCGACCAAAAGTCCAGCCAGAACGTGGCATGAAACAGGTGATAAATCACGGAGACGGTAAGGACGATCCCGGCGATCCAATGGTAGGTCACCCAGGCGAATTTGACGCCCATCTTGGGGAGGAAAGCAGTAAACAGAAGCGCGAACATGGCGAGCGCCATCACCGCATGGAAGAGTCGCGCGCCGAAAGAGTGCCGCGCGACGCGTTCGGGGATGCCAGCGATCCCGGAGGAAGCGCCTACAGCCTGGGCCGAATGCGATTGGGCGGATTTCGCCCAGTAGCCGACATACAGGGCATGCACAACCAGAAACAGCAAACCGCCAATTAACGATACCCACAAGAGCCCGAACGCGATGTGGATGGGAACCTCTCTACCCCACGGACTTGTAGCCCACTCGATTAAGCCCATGCTGCCTTCTCCACGCCGCCGATGGCGCGCTTCACCAGGTTCCGCATCAGCGGAATTTTGTAGCCGTTGAACCGCAAGGGCCGTGCGCCCTCGACGGCTAGTCGCCCGGCCATTTCGCCGGTGGCGGCGTTTGGCTCTTTACCGCGCACGGCGTCTTCCACGGCGACGAGGCGCAGCGGCCGGGCCGCCGCGGCGTTCACCGCCAGCCGGATACGCTCGATCTTGCCGTCAGTGATCACCATGGCTGAGGCCACATTCATCAGCGGGAAATCCCACACGTTGCGATCGCGCACTTTTTCAAAATAGAACTTAGCTCCAGACCAGTCCGCGGGCAGACGGATGGCCGTCAGGAGATCCCCCGGCCGCAAAATGTTCATGCGCGTGATATCGGTGCCCGGGCCAATGAAGTAGTCCTCCGCATTCACGATGCGGTCGCCTTTCGGCGTGCGGATTACGAACTTCGCGTCCAGCGCGATCAACGCGGGCGCCGAATCTGACGGGTTCACAGCCACACAACGATCCGCCCCCAAAATGGCGTGCTCGCGATTGATCGCTGTCGGCGTATCCGCAAAGCAAGCGTTCCCCCCCGCACGATAGCAAGGCCAGCCCGCGCGGTAATACCAGCAGCGCGTGTCTTGCGATACGTTTCCGCCAAGGGTGCCCTGGTTGCGAATCTGGGGTGACGCGGCCGCTTCGGCTCCCGTTGACAGGATGCTGTATTTTTCCCGGATGACAGGATGTCGCACTACCTCCGTCAACGTAGTCGTCGCCCCGATCTCCAGGCCCCCGTCCGCCTCGCGGATTCCGCTCAGTTCTTTGACCTGGCTCAAGTCGACCACGACTTTCGGCCTCTTGATGCGATCCTTCAGCCAATCGAATGTGTCCAAACCACCCGCCATCACCCAGGCGTCTTCACGGTACTGGCCGAGCAACCGCATCGTGTCGTCGACCGTCGCCGGTTGAAAAAGTTCGAACGCCGGCATCACATCGTGTATCACGGCCATATTTGCGTCCTCCTGCGCTCTCTCCGCTGGTCTCTATTGCATCGCGCTTACGGGGGCCAGACTCAAATGTGCGCTGTCAGCGGCTCTTGCATCGGGCGGCCCGCTTCCAGCGATGCGAGAATGGCGTCCGCAGTGACCGGCGCGCGCCGGAAGATCTCGTCCCCCAGCGCGTCTGACAGGGCGTTCAATATTGCGGCGCAGCCGCCACCGACGGGCGGCTCACCGATACCGCGGGCACCGATGGGCGTTTCCGGATCCGGAATACCGACCGCCGCCCAGCGCATGTTTTGCGGGATATCCAGGATCGTCGGCGGCTTGGTGTGGTGGAACCGCTTAGCCAGCGGCAGACCGTAATGCTGGTCATAAACCCACTTCTGGCCGATGGCATGGCCGATGCCCAGTATCGAGCGCCCGAGGATCTGCCCGCCGAGGGCGTTCGGATGGATCACCGTGCCGACGTCCGCGTAGGCCAGGAAATCTACGATGCGATACTGACCTGTTTCGAGGTCGACTTCGACCTCCGCAAACGTGGCGACATAGGAATGGGTGACGCCGTCGCGCGGGTAATTATCCTTGGCCACAGCGAGCAAGCCTTGCCCGGCGAGCGCTGTCGCTGACGCCACCGTAAACTTATTGATGTCCTTGGGCAGTTCGTGGCCGTCGTAGATGCCGCCGAGCTGGATGGCACGCTTCGCCGCCTGAGCCAAGGTCATGCCGGGACCGCCGCCCCTGCGGAAGACGCGCTCGTTAGCGACTAGGTATTCTTCGGGCCTGCCGCCGAGATCCTTGGCCGCGATCTGCTGAAGCTTCTTCGTCGCGTCCATGGCCACGGCATGCGCGGCGCGCGTCATGGCGTGAGTCGTTTGACTGCCGCCCGAGGGGCAAGCCCAAGGCAGGTTCTTTGCCGAGTTACCCCAAGTGATCTCACACTTTTCCCAGGGCACGCCGACCAACTCCGCAACCACGCGGTGTACGTCGTGCACCGACTCGGTTCCGAGATTACCGATTCCCGACTGGATGTAGAGCCGGCCGTCGGGCTTGATGACGAAGAGCCCATCGAACCCGATCGAGCCACCGACGTAACAGCTGCTCGATACCCCAACGCCGCGCGCCTTCGTACCGCTTCGCTTCGGGAGCGTTTTTCTCTCGTCCCACTTGAACATCTCGGCCCCGCGGTCGAGCGCTTCCTTGAGGAAGGCGCTTGTGGCGTAAGCTTGCTTGCCTGCGATCAGCGGTCCGAATTTCGCTTTGCCCTCGGGCGCGTTGATGCGCCGGATGGCGACTTGATCGATTCCTAGCTTCCGCGCAGCCTTCGCCAGCAGCGGCTCCATCAGCGCGATTCCCTGCATGCCTCCCGGCGAGCTTTGCGCACTGCGCGGCGGCGTATTCGTGAGGACCGTGACCGCGCGCCAGCGCATGGCGAGCGGCTGATACAGCAGCGAAACGATGCGGCCCGACGAAGCGGCATCGCCCACCTGGTCGTAGGGACCGTTATCGCAGATCACGAACATATCGAGCGCCATGATCCTGCCGTCCCTGGCAAAGCCGACCTTCATACGGCCGTGGAAGCCTGGACGCCCGCGCCCGATGTACTGCTCTTCCTCGCGGCTGATGCGCATCATCACAGGCGCATTCGCCTTCTTGGAGAGGAGTGCGGGAATAATCAATGAGATGGCGCCCGTTATCTTGCTTCCGAATCCGCCGCCGGTGTACTCACTGATGAAAACCACATTGTCGGGATCGATGCCCAGCCATCGCGCGATCGCTGGGACCGCTTGGGCAGTGCTCTGCGCCCCACTGTGAACGAAGACCTTGCCATTTTGCCAGTAGGCCATGGCGGTGCGAGTCTCCAGGCACTGGTGGCTTGAATTCGGAGTGACGAACGTCTCGTCGAGAACGACCGCCGCGTTCTTCAATCCGGCGTCGACATCGCCAACCATCCATTCATCGGTCGCCTTGCCCATGGGCAGGCGACCCTCTTTCGCCTCCGCGAAATCTGCTTCGGTCCACTTGAGGACGGCGACGTCGGGGGGGACCACAGCGGGCGGGCGGCCCGGTGTAGGAGGTGGTTGAGGGCCCCGGACCCAAACGTTGCCATCCGTTCTCGCGTTTGGCCCGCCCGGCCGCAGGCTTACCAGCGGGTCCACCACGAATGGCAGCGGCTCAAGGTCCAGGCGAATTTTTTCGATGGCGTCGGCAGCGGTGACCTCATCGACTGCGGCCACAGCGAGAATCGGATCCCCATGGAACAACGGCTCCATGGTGAGTCCACGATCTCCCCGTTTGTTTGCCAAAATTACTGTGCCGTTATCGTTGATGCTGTCGGCTGGAGGAGGCAACTCGTCCGCAGTCAGGATGGCCTTAACGCCGGGCATTGCGAGCGCCGCGCGCGCATCAATCCTTCTGACCCGGGCGTGCGGCATCGGGCTGAGCAGCAGTTTGCAGAACAGCATGCCGTCGGCGCGATAATCTTCGGCGTACTTCGACCGACCCGTGACCTTCGCGAGGAGGTCAGGCGTAGTGTAGTTCTTGCCGATCAGTTTGTATTTGGTCGCGGGCACATTATTAGACACGGTTAGCCCTCCTCAAATTCTCGGCACCGCGCATCATGGCGTTGAGAATCTTGTCGTAGTCCTGACAGCGGCACAGGTTGCCGGAAATCCCGTGCGCTAGTTCGGCTCGGGTGGGGTTCGGATTCGTCTTCAGATAGCCGACCGTGGCCATCACGAACCCCGACATGCAAAACGCGCACTGGAACCCTTGTTCATCGATGGTGCCCTGCTGGACCGGGTGCAGCTTGCCGTCCGCGGAGGCTAGCCCTTCAATCGTGACAATATTCTTGCCACGCACGGTGTGCGTCAGCACCGAGCATGAGTAGTGCGGCACATCATCGATCAGCACGGTACAAGCGCCGCATTCGGAGCGATCACATCCGAGCTTCGTGCCGGTCAGACCCAGTTTGTAACGCAGGGTCGTCTGCAGGGTCTCTTGCTTCATCACGTCGACGCGCCGCTGCTGGCCATTGACCGTCAGCGTGACCAACCGTTCCACCGCGCCAGGAGCGGATGCCTGGGCCCACACGGTGGAGGCGCGGAACAGATAGCTCGCGGAAGATACTGCGCCCGCCGCGATCACGCCCTTGATGAGGTCGCGCCTCGAAACAAGAATTGGAGCTGAAGTACCGGGGTTCATTATCTCGTGATCTGCCATCGAAAGCCCCCAGATGGATTTGCTTGGGTATACGCCCATAGCAGCCGTGTGTCAATGGCGATGCGCTGGCTGCCGGGTGGAGCTATTGCGCAGGGCCGCTCCAGCGACCACTCAGTTCAAGCGGTCTGCACGTGTCAGTGTATTTTTCTTTGCTGCCGGCGGCACGATTGCCGGCATGGAATCCTCCCAACGGCTATAGGTGAGCGCATGCTGATCAGAACCATCCGCCTTCATGATGAAGATCTGCGCAAAGGGCTGGAAGGAATTGTCGTATAGCGGCGCTTCATCCTTGAAACCATAGCGCGCGCTGGACCAGAGAATGTACTGACCGTCGGGGGACCAGGAAGAGTGGCTGTCGTTCCCGGGCGTAGTGGTCAATTGCTTGATCTCGGTGCCGTCCGGGCGCATGGTGAAGATATCGTAGTCGAGTGTCTTCGCGTCGCGGCGTGTGAAGGTGATCAGGTCTCCGCCGGGCGAATAGGCAGGGAAATTATCCAATTCCGTGGTCAACGTTCTGATCGAGCCGTTGTCAAGGTTCAACACTCGCAGCCCGTACTCGCCGGCTCCCCAAACACGATAGATGATCTGCTTTCCATCCGGCGACCAAGTCGGGAATCCGCTATTGGGCAGGCCCTTGGTGAGATCCTTGGATTTTTGCGAACCATCGGAACGCACCATCATCAATTTTGCGGGGACGGTCTCCCGCGCGTTGAAGAAGCCGCCGAATCCAAAAGCGATCCACTGCCCGTCGGGAGACCAAGTGGGCACGAAGGCCGCGCCCGATTTGTCAGAGAAGACCACCTTCTTGCCGGAACCGTCCGCGTTCATGACCGAGATCGATGCTGTCGCCGTCGTGGCCAGATTCTTGATGTCGCTGATGGCTAACTTGCCGTCGCGCGAAAACCTTGGGAACACATCCGTATACTGGACCTCCATATCCGGATCCCAGCTATAGAGCGGCTGATTCTGCGGCCGGGCCGTAAAATCCACCTTCTGATACACCACCCCCGTGCCATCCGGCGACCACGCCGGATTGCGCAACATTCCCTTCATGCCCGCGGCGCCCGAAGTGAAGGCGAGTCCGGCATTCGGCCCGGCTTTGACCAAATATGCGATCCGATCCATGCTCAAGTACTGCGGTGAAACTTTCAAGCCGGGACCCGAGGTGTGCTCTACCCTGGCGCCACTGTCGACGTCCACGGAGACGATCTGAGAGGTGACCATCTCCTGAGCGTAAATGCGGGCCGCGAAGGTCTGTGCGGTGGGCACTTCATAGAACACCACGCGCTTGCTATCGGGCGACCATTTCGCCGATCCAGTGGAAACACCTGCCTGCATCGTCAATCTGCGTATCCCTTGTCCATCGGGATGAATGACGTAGATGCTCAACTCCTGCGGATGTTCCCACCCCGGCTGGGGAAAATCGTGCGGCTTGAAATCGAAATTGCGGTCCGACGAGAACGCGATCCATTGGCCGTCGGGCGACCAAGAGGGCCGGAAGAAGCCGTCCAGCTTGCCCGCCCGCGCCTGCAAGGCCGGCCCGCCTGTCAAATTGTGCAGCTTGCGTGTCTCGAGATCCAGGATCCAGACGTTCGCAGTATGCTGGCCGCGCGTTGAGACGAAGGCCACCTGATTCCCGTCGGGAGAGAATGCCGCCTGATCGTCAAGGGCCGGGTCATCGGTCAGGCGCTCGAGTCCCGAGCCATCCACGCGGACGCGATAGAGATCGGCTTGGCCGTAGCCGTTGCGCTCGGAGGTAAACACGATCCATTTGCCGTCCGGCGAAAACGAAGCGTTGTAATCGAACCCGGAGGAGGAAAACAAAGGACGTTCGCGGGAGCCATCGGCGTTGGCAATGTAAAGGGTCATCTGCGACGGTCCCAGGCGGTTCATGAGCATGGTTTGTTTGGGGCCGGCAGACAACGACAGGGCGGCTGCGAATGCCAAGACAGCAGACGAGGCCACGGCTTGCATTTTCATCCTAGACCTCCTAGACACGGGACTCTTTCACGCGAGACGCAGTATGCGCATTGTACAGCACTCTGGCCCGGTGGAGCGCATCTGGCGTTCAGCTTGGACCGGGGCTTTATTTTTGCTCACAGCAAGCTTGTAAGATCCCTAGCCGACTTTCGGTTGACATGGTCCGCGTCAAAGCGTGAGCGAATGGGCAATGAATCTCGTTGGCCTCCGGTGCTCCTGAATCTGGTTTCACTCACCCGTGGCTATGCTGTAAACTCTCGCTACTAGAACTCGCCTTAGCTGGGAGGCAATCGCAATGCGAATTCGGCGTATTCCGGTGCTGGTTGTAACTGTAGGCCTTCTGATCGCGGTGGCGCCTCTATTCGCACACCACGCGAACGCCGTGTTTGATACCGAGAAAAAAGTCACGGTGAAAGGGACCGTCGTGGAATGGTTGTGGGCCAATCCGCATTGTCTCCTGAGGTTCGACGTAACGGATGATAACGGCCAAGTGGCGCATTGGGTTGGGGAAACGCAAGCTCCGATCAACATGATCGGAAACGGATGGAGGAGCGATTCGTTTAAACCTGGGGACGAAATTACCGTCAGCCTCGAACCGCTCAGGAACGGCAGGCCCGGCGGGAGCATTCTAAGCGTCGCTTTTGCGAATGGCAAAGTTTTGAATACGCGCTCAGCAGGCATTTACAAACCCGACGGGACCAAAGCCGACGCGCCCAAGGCCGAAGAAGAGTCCAAACCGTAATCGGCGGAAATCCCGCGGCAGGTGTAATCACACAGCTTGATGGTGTTTAAGCGAGTTGCGGCCAGCGAGAACCTACAATTCCAATTGAAAGGCACGTTGCGATGTCCAAGGCCTCAGACCCATCCACGTTTGCCAAGATCACGGCAGTCCTAATTGCGGCATGGATGCTGGCTCCTCTCACGCATGGACAAACCATTGTAATACCGTTTGCGCGAGAGCCGGGAGCGGTCTATGACCCAGATGTCCCGAATGAAAAGCCCGGCCCCGCTCCACGCCGCGATTTGTCCGGTATTTGGGAGCCCGCCCGTTCGCTAGGGGACGACGTCGGGGCCGATGGAGCGAAGGCCATACCGGCAGATGGGAAGCCGGGGCATGAGCCGCCTTTTACACCCGAGGGGCAGAAAGCTTATCTGGCGGATAAGCCGACCTTCGGTTACCGACAAGTTCCACCGGTGCAAACCAATGATCCGATGCCCGGCTGTGATCCGCAGGGATTCCCGCGCGTCGTGCTTCACAATTTCAGAACCAGCTGGATCATGCAGAATCCCGATAACGTGGTGATCCTTTACGAATTCAACAAGAAATGGCGCGTGATCTGGACTGACGGGCGAGAACTGCCCAAAAATCCCGAAAACCCGAGCTGGAGTTATTTGCCTGATCTTCCGGAATCAAGGTGGTGGGGATACTCGGTAGGCAAATGGATCGACGATTACACATTCGAGGCGGAGTCGAACGGATTCAACGACAAGACCTGGCTCGATAACGCGGGCCGCCCCCACAGCAAGGCTCTGCATGTGATCGAACGTTATCATCGCGTGGACGCAAAACATCTGGAAATGACAATCGTCATCGATGACCCGAAGTACTACACAAAACCTTGGGTCGCCCTAGACCGATTGTCGTTGAGGTTGCAATCACCCAAGTTCGATTTTTTTGAGCAGGAGTGCTCGCCCTCGCAGACAAGGGAATACAACGAGTTTTATGGCGAGCCCGCCTCAGAGGGACTCGACAAGACCCCGGACAAAGCCAAGTAGACTTGGAGCTCTCCCGTAAGAATGAGCGGCGAAGCGAATTTACTGCCGCAGTCCGCCGAGCTGTACTTCAAATCCATCTGGATCTGCGACGTGGAAACTCGTTTTGACATCGCCGCTTATGATCTTCAGCCCGCGACGCTTCAGTTCCGCTTCGACCTGTTCTTTGTTGCTATCCCAGTTGGCGACGGTGTAGGCGATGTGATCGACGCGCGGCGTGCCGGAAGGCCGAGTGCGGGCAATGAGGATGTTGTTGCCAAACGTCAGCCGGCACTGCATTCCGTTATCTTCGGAAACCTGCATCCCGAAGAGGCTCGCATAAAAATCGCGCGTCTTCGCATAATCGGCGACCTGGTAAGAAACGTGATTAAAATTCGTCGCCTTGAGCACTTGGCTATCGGCCGCGGCTACTGCCGGAATCGCGGCCGCAGCTGATGCTGCCGTCGCCGCGAGCGCGAGGCTCTGAATCAGTTGCCGCCGCGTCATTTTCCCTTGATCGAAGTCTCGAAGTAAGTTTGCGATGATGTGTTCCATGGCGTCTCCTCCTCGAAGTCTGCCGGGAACCTCCCGGGGGGGCGCCCAGTATATGCCCACTGGTCTCCGGCAAGTATGGAGTCTGGAGTCGATTCAGGATTGGTCGAAGGTGGAGCGATTTGGAAAGCTGAGGTTGTATACGAGATCAACTCCCTCCGGAGAGCTCTCTGTAGTTTTGGTTGCGTAGGGCGAAGGAGCGTCGGGCCATTTGACTCGTAGGGCTGCACGATACTAAAGTTGGGGCACTTTGAGTCCCAATCTGCTGAGAAGAATGAGAAACAGGAGGGCCGCCACCATGACAAGGGAGCAAAAGATAAGCCGGCGACATGCCAGATCTCGTTTTGGATTCGCCCTGCTGGCCGTCCTATTCACGAGCGCGGCCGTCATCTTCGCGCAGTACCCTTCGCGATCACAAATCAGCAAAGATGGCACAGCAGTCTTGCTGGAAGATTATGCGAATCTGCCGCTTTCGAGTCCGACGCATGGAGGCGCGACTCCGGGCACAATCGACCACAAAGCTCAATTGGGCCGCGTAACTTCTCTGCGCTCAGAGCCGGCAAACGCCCCACTCGCAAATTCCCGCTTTTTCGTGGACGATCAAAGTTCCACTGTCTATATTCTGGATAAAGCCACGAAGAAGTTCACGCCCTATCTCAATTTCGCGGAGATTTTCCCGAAGTTCGTCTCGGACATAGGCAACACTGCCGGTATTGTTTCATTTGCTTTTGATCCCGCCTACGCGAAAAACGGCAAGTTCTATACGGTGCACACGGAAAAACCGGACATGGATGGGTCCGCCAGCGCAACAAATGCGCGCCTGTCCGCGCTGGATCTCAAGGGATACTCAACGACTCCAGCGGTGAATCCGCCTGCGGGGCCCGCCCATCTTGAATCGGTACTCGTGGAGTGGACGGACACGAATATTCGCAATTCCACGTTTGAGGGAACGACGCGCGAAATTTTGCGGACCGGCTACGATCGCAATCACCCCATGGCCGACTTGGTCTTTAACCCTACGGCTCGGCCCGGGGACGCTGACTATGGCAATCTTTACATTTCGATTGGCGACGGCGCAGCCGGGGAAACGCCGGGGCCATCTCACACCCTCCCGCAACGGCTCGATACGCTGGTGGGCAAGATCCTGCGCATCACTCCGGACATCAATTTGCGTCCGCAAGACATGCTCAGCCCGAATGGCCGATACAGAGTTCCATCCGCCGGCTCGGACCCGAATCCCTTCGTGTCCGTGGCCGGCGCTCGCGGCGAGATCTATGCCTATGGTTTGCGCAATCCGCATCGGTTGCAATGGGATGTGGAGTCGAAAACGCTGATTGCCGATGACATTGGCGTGCACTATTGGGAAGAGGTGGACATCATCACCAAAGGCGGCAATTACGGTTACGCGGAGCGTGAGGGGAACGAACAATTTTTCGTCAATGATGCAGGCAAGACGGGCAGCCTCATGAATCCACCCGTCCCTTTCCCGGAGAAAGATCTCCTGCAGGTGGACGGGATCAGTGATTCCGTTGGACCGCTATACGCGGTCGCCGTCTACAGTCACCGCGAGGGAGACAGCATTGGCAACGGTTTCGTCTACCGCGGCAAGCTGATGCCGCAGCTTCGCGGAAAATATATTTTCAACGACATGACTACCGCCAGGATTTTTTATGCCGACTTCGCGGAGATGCTTGCCGCGCACGGAAAACGTGACCAGCAGGCGCAAATTCATGAGTTGCAGATTGTGTACAAAGGTCCGGCAGGCGCGGGCCAACCTGCCAAGCGCCGCATGTATGACATTGTGGCCGAAACGTACGCGCGCAAGGGAGGAATGCCGCCAGCAGATCATGTGCTGCCGGGCAACGGCGCGGCGACCACTCGCTCGCAGGATCCGGCGCATCCTGAAGCCAAACTGGATCCTGAGGGCATTGCCTACGGCGGCGGGCGCGCGGACATCCGCATGGCTCTGGGCGGCGACGGCGAACTCTACGTTTTGAGCAAGGCCGACGGTATGATCCGAAAATTGGCCAGTATTGTCACTCCGCCTCCGACTTCAAGGCGTGGGACGCCTTCGAAGGAGACTGCGTCGCGCTGACAAGTTTGCAGAGGCGACCTTCTGTGAATTTGTAAGCCATACATCTGCGCCCACTTTTCGCGCCGTTAGGCTGTTTTGGCTTGACATCGACGCGCTGCCAGTGCTAAACCGCCACGCATAATTCGGTAATTGTAGGGATTTCTCGAGGGAGACTGTGTGTCCTTTTTCTTACAGGCGAACGGCATCATCGGATTTGAAAAACGATCGCGGTGATCGGTTCACAACTGATCGGTCCAAAATGATCTGACCTTTGGAGGGTGTGTCTATGTGCAGTGTTTTGCCAGGAACGCATCGCGTTTTGATCCTACTTTCGTTTGCGTTGGCAGTATCCATTGTGTTCGCCAGTCAGGTGCGTGCTCAGGTGGCCGGAGCAACCTTGTCCGGCACAATCAATGATCCTTCCGGCGCGGTCGTACCCAAGGCGCAAGTGTCGGCCAGGAATACGGCAACGGGCGTGACCCGAGCGGCCACCACCGACTCTGCAGGCTTTTACTCGATTCCCAATTTGTTGCCGGGCAATTATGAGGTCAGCGTTACGGCCCCAGGGTTTAGCACGGCAGTTCAGTCGAACATAGAGCTGGCGGTTGGCGCTCAGCAACAGCTCAATATAGCGATGAAAATCGGGGAAACCACGCAAAAGGTGCAAGTAACCGAAGCGGCCCCGGCCATACAGCTCACCTCGTCAACGCTCAGCGGCGAAGTCCAAGCCCAAACCGTGCGCGAGCTGCCCTTGAACGGGCGCGACTGGAC
>DASPYR010000267.1:0-14098 GCA_035636675.1 Rugosimonospora sp. | reverse complement strand
GCGGAGGTTTGAGTAGCCGAAGCCTAAAAGCTCTCATTGACCCGCTGGCGCGGCAAACGCCCAGCGGGTTTTTTTTTGGATTCTTTGTGTGCGGCGAAGGCGCGGCGGTTGGGGCTCCGCCCAGGGAGGACGGATGAATCTCGATTTTGCCAAGCTCGGCGGGCTCATTCCCGCCATCGTCCAGGACGCGCGGACGGGCGAGGTGCTGATGCTCGGTTTCATGAACAAGGAAGCGTATGAGGCGACGCGCGCGAGTGGCGCGGTGACGTTTTTCAGCCGTTCGCGGCGCAAACTCTGGCGCAAAGGAGAACTGAGCGGCCACACGCTGCAGGTGCGCGAAGTGCGCGTGGACTGCGACGCCGATACGATATTGGTCCGCGTCGACCCGGCCGGGCCAGGCGTCTGCCATAAAGGCTACCGAAGCTGTTTTTTCCGGCGTCTCGACGAGGACGGCAGGGATACCGTCATAGAGAAACGCGCCTTCGATCCCCATGTCGTTTACGGCGGGGAGTCGCGCCGATGAAGCCATTGAAGCTGGGCCTGCCCAAGGGCAGCCTTCAGGATGCCACCCTGCAACTGCTGGCCCGCGCCGGCTGGCGCGTCAACTTGAGTTCCCGCAGCTACTTCCCTGCCATCGACGATCCTGAAATCACCTGCATGCTCGTGCGCGCGCAAGAAATGGCCCGCTACGTGGAAACGGGCGCGCTCGACGCGGGCATCACCGGCCGCGATTGGGTGCTGGAGACAGGCGCGGAAGTGAAAGAGGTCGCCGAGCTGCTCTACGCCAAGCAAAGCCTGGCGCCGGTTCGCTGGGTGCTGGCAGTTCCGGAGAATGCTGCGGCGCAAACGGCGCGCGACCTCGAAGGCAAAGTGATTGCCACGGAAGTCGTCAACCTCACGAAGAAATATCTGGCTCGGCATGGCGTGCAGGCGCGCGTGGAGTTTTCCTGGGGCGCGACCGAGGTGAAGGTTCCGCAGCTTGCTGACGCGATCGTTGAAATCACCGAGACGGGCTCCTCGCTGCGAGCCAACCGGCTGCGCATCATTGACACCGTGCTCGAATCACGCACCGTGTTCATCGCCAACACCGCCGCGGCGAAAGATCCCTGGAAATGCGAGAAAATTTCGAATATCGTGCTGCTCCTCCAGGGCGCCATCGCCGCGTACAACAAAGTTGGGATCATGCTGAACGTGCGGCGCGAGCATCTCGAGGGTGTGCTGCGAGCGCTTCCGGCGCTGAAAAATCCCACCATCTCCACGCTCTCGGACGCCGATTGGGTGGCCATCAACACGATTGTGGATGAGGACGTGGTGCGGCACCTCATTCCCAAGCTGAAGGCCGCGCAGGCGCAAGGCATCGTGGAATATCCGCTCAACAAGATCGTGCTGTGATGCGAATTGTGGCGCTGACATCGAGGGTAGAGGAGAAGATGCTCGCGGCGCGGCAGCACCGCGATGCCGCGGCGGAATCCGCAGCTTCGCGCATCGTGAACGATGTGCGGCGGCGGGGTGATGCGGCCCTGTTTGCCTGGACGCAGCATCTGGACGGCATGCGGGTAACGCCGAGGAAACTCTGGGCCAGCGCGAGCGAGCGGCGTGCCGCGGCACGCGCGGTCCCCAAAGTTTTGCGTGCGGCGCTCGAGCACGCCGCGCGCAACATTCGCCGCGTCGCGGAGGCGCAGCTGCCGCGATCCTGGAGCATCGCCATCGAGCCGGGCGTGCGCGTCGGCCAGCGCGTCACGGCCATCGATACCATTGGCTGCTATATTCCCGGCGGGCGCTTCTCGTTGGTTTCAACGCTGCTGATGACCGCAATTCCCGCACAAGTGGCCGGAGTGCGGCGCATCGTCGTCGCCTGCCCGCGTCCGAACGCGGCCTTGCTGGCCGCGGCGGAGATGCTCGGCCTCGAGGAAATCGCGCACATGGGCGGAGCGCAGGCAATTGCCGCGCTCGCCTACGGCACGCGATCGGTCCCGCGCGTGGAGAAACTTTTTGGTCCCGGAAACCGGTTTGTCACAGCGGCGAAGCGGTTGGTCAGCGGCGATTGCGCAATCGACCTGCTCGCCGGCCCCACCGAGTTGTTGATCGTCGCAGCGAGCGGAAATCCCCGCTATATCGCCGCGGATCTCTTGGCGCAGGCTGAGCACGATCCCGACGCCATGGCGCTTTTGGTCACCACGTCGCGGAAATTAGCGGAGGCCGCGCGCAACGCCGTCGCCGAACAGCTCAGCCGTTTGCCGGATACGAATCCGGCGAAGCGATCCCTCGAGGAAAAAGGCGCCATCCTTCTCGCGCCGAATTCGGCCGCCGCAGTGCGATTCGCCAACCGTTTCGCGCCCGAACATCTCAGTATTCCGGGCGCGCAAGCGGAGCTCGCGCACAAATTGCAGACTGCCGGAAGCACGTTTCTCGGACCCTGGAGCGCGCAATCGATTGGCGATTACGCCAGCGGCACCAATCACGTGCTTCCCACCAACGGGGGCGCCCGAACTCGCGGCGGGCTTTCCACGGCGGATTTTGTGCGCTGCACCAGCGTGCAGCACATCGCCGCGGCCGGTTTGCGCAGCCTTGGCCCCGTGGTGACGGCCCTGGCCGACGCCGAGGGACTCGTCGCGCACCGGCGCGCCGTGGAAGTGCGCCAGTGAACGCATCCGCGCGCCAAATTCAGCGAGCTGCGAAGAATTCCGCAGCTCCGAACCTGCGCTTTCGCGCATCGGTGAAACGCATTCGCAATTACGAAGCGCCCGAAGAAGGGCGCGAAGGCAAGTTGCGGCTTGATTTCAACGAGAACACCATCGGCTGTTCGCCATCCGTGCTGCGAGCGCTGCGGCAAGTCACGGCGGAGCAGCTGGCCATGTATCCCGAATACGAAAGCTCAGTTCGCCGCCTGGCTGGCTATTTTGGCGTGCGGCCTTCGGAAATGCTGCTGACGAACGGCGTGGATGACGCATTGCGTTTGCTCATGGAGGTCTTCATCGAGCCGGGAAACGCCGTGCTGATTCCGGAACCGACTTTTTCGATGTATCGCTTTTTTTCGCAAGTGGCGGGAGCGCACATTTTTTCCGTTCGCTACGACGAGGCCATGAACTTCCCTCTCGAAGCCACGCTGCGCGAGCTCAGGCGCTCGCCGCATATTCTGTTTATTGCCAATCCCAATAATCCGACGGGAACGCTGCTGGACGAGACGGCTCTAACCCGGATACTGGATGCGGCGCGGCGCACGGTGGTTTTGGTCGACGAGGCTTATTTTGAATTTTCCGGACTGACGGTTCTTCCCTGGATTCGGCAGAGGCCGAATCTGATCGTCTCGCGAACTTTCTCCAAAGCCGCTGGTTTGGCGGCGCTGCGTATCGGCGTGCTGTTCGCTCGCTCCGACGTGATTGCGGCTATGCGGCGGGCGTTTACGCCATATCCGGTAAACTCGCTTGCGCTCACCGCCGCGGAAGCAGCCATAAAAGATGAAAAATTCCTGCGAGCCTATACTGAGGACGTTTTGGAGAGCCGTTCGCAGCTGGCGCGAGGACTCGAGCAAATGGGAGCGCGCGTTTTTCCCAGCGGGGCAAACTTCGTACTCGCCGACTTCGGTCCCGGTGGCAGGCGGCTAGTGAAGCGGCTGGCGCGCCGCGGAATTCTGGTGCGCGACCGTGCCTCCGAGTTCGGCCGCGACGGCTTCGTTCGCATTACCGCGGGCACAGTGCAGCAAACGCAACGCCTGCTCAAAGCCATAAAAGAGGAGTGGTGAAGCTCGAGCCCAAACTGGTTATCTTCGATGTCGACGGAGTTCTTGTCGACGTCCACGGCTCGTTTCACCGCTCCATTCTGGACACGGTGAAGCATTTCACCGGCCGCCGTTTCACTTATGCGCATATTCAGCAATGGAAGAGCCGTTCCGGCTATAACGACGATTGGAGGCTCTCGACCGATTGGGTTAACTCGCTCGGCGAGAAAGTGGAATATGCCGAAGTGAAGCGCGTGTTTCAGAAGATCTATTGGGGAACCAATGGAACGCGGGGCAACGTCTGGGGCGAACGATGGCTTGTGCCGGCGCGGCGCCTGCAACGCTGGGCGCGGCGTGCCGAGCTCGCGCTCTTCACCGGCCGCACGCGTCGCGAGCTGCGCCATACGCTCGAGCACTTCGGAGTGACGAAGCTATTCAAACGCGTGGTCACAATGGACGACGTCGAAAACTTAAAACCTCATCCCGAAGGACTCCTGCGCCTGCTCAACGGCACAGACCCCAAGGCGGCAGTTTATCTGGGCGATAACCTGGATGATGCTTTGGCCTCGAAACGCGCGGGCGTTCCATTCCTGGGTGTACTTAGGCATGGCAGCGAGGCTCATCGGGTGCGTGCGGCACAACTGCGGCGGCACGGCGCGCGCATCATTCTGCACAGCACCAATGAACTGGAGAAATACTGGAAATGAGGCGTGCCAGCGTTCATCGCGTCACAAAGGAGACGGACATCCTGATTCACTTGAATCTCGATGGACAGGGCCGCGCCGATGTCTCTACGGGCATTCGGTTTCTCGATCACATGCTGGACCTCGTGGCGCGGCACGGCGCCATGGATTTGAAAATCGCGGCCAAAGGCGACCTCGATGTGGACCAGCACCACACCGTCGAGGACCTCGGCATTACACTCGGCGAAGCTATCGCCAAAGCTTTGGGCTCGAAACGCGGCACCCTGAGGGCCGGCTATTTCCTGATGCCCATGGACGAAACCCTGGCCGCCGCGGCGATTGATTTCAGCGGGCGCGCGCATTGCGTCTGCGGGTGGCGTTTCGCGGCCCAGCGGGTCGGCGACTTGCAAACGGAGCTGGTGGAGGATTTCTTCCGCGGCTTCGCCCAGGCCGCCGCGGCAAACGTGCACCTGCGGCTTCTTTACGGCCGCTCGACGCACCACCAGGTGGAGGCGCTCTTCAAGGCTTTCGCCCGTGCTTTGCGATTTGCCACGACGCGAGATCCGCAGCTCAAACGCGTGCTGCCAAGCACCAAAGGCCTGTTATGAAAATCTCGCTGGTTGAATATGACGCGGGCAATCTGCCGTCGGTGGAACGCGCTTTGGCGAGGCAGGGCGTCGAAACGGAGCGCGCGGCCACGCCGGAATCCATTGCCGCCGCTCGGGTGCTCATCCTTCCCGGGGTGGGCCATTTTGGCCAGTTAATGCGAACGCTCGCCTCGCGCGGTTTGCTCGCGCCAATCCGGCAGGCCATTTGCGGCGGCGTTCCGCTATTGGGCATTTGCCTGGGATTGCAGGCGCTCTTCGCATCCAGCGCCGAAGCGCCGGAGGATCGGGGCCTGGATATCCTGCCGGGCACGGTGACAGCTCTGCCGGTCACGGCCAAATTGCCGCACATGGGCTGGAACCGAGTCCGTCAAATCCGCCCTTCGGCGCTGTTCGAAGGCATTTCCGCAAACGCATATTTCTACTTCGCCCATTCTTATGCCGCGCTTGACGCGGGCGAATCGACGGTGGCGATGTGCGAGCATGGAGTGCCGTTTGTCGCCGCGCTGGAGCGCGAGAATCTTTTTGCCGTGCAATTTCACCCCGAGAAATCAGGCGATGCCGGGGCGCGCGTCCTCGCCAACTTCGTCGGTTATGCCAGCGCGGGGAATCGCGGATGACGCTGGCGCGCCGCATCATTCCCTGTCTCGATACCGACGGCGAACGCGTGGTCAAAGGGGTTCAATTCTTCAATCTGCGCGACGCGGGCGATCCTGCCGCGCTGGCGGCGCGCTATAACCGCGAGGGAGCAGACGAGCTGGTGGTCTTGGACATTGCCGCGTCGCGCGACCACCGCCCCACATTTCTCGAAACGATCCGTCGCGTTGCCGCCGAATTGGCTATTCCCCTGACCGCGGGCGGCGGCGTGGCCACCGTAGACGAGGGTCGTGCGATTCTCCGAGCCGGGGCGGACAAACTTACGGTCAATACCGCCGCGCTCCGGCGCCCTAAGCTTCTCACCGAACTTGCCGCCGAATTCGGCTCACAAGCGGTCGTATTGGCGATTGATGCGAAGCGGGTTGGGGAGAGGTGGGAGGCGTTCGTACGAGGCGGGCGGGAATCCTCCGGCCGGGATGCGGTGGATTGGGCCAGCGAGGGCACGGAACGCGGTGCCGGTGAGATTTTGCTGACCTCCATGGATCGCGACGGCACCCGTAGCGGTTTCGATCTGGCACTGACGGCCACCATCGCCGAGCGCGTCACGGTGCCCCTGATTGCCTCGGGCGGAGCAGACAGTCCGGCCGATTTCCTGGATGTCTTCGAAAAGGGACATGCCGACGCGGCTTTGGCTGCTTCCATTTTTCACGACGCAGTGCAAGAGCTTCGCGAGCTGAAATGCTTTCTCCATTCCAAAGGGGTGCCAGTGCGGCTGAGCGGCTAGAGGCTGCAGCCCCGAGCCTAGGCCGAGCATCTGCGCTGATTTAGACGTGATCATACCCTGCATCGACCTTCAGGACGGCCGCGCAGTACAACTGGTCCGCGGCCGCAAACTGCGCCTGGCGGTTGAGGATGTTTTCGGCCTCCTTGATCGCTTTCGGGATTATCCCCTGCTTCACGTCATCGACCTGGACGCCGCCATGGGCCGCGGCAGCAATGCGCGACTGGTCGGGCAGCTCTGCCGCAGGGCTCCCATGCGCGTGCGCGTAGGCGGCGGCATCCGCACGGCGGCGCGCGCGGAACGTATTCTCGCCGCTGGCGCGGAAAAAGTGATCATCGGCAGCGCTGCGTTTCGCAACGGTGGAGTAAACCACGCCTTCCTTTCCCGGCTCGTTGCGCACGTCGGACGGAGGCGAATGATCGTCGCGGTGGACACTCAGGGCGGGCGCATCTTAGTGCGTGGATGGCAGGAAAAGCTGCGTCTCACGCCAGAGAAGGCTTTCCCGGAGTTAGAGTCTTACGCCTCCGAGTTTCTGTGTACGTATGTAGACGCCGAAGGCACCATGCAGGGGACAAGTCTGCGCTGGTTCAGTCGACTCCGAAAGGCTACACGTCTGCCGATTACCGCAGCCGGAGGCATTCGGAGCGCGCGAGAAGTCCGCGAATTGGAGCGGCTGGGGATGAATGCGGCAGTCGGAATGGCGCTGTACTTGAATCGGCTGCGGTGAGCGGAAGCGGCTCAGGGCTACCAGTAACGTACTTATTTATAAGCACTTACATAGCTTAGCGAGTTTTTACTTCTCCGAAACAATGATCCTGTTAGAATTGTCTCGCAGGGCCGTTGCGGCACGGGCTTGACGCTCGTCTATCCCGTCCTCTTAGGTTTCCTCCGCATGAAACGATACGGTGATCATCGCATTCCGGGGCGTCTTTTTGTTGTCGAAGGCATCGATGGTTCAGGTAAGTCGACGCAGTTGATGCTCCTGCATCAATGGCTCAAAGCCGAAGGGTATGGAGTTGTCTTCAGCGAATGGAACTCCTCGCCGTTAGTTAAAGACACGACCAAGCGAGGCAAAAAGAAGCAACTCCTGACTCCCGCGACTTTCAGCCTGATCCACGCCACCGATTTCGCCGACCGCACGGAACGTAATATTATTCCCCTGCTCAAGGCCGGCGCGGTGGTGCTGTGCGATCGGTATATCTATACCGCCTTCGCTCGCGACGCGAGCCGGGGCATGGATGCGGAGTGGATTCGCGAACTCTACGCCTTCGCGGTGAAGCCAACGGTCGCTTTTTACTTCCGTGTGCCCCTCGAAGTGGCCATGAAGCGCATCAACGACGCTCGCGCAGGATTTAAGTACTACGAAGCGGGCATGGATCTCGGCCTGAGCGACGATCCGGATGAAAGCTTCCGCCTCTTCCAGGGCCGCATTCTCGAGGAATACGACAAAATGATTCCGGAATTCGCGCTTACCGTGATTGATGCCACCTTGCCCATCGAAACCCAGCAGCAGGAGATGCGGCTAATGGTCTTGGCTAAACTGACCCAGGCGAAGCAACTTCGGGTGGCCCCATGAAAGAGAGCTATGGAGTCCGATTGCCGGGCCTGGAACTGGACGACCTGGTTGGCAAACTGATCGTCTTGGAAGGGACGGACGGCGTCGGGCGCTCCACTCAAATCCGCCTGCTGAAGGAATGGCTGGAACAGCAGGGCCATGCGGTCCTGGATACGGGGCTAACGCGCTCCGGGCTGGCAGGCAAGGGCATCAAGCGAGCGAAGGAGGGCCATACCCTCGGCCGGATCACCCTTAGTCTCTTCTATGCAACGGACTTCGCAGATCGCCTGGAAAACGAGATCGTACCGGCGCTGCGCGCGGGCTTCGTTGTGCTGACCGATCGCTATATCTATTCGCTGATGGCGCGTTCGATGGTCCGAGGGCTGGATCCGGTTTGGGTGCGCAATATACATCGCTTCGCCCCAAAGCCTGACGCCATTTTCTATCTGCGCATCGGCGTGGATGAGCTCATTCCTCGCGCGGTATTTACCCGCGGATTTGATTATTGGGAATCGGGCATGGACCTGTACTCCACAGAGGACATGTACGATAGCTTCCGGAAATATCAGACCGCCTTGCTCCAACAATTCGATCAGTTGGCGGAGGAGTTCAGTTTCAACGTAATTGATGCGCGGCCGGAACCTCGGGCGATATTCGAGCAGTTGAAGGGCGGCATCGACCGGATCCTCACGCCTCCGGTCGGGCGAGCGGCAGTCACCTTACCCAGCGACGCACCAGAGGCCGGACAGGAATTGGCCATGGAGGGAGCGTCGGAAGAGCAGCGCAAGCGGGCATAGCAGATGACGAAGCAGAATGACGAAGTCCGCGTTTCTCCAGCATCGCAAGCCTTGGAACGTTCCATCCGACGCGCACTGCGCAACCATAAACGCGCTCAGAAGAAGCTGAAGACTGACCCGGTCCACGATTTCCGGGTTGCGTTGCGGCGCTGCCGCTCGCTGGCCGAAGGTTTTTCCGCCATCGATCCGGATCCTGTCTGGCGGCGGCTGCGAAAGGCTTCCAAGGGCGTACAGAGGGGCATGTCTGATTTACGCGATGTCCAGGTGCTGGAGCACTGGCTGAAGCCTCTGCGGTTAACAAGCGGACCGGCCGGGCAGGCCCTGGCGTCACATTTCAAAAAGCAAGAACGACGCGCCAAGAAAGAGGCTCGCAGCTCGCTAAAATCGTTTCCACGCAAACGATGGAAGCGCTGGTCGCGCCGGCTGCCGGCAAGGGCAGAACTTATCCCGGTGAACGAGCGGCGGCTGGCCCAGTTGGTTCTCGAGCAATTGACCCGCGTCATCGATCTCCACGAGCGCTGGACCAAGCAGCCAAGCGCGAAGACCTGGCACGAGCTGCGCGTCACGGTGAAGCGCTTCCGGTACATGGTCGAAAGCTTCCTGCCCCAAAAGAGCGAGTCATGGAGCGCGGAACTCGAGCGGACTCAGGACCTGCTTGGAGAAGGGCACGATCTCGATGTGTTGCACGATCTGCTTTTGAAGCTTGCACGCAAGAACTTTCTGCCGAAGACCGCAGTCTCGCAATTCCTGCGGCGTGTGGACAGCGCAGCCCAAAAGAGGCGAAAGGAATACGTTTCCCTCATCTGCAAACCGGGGCATCGAAATGGACAAGACTCGGGCATCCATCAGGCCGAGAACGCTAGCGCGGCGATGCTATGGGGTCATTGGCAAACCGAACTAAACGAGTTGGCTTCGATCAATCGCCAAGGCGGCGAAGAATCCTCGAGGTCAGCACCCAGAAGAGCGTTGCGCGCAAGGGCGCGAGCGAATCAATATCCACACAGGCCACGCCGGATTTCTTCAGCGCGGTAAATGGCGCCGTGGCCTTCAGCGCATGGGCAATAAATTCGTCCATGTGCGGCGCATGCCCGAAGCAGATGACTTCCCCTCCCAGTCGCCCCAGTTCTTCGGCAAGCCGGGCCGGCTTTGCCTCCGGCTTAAGAGCATCTGTGGTGCGGAGCTGCTTGGGATCCAGGCCCAAAACTTCGCAGACGATCTCGCCGGTCTGCACCGCGCGCACAAAGGGGCTGGTGAGAAGCGCGGCGGGTTTGACCCGCAGTGAGCGCAGACCGCGCGCGGCCGCGCGTGTGCGCTGAATTCCCTTCGGTGTGAGATAGCGTTCGGGATCCGGAGGGCAATCGGGATCCTCGCGGTCGATGGCGATGCCGTGTCGCATCAGGTAAAGGCGCATAGTTTTCCCCGGGGCTTCTTCGCGTTCAACCGTTGCTTCCGGCTTCTCACGTTGTGGTGAAACCATAGTTTAACGTTAGATGCTTTGGAATCGTCGAGACGGCGAGCCGGCGAGCGAGGTCCTGTCAGGCTGCGGAACGGCCCGATAGCAGGGCCGCGCGCCGCCCCGCGTTGCCATTTTGAAGCCGTCGAACGCAGGCAAATCGCAGAGGCAGGCCAAACTGCCTTTCAAAGAATTTGGCTTTGCGGCGCAGCTCACGAAGATTGACCTGGCCCTCCGAAGTGGTGACGATTCGCAGGACAACCGCACGGCGCTGAATCTTGGCCTCCACGCGGCGCACCACCTGCGTTCCCCCAACGTCGAGGGCCACGGCTAGACGCAGGAGCGCCGCTAACTGGCGCACGCGCGTGCGGTCCGCCTCCGCAAGCGAGCTGTAGAGTCGATGGTCGGGGTCTGGCACGGATTCGCCATGATAGCGCACGAGGCAGGCCACTGCAGCCTGCTGATGCTTGCTGAGCGCGGGAATATCGGCGTGGCGCACGATGTATTCGCCATGCTTATGGTGCCCGCGCGCATTCACCGCGATGCCCACTTCGTGCAAAAGCGCGGCCAATTCCAGCGTGACCCGTTGCGCCGAGGGAAGCTCGTGAAGCGGCGCCAGTTGATCGAAAAGCTGCGCCGCCAGCCGCCGCACGTGTTCGCAATGTCCCGCATCGGAGTGCATCCGCGCGGCAAACCGGCGCGCCTGCTGGCGTAAGGCCTCGGCCCGCTCATCATCAGCGCTCGCCGGTCCAAAATGGGCTGCCGCCAATTCATGCAGCACCCCCTCGCGAACGCCTACACCGGGAATAACCAATTGCCGCGCGTCCAGCAGTTCCGCGAGCGTCGTGAACACGACCGCAGCCACGCCCATGACCTCGGCGCGATCGCGTCGCACGCCAAAGCTATCGATGCGGCCCTCCGCATCGAGCCGCAGGATCTCCCACAACATCTCCCGCAGGCGGCGGAGATTCAGAGTATTGAAACCCGCCACGCGTGGGCCTGGAGCAACTCGAGCCAGCGCCTCGGCATTGCCTCCACAGGCCACAGCAGCACTGCGGCCGATTTGCATTGATCCCCGAAGCTGAGAGCGCAGAACAGAACGGATGTGCGCTTGCAAGGCGGCGAAGGCCTCGGGTGTAAACGGTCCGGCGAGATTAAATTGCTCCATCAAGCGAACCGTGCCGAGCGGAAAGGCGAATCCGCGATCGACTTTGCGCCCGCGGAGAAAACTCATCTCCAGGCTGCCGCCGCCGAGATCGAGAATCAACCGGGGAGAAAAGCGTCCTACGGACACCGCGAATACCGCCTCGCGTACCAGCCGAGCTTCTTCCGCCGCGCTGATGGCGACGAGTTCAATGCCTGCTTCGCGGTAGATACGCGAGATCAGGGCATCGCGATTGGCGGCCTCACGCAAGGCGCTGGTGGCGACCGCGGAATATTCATCCACTTCGTAGCGGTCGAGCAGGCTTCTGAAATGCTGGAGAGCCTCGACGGCCCGCGACATTGTGCGCGGGTCCAGTCTCTTTCCCGTGAAGACGTTGTGCCCCAGCCGAACCGACCAGCGCGCGCTGGCGAGCTCGCGTATCTCCGTGGCCGAACTGGCGCGCGCCACGACTGCACGGATCGCGTTCGATCCCGCATCCAGCGCGGCAATCACCAGTGGCGATGGGGTTAACGGCATGGAGGGACACCCGGAAGAAGCCGTCTAAAGGAAGGACTACCAAGCCGAATTGCAGCAGCGAACCTGAACCGATTCAGCGACGCCTCCCCACGCCCGAAGACTGGGCACGCCGAATTCCCCGGGCGGCAACGCGCTCCGCCGCAACACGCTCAGAATAGCACTAGTCCGAGAACGCAATATCAAATTTTGTTCACGGACGTTTTTAGAGTTACGGGCAGGATGATGCGGTCAGGAACGGATCGTCGCGAGACTCTCGCGACAGGCGGCGCCTGTGCGACGCATATCGTCCTCCGTGTGTGCCGCAGAAACGAATAGCGCCTCGAACTGCGACGGTGGCAACAGGATTTTCCGGCGCAGCATTTCGTTGAAGAAAGACGCAAAGCGGCGAGTATCGGATTTTTTCGCCGCAGCATAGTTTTCCACCGGGCTTGCCGTGAAGAACAATGTCAGCAACGATCCCGCGCGAGCAACTTGGCCGGCGATCCCTGCGTCAGAGAGAGCTTGCCCCATCGCATCCGCGAGAATTTTGGCTTTCCGGTCAAGGGACTCGTAAAAGCCATGGACCGCAAGGCGCTTCAGCGTCTCGATGCCCGCTCGCATGGCGAGGGGATTGCCGGATAAAGTGCCCGCTTGATACACAGGGCCCACGGGGGCGACTTGCTCCATCAAATCTCGCCGCCCTCCGTAGGCAGCGACGGGCAAGCCGCCACCGATGATTTTGCCCAGCGTGGTCAGGTCCGGCTCGATACCAAAGAGATTCTGCGCGCCTCCGAAGCACAGCCGGAAGCCGGTGATGACTTCGTCAAAAATGAGCAGCGCGCCATGGCGCCGCGTCAATTCGCGCAATCCGGAAAGGAAACCGTCTGCCGGCGGAACTACTCCCATGTTCGCTGCAATGGGCTCGACAATTACGGCGGCAATATCGCCGCCGTGCCTCTCAAAGAGGCGCTCGACTGCGGCGAGATCGTTGTAGGGCGCATCCAGCGTGAGTTCGGCCAGGGCCTGAGGGACGCCGGGAGATGCCGCGATGCCCAAAGTGGCCAAGCCGGAGCCTGCCCTGGCCAGAAAGCTATCCCCATGCCCGTGATAGCCGCCCTCAAATTTAACGATGAGATTTCTACCGGTCGCCGCGCGCGCCAAACGAGCCGCGCTCATGGTTGCTTCGGTGCCCGAACTGACAAAACGTATGCGCTCCATCGAGGGCAGCGCGTTTTGCAGAATCTCCGCCAACTCGATCTCGAGCTCCGTGGTCATGCCGTAGCTCGTGCCGCGGGCAGCCTGATCGGCCAAAGCAGCTGCGATTTCCGGGTGCGCGTGTCCCAAAATCAGAGCGCCCCAGGAGCAGATGAAATCGGTATAGGCATTGCCGTCCAGGTCCCAGACCTGGGCTCCCTGCGCGCGATCAACAATGATGGGCATGCCGCCCACTGCGCCAAAAGCGCGAACGGGGCTATTGACGCCGCCCACCAGCACGCGGCGGGCGCGCTCGAAGGCCCTTTGCGAACGGCTGGGTTGTTTTTCCGGAATGCTTGCCACGCCGAACTGCTCCTCAGTGAAGGATCAAAAATGTAGCAGAGGATTAAAATCTCCGGTCAGCAGGCTTTGGTCCACCGGGCGACGTCCTTGGCATGATAAGTCAACACGATCTCCGCGCCAGCCCGTTGGATGGCTGTCAGAACTTCCAGCACGATCCGTTTTTCCTCCAGCCAGCCGTTGCGCGCAGCGGCCTTGACCATGGCGTACTCGCCGCTTACGTTATAGGCGCCTACGGGAACATCAAAACGTTCCCGTACCTGGCGAATAATGTCCAGATAAGGGAGGGCGGGTTTGACCATGATGATGTCCGCGCCTTCCTCTAAATCGAGCGCCACTTCGCGCAGGGCCTCGCGCGCGTTTGCGGGGTCCATCTGGTAACTGCGACGGTCACCGAACTGGGGCGCCGATTGCGCCGCCTCCCGGAAGGGCCCGTAAAATCCGGAGCAATACTTGGCGGCATAGGAAAATATGGGCAGCTGCGAAAACCCATGGGCATCGAGCGCCTGCCGAATCGCCGCCACGCGTCCGTCCATCATGTCGGAAGGCGCCACCATATCAGCGCCCGCTCTCGCGTGCGACAAGGCCTCTTCCGCGAGCAATTTCAGCGTCGGATCGTTGGCCACTTCGCCATTCTCGATCACGCCGCAATGTCCGTGGCTGGTGTACTCGCAAAGGCAAACGTCGGTGATGAC
>DASPYR010000266.1:0-27056 GCA_035636675.1 Rugosimonospora sp. | reverse complement strand
TTCAGTTGGTCTTCCCCATGGTCGCACTCGGTTTTGTCACAAATATCTTTCAACGCGGCGCCGCTTCCATGGGGCGGCTCAATTACATTTTGGACGCCAAGCCTTCCATCGATGATTCCGCCGTGCCGCCCCGCGCCAGGGAACGAGAAACGCCCATGCGAGGGGAGATTGAATTTCGACATCTCGATTTCACCTATCCCACCGGACGCGAGGCAGTTTCAGCCAAGGAAAATGGCAGACCGGCCGGCACGCCTGTGCTGCATGACATAAACCTGCGCGTCCCCGCCGGTTCGACTTTGGCGATTGTCGGCCCTACCGGAAGCGGCAAGAGCACCTTGGCCGCGTTGGTCGCCAGGCTCTGGGAAGCGCCGCGCGGCACCTTGCTGATCGACGGTCGCCCCATTCAGGAATGGCCTTTGGCCGCCCTGCGCCGCTCCATTGGGTTCGTGCCGCAGGACACTTATCTCTTCAGCGAACCACTGCGCGAGAACATTGCTTTCGGAATGGAAGACTGTACCGATGAAAACGTCTACAAGGCTGCTGAAACGGCCAGCATAGCCTCGGAAATTGCGGGCTTCCCCAGGGGATATGCCACCTTGGTCGGCGAAAGAGGAATCACACTTTCCGGCGGCCAAAAGCAGCGAACGGCTCTGGCCCGGGCCCTGGTGCGCGATCCGCGCGTGCTGATCCTCGACGACGCTCTCTCCAGCGTGGACACGGATACCGAGGAACGCATCCTCGGCGGACTTAGAGAATTGATGAAGCAGCGGACCACCCTGCTGATCTCCCATCGTGTTTCCACGGTCCGCAATGCCGATCAGATTATTGTTCTGCGCGATGGCCGCATCGTGGAACGCGGCACGCATGAAGAACTCCTGGCCCACGGGGGCTATTACGAAGAGCTATACGAGAAGCAATTGCTCGAAGAAGAGCTTGAACGGGCATGAGTGACTTCAGAGAAGAAGAAGCCCTAGGCAAGGTTTACGACTCGCACTTGGCGAGGCGCCTCTTCCGTTATTTGCGCCCGTACCGCGGCTGGGTCATCATCGCCGCTCTGCTGACGTTGCCAGTCGCGCCGCTCGCAGCCCTCGGTCCCAAGCTCTTCGAGATAGCCGTTGATCGCTATTTCGTTCCTTCCCTGCATGACCAGATCACACGAGCCGCGGCGGTGCACGGGCTGGGCTGGGTTTCGCTGCTGTATCTGGCTACCTTAGCCCTCGGCTTTGCTTTCATGTATTTCCAGGTGCGCGTCATGCAGAAGGTCGGCCAGGACACCATGTATGACCTGCGCAGAGAAATTTTCCAGCACCTGCAGCGCCTGCCGATAAGCTTTTACGACCGCAGCCCCGTGGGCCGCTTGGTCACGCGCGTAACCACGGACGTGGACGCCCTGAATGACCTTTTTGCCACCGGAATTGCGGCCATGGTGAATGACGCACTTCTGCTGGTGCTCTTCATCTTCATCATGCTGGAGATGAATTGGAAACTGGCGCTGGCCACCTTTGCCGTGCTGCCGCTGCTTTTCCTCTGCACGTGGATTTTTCGAGATAAAGTTCGCGACGCCAACCGCCGCATACGCACGGCCATCGCGCGCATCAACGCGTTTTTGCAGGAGCACATCAGCGGCATGAGCGTGGTCCAGTTGTTCAATCGAGAGCGCAAGGCGCGCGCCCAGTTTGCCGAGCTCAATCGCATCCACATGGAAGCTTACAAAGACGCCATTCTGGCCTTCGCCCTTTTCTATCCCGGCGTCGAGTTCCTCGGAGTGGTCGCGATTATCGTCGTCTTCTGGTACGGAGGCTTGCGGTCGCTGGCCGGAGTCGTCTCCGTAGGCGTCCTGATCGCGTTCATGCAATATGCGCAGCGATTCTTTCAACCGATCCAGGATCTGAGCGAAAAATTCAATATCCTGCAATCCGCCATGGCTGCCTCCGAGCGCATTTTTAAGTTGCTTGACGAACCCGTTCCTACCATGGCCTCCGCCGGCCTCCGGCTCTCCGCAGTGCGAGGCGAAATCGAATTCCGCAACGTGTGGTTCGCCTATCACGGAGGCGCCCATCCGAAGGAAGACGATTGGGTGCTCCGCGATGTTTCCTTCCGCGTTCGCCCTGGGGAAACAATGGCTATTGTCGGCCACACCGGCGCGGGCAAAACCACCACAATTCAACTGCTGCTCCGCTTCTATGATATTCAGCGCGGCCAGATTCTTCTCGACGGTACGGACATTCGCGAACTCAGCGTGCAGGACTTGCGGCGCCAGTTTGGAATCGTGCTGCAGGATCCTTTCCTGTTCACAGGCACGCTGGAATCGAACGTTCGCTTGGGCACCGCGAGCGTGAGCCGCAAAGCGGCGGAATCCGCGCTCCGCGAAGTCGGCTTGGGGCCGTTTCTCGATTCCCTGCCGCAAGGACTAGACACCATGGTGAGCGAGCGCGGCTCGACTTTTTCCGTCGGCCAGCGGCAGTTGGTGAGCTTCGCGCGCGCGCTGGCGCATAATCCACGCTTTCTGATCCTCGACGAAGCCACCTCCAGCGTGGATACACGCACCGAGATGATGATCCGCGAGGCTCTGGACCGGCTGCTTACCGGCCGCACCTCCATTGCCATCGCGCATCGCTTGAGCACCATCCAGAATGCCGATCGAATCCTCGTCTTCCACAAGGGGCGCCTGCGCGAACAGGGCACGCATCAGGAGTTGCTGCTGCAACGAGGCATCTACTACCGCCTCTATCAACTTCAGTACAAGGATCAAGAACTGCGCTTCCCCGTTGCTCCGGCCGGCTCCGCGGGCGCTCCGCTCCCTGCCGATGATTAGCGTAAACATGCGCAAGCCTGCCTGAATGGCCCGCATTGCCGTGTTGATCTCCGCCGGCGAGGCTTCCGGCGATATGTATGCCGCGCGGCTAGCGTTGGCGCTGCGCCAGCGGGTCGACGTCGAGCTGTTTGGGATGGGTGGTCCCAGGATGCGTGAGGCCGGCGTCGATACAGTCGTTGACGTTGCGGATGTCGGCGTGCTTGGCGTCGTGGAAATCGTGCGCAAGCTGCCGGCGCTTCGTCGAGCGTGGAGACGCCTAATCTCCGAAATCGACCGGCGGAGTCCGGCACTTGCGATCCTAACCGATTTCCCCGCATTTCATTTGCGCCTCTCTCGTATCCTCCGCCGCAAGCACGTGCGCAACGTCTATTTCGTTTGTCCGCAGTTCTGGGCCTGGCGGCCCTGGCGAGTGCGGCTGGTGAAACGACGCTTTGTCCGGGGCCTGTGCATTTTCCCATTCGAGGAGGATTTCTACAGAAAGGCCGGTGTGCAAACGGACTGGATCGGACATCCACTTGTGGATTCCGTCGGAGCTTCGCTCACGCGCGAATCCTTCGCGCTGCGGTATGGGCTAAATCCCAGGCTTCCAATCGTGGCCGTGCTGCCGGGTAGCCGTCCGAGCGAATTGGCTCATCACATGCCACAGTTGATGGCGGCAATTGCGCAAATGAATTCCGCGGGCCAACGGCAATTCGTGTTCGCCGCTGCGCCAGGACTCACGCAGGCTCAGCTGAAAACGCATATGGGCTCGCTTGCGTCCGCCATCCCCATCGTAGAAAACGCGACATACGAATTGCTTGGAGCCGCCGAGCTAGCCATCGTTTCCAGCGGCACGGCGACCATCGAGGCGGCACTGCTCGGTGTGCCCATGGTGGTTGTTTACCGGGTCGCGCCCTTCACCGCATGGGTCGTTCGGCACCTCGTGCATACGCGCCTTTTCGCCATGGTCAACATACTCGCGGGCAAAGAGATCGTGCCCGAACTGATCCAAAATGCTTTCACTCCCGAACGAGTGGTGCGCCAGACGGAAGGGCTCCTGGCTTCAGCGGAGGCTCGCGAAAAGATGCGCCGAGAACTCGCCGCAGTCCGCGAGAAGCTCGGCCCACCCGGCGCCATAGAACGCGCTGCCGACGTCATCGCGGAGATGATCCGAAACCAGGGCGTAAGCACTCTTCGCTAGAGCCAGGGCAACTCGGGAAGCCATTTTTGCTATCCTAGACATATCGCCCCGGACACGAGAGTGCCGGGACGAGGCATAGAAAAATGACTCCAAACCGGCTTTTCGGATGCAATGTCCGCAGTCAGCTGAGTGCGCTCTCGGCTTGCCTGCTCCTTGCGGCGTGCGCAGCGTTCGGGCAAGTAGAGGCGCCGGTGCGGCCCCCTGCAGTAACGACGCAAGCGCCCCAGAAGACGGGATTCCGCGCTGCCTCTTACGAGGTTTTCGCCTCGCTTGCCCCGGAAAACCAGATGCTTACGGCGCGCGCAGTCGTGGAATTTGAAGCGCAAACACCCTCCCGCACGGTCGAATGCGAACTGCACCCAAATCTGAGCCTTACCGACGTCCGCGACGCCTCCGGGAGAATTCTTCAAATTTACCGTGGCGGGCAGAATGGACTGGATGTAGACGTCTCCTTGCCCGATGTGGTCCCCACCGGCCAAAGAACGAAACTGACATTTGAATACCGCGGCGTTCTGGCCAATGAGGAGAACAGCCCCATTCCTGGCGTTCGGCTGGCGTCCATTGGAAAAGACGGCGTCTATCTTTTGCTGCCCGCTCGCTGGTTCCCCCTGACCGGCTACCCATCGAACCGCTTCACTGGCGTCTTCCACATTGAAGTGCCGCAAAATTTCGCGGTAGTTGGCACAGGAATCAGCGAGGCTCCCGCACCCGCAAGTGCAGCTTCGGCGGCACCGGCACCGATGCTCGGCAATCGAAATCCGGAAGGAGGTAATCGAAATACCGATACCGGAGTTCCGCGGCTGGCGCGCCGCAATGCGGATGGCAGCCGTCCCGATAACAGTCCCCCAGTGGTGCCGCTGTCCAACGCCCCTGTCTCTAACGCTCCTACGAGCACAACTTCCAGCACAGGCCCGCGGATTACCTACACCTTCCGCGTGGATCAGCCCGAAGCTGCGGGCACGTTTGTCGCGGGCGCCTTGCAGCTTTTCCCCATACAAGCCGAAGGCTTAAATATTTCCGTTTACCTGCCTCCCAGCGCCGCAAGTTCGGCGCAGGAATACGGCGGCGCGGTTGCGCGCATCGTGAATGCCCTTTCCGATCAGTTTGGTCCTCTGCCCAAGCCCAATTTGGCAATCGCACAGATTCCCGACGGCACGCTGCCCGCTTATGCCGCGCCCGGTCTGCTGCTGCTGAGCCAGCGCCAATGGGGGCCGGCGGCTAACTCGCGGCAACTGGCCAATCTCGTGGCCGCCCAATGGTGGGGGAATCAGGTGATGGCCGCATCTCCCTCCGACGTCTGGCTGACGGACGGACTGGCGCGATATTCCGAAGCGCTGTACGTGGAGCAAACCGCCAGCCGAGACGGAATGAACAAGGCGCTCAACGATTTTGCCATCGGCGCCCTGATGTATGACGATAGCGCGCCAATTGCCGAGGCCGGGCGCCTCACGCCCTTTACTCCGAAGTACACCTCCGTGGTCGTGAACAAGGGCGCCATGGTCTTTCACATGCTTCGAGAGCAGATCGGGGATTCGGCTTTTTCCTCTCTCCTGCGCGATTACTACAAGCAGTTCTCCGGCAAAGCAGCTTCTGTGACCGATTTCGAGAAGATGGCGCAGGATCACGTCGCACAAGCGCCGGCCAAGCCCAGCAACTTTGCTCTAGGGAACGCAGCGCCTTCCGCCAGCACTTCCGCCTCCGCGCCGGCCGAAGCGGAGCAGGCCACACCGGCCAAAGTGCAGTCGTTTTTCGCGCAGTGGATCAATTCCACGGGGATACCCGAATTCAACATTACGTATACCGTCCTTCGCACGAAGAGCGGCTTCCGCATCGACGGCAGGGTGAAACAGAACCTCGATTTTTTCCGCATGCCGGTGGAGATTGAGGTACAAACCGAAGGCAATCCCGAATTCAAAACCATTGAAGTCAGCGGCACCGATTCCTCTTTCAGCACGGAAGTTTTCGGCCGGCCCAAACCGGGCGGCATCACGCTCGATCCTCACAACGCCATCCTGAAATCCAATGTGCAACTTCGGGTGCGCGCCATCATCGCTCGTGGCGAAGCGCTCGCGGAACAAGGGCGCTATTACGACGCCATCCAACAGTACCAGCAGGCGCTCGATCAGCAAAAAGACAATGCGCTGGCGGAATTTCGCATGGGCGAGGCTTTCTTTTATCAGAAGAACTACTCCGCCGCGGCGAACTCATTTCGAGACTCCCTCGACGGGAACATCGATCCCAGTTTCAAATGGGTCGAGGTGTGGGCTCACATTTATTTAGGGAAGGTTTACGATATTGCAGGTGATCGCGCGCGTGCCGTCAACGAGTACAGCAAAGCGCAACAAACCAATGATGACACCGGCGGCGCCCAAAACGAAGCCAAGAAGTACTTGGCCCAACCCTACAAAGAAGGCGCCTAAACCCCGACATAGCTCTGCATTCTCCGCGGGCCTAGAGACCCGCCAAGCCTGTAAGATGCGGCTGCGCAACGCCTTTGTGCTGGATAAAGATCTGAAATGTTTCGCCCATCCCTTCCGGGTGGATCAAGGATTTCAGCAATAGACGAGCACGGATGCGCTCAACTTCGTTCGCCCCATCGTCGTAAAGATCGCCGAACTCGTTGCCGCGGCCGAGCGCAACCAGAAAGGCCATCTGCGAAACGCATCCTGTGCGCGTGAGTCCCGCGAGGCGGCCCCACATATCGAGTGCGGTAAAGTTCACGTGCGCGGTCAAATCCTGCTCTCCCGGACACTCCAAAAAATCTTCCGTAGCGCGATGCCCTGAATAGGCCAAAAGAGTCCCGCGCATGTGGCGCGCATTGTAAAGCTCGGCAGCTTCGTGGCCGTAATCCACCGTCAGCACAAAACCGCGCCCAAGCCGCCGGCCCGCTTCCTTAATCCATTCGCACGCGTCAAGATTTACCTCGGCCTGCTGGCCCTCCCGCAGAGTAATCCGCTGCTCCTGAAAATATGTTTCGATCTCGGCGGAGGTAAGCGGGCCGCGTACTTCGGTGAAGCTTTCGCCATTATGGCCGACGTAGATTTCACGCAGGGCGCCATGCTCGAAGAGAACACGATGCACGGGAAACGCATCGAGCAATTCATTTGAGAAGATGCATCCGGCAGGAATATCGCACGGCAATGCGCCGCAGGACATGGCCGCACCCTTTTCTAGATGAGTTCGCAGCATTTCGCGGTGCCGTTCGCGCCGCGCCTCGGATTGCTCCACGGTGAGGTAACGGACGGAGCCATAAAATTTGGGCAGTTCTCGCGCCGCGAAATCGAGTATTTGCCCGCCCAAACGCCCTGTGCCCGCACCGGCTTCGGCAGCATAGAATTCTCGCGGGCGGCCAAGCACGTCCCACATCTCCGCGAGCTGCCGGGCCAATAACCGGCCAAAAATAGGGTGAACGTCTACGCTGGTGTAGAAATCGGCGAAGCGCCGGCCTTCCATCTTGGCGTAATAGCCAAACTGCGGATGGTAGAGGCACTCGCGCATGTACTGGGCGAAAGAGATCGGCCCCGTTGCGCGAATGCGGTCAGCGAGCGCTTGAGCAAGAGGCGTGGTTAGCGCGGCCTTCACGCTTTTTTATCTCCGGAAGCATTTCAAGAGGTCTTTCTTAAGGACGCCTTCTCAAGCGTCCCTCCTCTGCGGATTGCGAATAAACATTTCGACGACGTAGTCGTGCAGGCAATCATAAAGCTGGCGCTGAAACGACCAGGGAAATTGCGAATGCTCGATCTCTCGCGGCTGAAGCAAAAATTGATAGGTGTGCACCTCGATGCCCGCGGGCTTGAAACGAATCATGACTTCGATTCCGCCGGAAGCAGCGCGCGCGTCGAAATCAAAGAGCGGATGCTCGTAACGGCCCAGTTCCCTTTTCACCTTCTCCAGGAGTTCTTCGGCGGAAACCGGCTGCGCGCGGAACGAAGAGGGAGTCTTGCCACTCACCGCGAAGCTCCCGGGCGGCTGCCAGTTTCCAGATCGCCTCGTTCTTCCATTTCCCGCAGGGCCTTTTCAAACGCGGAGAGCGATGTCTTATCAAAGAGCACGAAGCAGATTTTTTCCAATGAAGTAGAGCGCTTCAGGTGTTCCGCGGCTTCGTGCAGCATGATGGCCGCGCATTCGGAAAGAGGAAAACCGCCGATGCCGGTGCCGATGGCTGGAAACGCAATAGTATGAAGTCCCTTCTCGGCGGCGATGCGCAAGGAATGCGCCGTGGAAGCGCGCAAGGCATGGCCGGTGGTCAAGCCGCCAAGCTGCATGCTCGCGGCATGAATGATGTGCCGCGCCTTCAGCTTTCCCGCCGAGGTGATGGCTGCGCCACCCACGGGGATAGTTCCGATCGCGTCACATTCCCGCTGCACGGCCTCTCCGGCCTTGCGGCGAATCACGCCGGCCAGGCCACCGCCGAGCTTGAGGTCATTATTCGCAGCGTTCACGATGGCGTCGGCGTCGATTTCGGTCAGGTCGCCCTGCTGCAAGATGATTTTTTCCGCGATACTCATGACTCACATGATCATATCAGAGCTAGATTTTGGTCCTTGGAGCACTTCGTTTTTGTGATTCAGCAGCCAGGGATCACCGGGGCGCCGGTGCTTTCGAGCGCATTCGACCGGACGCGATCGCCGGTTTCGAGCAGGCCCAGGGCGGCTTGCTGCGCTTCAGGCACGGTGGCCAACTCTGCCAGCACGGCGCAGCCGGAGCGGTGGTGGCGGTCTTCGTCGGGATTGATGACGTTGCGATAGAGAGCGGCCAATTCGCGCTGCCCGATGCGGTCGAGGAAAGCGAGAAACTGCACGTTTCTGCGCCCGCCCATGGCTTCGCGCGCCACAAGCGCGGCGGCAATGCGTTCGGGTGTAGTCGTGAGCTTGCGCAGATAATTCAGCACCGGGCTGGGCGGCTCGAGCGGACGAAAGCCGTCAAGCGAAATGCCCATAGCGCGGGCTTTCTCCTCGATCAGCTGATAATGCCGGGCCTCGTCGCCGGCATGGCGGGCCAGCGCCAGCTTGGCAGGGAGCTCCTGCGTCGTGGACACCCACTCAGCGGCAATTTCCGCCGCTTCGATTTCGTTCTTGAGGGCCATCTTGACGAGAGCGGCGAGAAGCTCGCCTTTGGGAATGCCCGAGGAAATCGGCGGTTCATCGATTTTGGCGAGGATCGCTTCGTTTTCGGCCTTCAGCTTGTTGACGAATTCATTTCCGTCCATAGTGTGCCTCCCGCAAGGAGACATCCTATCGCACTGGACGGGAATCGTCTTGCACGGGGAGAGAATTCCCCGAGGCTCCCTCCCCTGCTTCGGCCGGGTTGTGATTAAGTTCTCAGAGCCCCTCGCTCATCCGCCCAAGGCGGAGTCGCTTGGGACGATCCTGTCGGATGGGGACTTATTGGTTGGGGCGATAGACGATGGGCTTGGGCCCTTCGACGATTTTGAAATCGGCCGGCACGGTAAATAACGAACCATCCGGTTCGGTTCGCGTGATATCTGTAAGCTGAAAGATTTGCTCGCCCATTCGCGGGTCGCTTCTCTTGCTATACACGATCGTCTTGAGATCGGGCGAGGTCCAAACCTCGGTGATAACGGTAATGGGCTTCTCGTTGCCGATTTGGCCTGCGGGGATGGTTCGGGTCGTGCGCACTCCAGTTACGAAGAGGCCTTCCATCGTCTGCGAGCCGAGGTCCTCCTTGCTCACCTGACCCTGCTCGGCCCTCGCCAATACCTTCCCCCGGGCCATCGGGGGCAAGGGGGGCGGCAATTGACCGGAAGCAGTCGCCTCGCCACCCGTTGCTATAAAGAACATATTCGAGCCATCCGGGGCGGTGCCTGGCGGGGGCGGAGGCATCGGCGGCATCTTGTGCCCGGTCTTGTCGGTCAAGTTCAAAGTGTAGGAAGTCTGCGCTACGGGATCGTGGATAAAGACAAGATGGGGCGCATTGGCGGCGGACAGATTGCCGATGGCCGGCAGGCTCGTATCCTGGCGCGTGCGGCCCTGCGAATCGCGCGCAATGGTGCCGGTGCTATCGTGGACGATGCGATTCCCGTCCGCGAGCATCTGGACGGACTGATTGGTGATGGTGGCGGAATAGGGCGCCCCCTGCACCGGACCGCCGGAACTGCCTCCGAATCCTCCTACTCTAATCGTAATGGAACCGGGACCGGCATCCGTAACGGGGCCGGGACTGCCATTTTGAGATACCCAAACTCCACGGCCCGCTTGGGCGAATGCGCAGGAAGAAGCCACGAGAATGAAGATGCAGACGCGTTTCATGGTTATGGGTTTCATGGCCGAGTGGATCTCCTTTCAAATTCCGTGAGTTGCGGACGCAGGAGAATCTGTTGAGCCGAACCATCAGGAGCAATGGTGACATCCGCAGTGAAACCGACGTCATCAGGGACCGCTCCCGGAGGAAAGACGGCGTCAGCGGGGATAGCGATCTCCACTGCAGGCTCGGCCGGGAACCAGTGAGTCTCCTGGCTTGGCGGCCGCGAATCGGCAGGCCTGATTTGCGCCCCGTTCTCACTCTTGAGCCGAGGGAGCGGCCTGATCGGAGCAGGCGCGGAGTCCATGGCCTGGGGGGCCCTTGCTGTCTGGATCGGCTGGGAAGCATTGGCAGCGTTTGTTAGTTCCGCTGGCGCGCGGACCGGCGATAGGTGAACGCGGGCGCGTGCCGCGAGGAGGAATAGCGCCGCCATAGCGGCAGCGGTCAGTGCCGCCGCTTCCCAGAACGTAAGCATCCGGCGCGGCAACTTACGCGGAGGACTTGAAGCCATGACGGCTTGGCAATAAGCATCACCATATTCTTCCAACGCGCCACTCACCTGTCGATACGCTTCGACCCGGTCACGGCATTGCGAGCAAAGTTGGAGATGCCGCTCCACACTGGCGGCATCGTCCGCGGAAAGCTCTTGGTCGAGCCAAGCCATCAATTTCGCTGAAAAGTCACACATTGCATTTCTCCGCTAATTTCCTGATCGCGCGCTCCACCGTATCGCCCACGGTCGAGGTTGAAAGGCCCAGGACTTCGCCGATTTCGCGATAACGCAATCCCCCGGCGCGCAGCAGGAGGCAATCACGTTCGGAATCGGTCAGCAGGCGGATTGCTTTTCGCAGCCTGCGGAATCTTTCTTTGTGGAGCACGACCTGCTCGGGCGTGGCTTTCTCCGAAGCCGAATTCAGGCCGTCTTCCAGCGGTGCAGCAAACCGGCGGTCATAACGATTCTGGCGATTCCTGGCCGCGTTATGGGCCACGCGGAAGAGCCAACTGCGGATGTTTTCCTGCGACCCGCCGGAAGCCAGGTGCCGGTGCAAACTCAAGAACGCGTCCTGGACGACGTCCTGCGCTTCATCGCCCGACAGGCCGAGACAGACCAGATACCGAAGCAGAGGCTTGCGCAGTTCACGATACAGCGTGGTGGCCTCGCAGCCAGCTGCCAGAGGCGAGAGCGGCAGAGCCAACCGTACGGAGTCGCCGCTCATAAGGTCTTCTTGATCGCGCCTCTATTTATAGAACAGGCGAGAGCCCCAATTTTCCGGCTCGGCGGATATTGGAGACGCCAAGATTCGCACGGAAATTCAGGCGCCCTGAAACCGAGGCGAACGCTTCTGAAGAAAGGCCTCCAGGCCTTCGAGGCAATCCTGCGAACGAAAACAGGTCACTTGCCAGCGAATCTCCTCGTCCAGCGCCCTTTCCAGCTGCTCGCGATCATCGACATAGAGGGTCTGCTTGACGCCACGGGTGACGATCGGCGGCGCGGCGGCCAGCCGTTCCGCCAGCAGCGCCGTTTCGGCTTCGAGGCGATCGTGCGAAACAACGCGCGACACCAAGCCAATCCTGAGAGCGTCGGCAGGGGTCACGGTCTCGGCGCTGAGGAATAATTCCATGGCCAATGCCGGCCCGACCAGACGCGGCAGAAAATACGTGGCGCCAAAATCCGGGAAGAGGCCGATTCTCGCGAAGCTTTGGGTGAAGCTGGCGTGCTCGGAAGCGATGCGCGTGGTGCAGGCAAGCGCGAGGTTGGCGCCCGCGCCGGCAGCCGGGCCGTTGACGGCGGCGATAACCGGCTTGGGCATTGTGGCGATGGCCAGGATGATCTGCTTGCCAACTTTCAGCAGGGATTCGACTTCTGTGACGTCCTCGCGTTCGCGAGCCTTTCGCAGGAGGTCAATATCGCCGCCGGCGCAAAATCCGCGTCCCGCGCCAGTGAGAACGACCGCGCGGACCGCCGTATCTTCCGCAAGGCCATTCAGGGCATCCAGCAAGGCTTGGCCAAGAGCGCTGTTCAGCGCATTGAGGCGCTCGGGCCGATTCAACGTGAGCGTGGCGACGGCATCCCGGCGGGATTCCAATACCGGCGGCGCGAAAGCGGGGTCGGCGGTGATGGTTGCTCCTTGATGCGTTAGATCGATGTCCAGTTCTCGACGGTCAACGCCGGGGCAAGCACATTGTACGTTCAGGACGGGTCAATCCGGCAAACTGCGAAGCACCTTGGCAAGCTGGCGGAAATAGCGCAGCCTGATTCCGCGATTCATGGAGGCTTGTGTTCCCGTGGCCGGCAGGACGAAGACTCGCGCGCCGTAGAGTTTTTCGATTTGCAAGCCAAGCTTGCAGGGCCTCTGGGCGAATTTTTCGTAGGTTTCCTTGCCGTTGAAGGCAATTACGCGCGGTGCGTATTCCTCGAGCTTTTGTGCCAGTAGAATGCGACCCTCGGCAACTTCCTGCCGGTCCAACTCGCCGATGTAGCGTGTGGCGCGCTTCACCAGATCGGTGAGGCCGACGCCGAATTCGATCAGGCGCTTGTCGTCCGTGTAGGGAAGCGACTCGGGGAGAATGCCCGAATCGTATAGCAATGGCCAGAAGGGATTGCCACGCCCAGCGTAGTAATGTCCCGCACGGGCCCAACGATCGGCTGGATTACAGCCGACCACCACCAGCTTCATCCCTCGCCTCAGGTAGTCCGGCAGAGTTCGCATGGCTATCTTTATTTGTAGGCGAAAGCTTTCGCCTCAGGCCGTTGGTAATGTTCGCCGTCCACATCCTGCGCTGCGAAATCACGGCTTTGCCTACCAGAAGGGGTCAAGGTTAGCACGGGAAATCTCGCAAAACACAAATGCGCTGCGCCGATGAAGCATCTCAGTAAACCCATATGCAGGCCACAGAGCGCCACGAGCTTGGCCTATTTCGCGGGCAAACGATGAATCCCGGGCCCCCGCTGCGGCGTCCAATCACCAGGGTTGGAGCCAGAGGCGGGCCAATTTTATGTGCGTACTCCGCTCGAACTGTGCGATTCACGGTGAACCGTAGCCGGGCCTAGTAGCGAGACGTCCATACTACTGCCAAATTGGCTTCGGCATCGGGGATTTCAGGATGATTCAGGCAGAGACGGTTTGTGCTAACCTGCTGCGGCATGGCTGTAGTGCCGCGGGCACACTGCCTCTGACGCTGATGAGCTCACCCGAACCGAAACATTTGCCCTCCACAATCGTCCGCGAGGACGAAGGCGCACTGGTTTCATTGGCAAAGAGCGGCGATCTGGGCGCTTTCGATGAGCTGGTGAATCGTTACGAGCGTCGTATTTTTCGGCTGGCGATGAACATTACGCAGAACCGCGAAGATGCGGAAGATGCCACGCAGGACGCCTTCCTGAAATCGTTTCAGCACCTGGCGGAGTTCCAGGGTGAATCGCGCTTTTACACCTGGCTCGTGCGCATTGCTGTGAACGAAGCCCTGATGCGGCTGCGGCGCAGGCGGCGGAACGTCACCTCCCTCGACGAACCCGTGCAAACAGAAGAAGACCTGATGCCGCGCGAAATTCAGGATTGGGGGCCGACGCCGGAGCAGCGCTATCAAGTTACCGAACTGCACTCGATCCTGAACAACGCTATCGCCGAGCTCGAGCCGATCTTTCGCACCGTCTTCGTGCTCCGAGACATGGAGCAGCTCTCCACCGAAGAGGCAGCCGATGCGCTGGGCATTTCGGTACCCGCCGTGAAATCCAGACTGTTGCGGGCCCGATTGAAGCTGCGGGAAAGACTCAGCCGATACTTCGGACAGAGGCAGCAGGCGTGAACTGCCAGGTATTGATTCGCGAAATCTCTGCTTATCTGGATGGCGAGCTCGGCGTGGAAACTTTAGCTGAGATCGAAGTCCATCTGGAACGCTGTAAGGACTGCCGGCTCATCGTGGATACGACGCGGAAGACAATCGAGATCTACTACAATACCCAGCCTCTGCCCCTTCCCAATGACGTTCGCGAAAGATTACACCAGGCGTTGGTCAAGCGGCTGGGACGCCGGCCTACCACCTGAGCTATCTTTGGCCGCCGAATTCCATTTTCCGGCCGAGACCTTCCTTTTCAGCACGCTCGAAAATACGCGCGGCGACGGCCAGATCCCACGAGGCGATCCCATTTGATTTGAAAAGCGTGACCTGTTCCGGATTCTTTCGGCCCGGCCGCTTCCCGGCCACGATCTCACACAATTCGCGCACCTGCTGCCAGCGCGAGTTATCGTCACCGAAGGCCTGGATCAGATCGCCCGATTCGATATTCGCCTGCTGAATAGAATCGACGGCAATAATGGCCGCGCGATCGACGGCATCCGTCTCGAGCTCTCGTTTCTGCGCAAAATTTGCACCGATAGCGTTGACGTGAGTGCCCGGGGCGAGCCAAGGGCCGGAGACGATCGGGGTCATCGCCGTGGTTGCGGTGATCACGATATCGGCTCCGCGCACGGTCTCTTCCGCCGATTTCGCTGGAGTAACCGGCTTGCGCAGCTTCTCGGTCATTTCGCGGCAGTAATTCTCCAGCCGGCCGCGGTCGCGGCCGAAAGCGCGGATGCTCTCGAGCTCACGTACTTCGCTAACGCCAGCGAGCTGCGTGCGTGCCTGCGTGCCGGTGCCGATGATTCCGAGTACGCGGGCCTCCGGACGCGCCATATATTTCGTGGCTACCGCGCTGGCGGCTCCAGTGCGTACCTGACCGAGATAATCGGCTTCGATCAGGGCCGCCAATTCGCCGCTATCTGCCCGATAGAGCAACACCATAAAACGAGCCACGCCGTGCGCGACGGAGTAAAGCTTCGCGCCCATCCAGCCCGCTTTTTGATCGGCCGCGAACATGTAATTCAGAAACACCCGCTCGGGCAAAGCCAGGCGGCGCCTGGGGTGAATCCAGCCATCGCCTGCGGCTTGCCGCAAAAGCGATTCCTCGACGGCACGGATGGCCGCAGGCATATCCAGCAGCGCACGAACGTCTTGCTCCGTCAGTATCACAGGCATTGCGGCACCCGCCTCAGGGGAGATCCAAATGGGCGCGGAAGCGAAGCACGCGGCGCGCCTCCGGATCAAGCACAATCAAGTCACCGGCTGCATCCGCAGCAATGTAAGCTGCGGATTCTACCGCAGAAAGCCGGTCTCCCAGGGTATCGGTGATTTCGCGGTGACCATCCTCGCTCCAAACCTCCAGCCGCAGCGGAAAGCCTCGCAGCGCGAAGACGTGCCTGGCGGCAACGGCCAGCCCCAGCAAGCGGGAACCATCTCCGGAATCCGGCGGTTGGAATCCTGCGCTCTGCACACCATCACGAGTAAACTTGATTATGCGGCCGTCGGCCGCGTCCCCCACATAGATGGCGCCATCGTCACCGGCCACAGCAGCAAACGGATGCGCAGCCTTCTCCGCAGGATCGGGCAGAATCCTCCAAATCTTCAGGAGTAGTCCTCGGCTGTTAAATACCTGCACCCTTCCGCCTGCGGGATCAGGCACATAGATCCTGCCATCTGCATCAATGCTGAAGAGAAATGGACCTTCGGAATTGCGCTGCGGAGCAATGCGCAAGGCGCGTAACGGGTCGCCTTCAGGGAAAAACAAGTGAATGATGCCGGCGCGCGAATTCGCAACGTAAATGGCCCCTCCGGAATCGACCGCTATCGCATCAGCGCTAGCCGCTGCAGCATGTTCAAAGGAGAGCAAAGGTATTCCGCCGGCCTCAAACTTCTGTATGAAGCGGGTGGCGCGGTCAGCAAAATAGACCCGGCCCACCGGATCAATGGCGGGGCCTACGGGACTTTCAAACTGCCCGGGCTCAGTGCCGCGAACGCCCCATTCCTGGACGAACTCGATTGCCGGCGGCTTGACCACCTTGGCCGCTTGGGAATGCGCTCGCGAACAGCCAATCAACTGGGGGGAAAAAGCGATCAGGATCCAAAAACGAATATAGCGGCGGCGTGAATGGAGCGTGATGCAACGCAAGTCAGATCAACGTGGCGCACCAAAATTAGCATAATCGCGCCTCGGCGCAAGCACGGAAATGCGCTGCCGCGTGCGAAACCGGCACCAGATCGGCGAGCGGAACTTGCAATCATTTTCATCTTCGGCCTGCACCGGGCGGCGCGATGCGGTGCACCACCGTCCCCATTAAACGGTAAGCACGCTCAGCATTCTTGTCATCGGTAAACCTAAACTCAGGACCCGCCGGAGTCTGGCTGACGAGCACGGGAAGGCGGCCACACAAATTGTTCTGGGCGAAGGAAGTTTCGTATTGCTTGTGCTGGGCGCCCCAGGTGTACACGCGTATGGAAGTGAAATCACAGGGCTGTCCTTCTCCGCCCCTGGTTGCCGCAACCACGTATTGGGGCTTCTCGCCAGTAGAATCGGGCGCGGTATCGAGTTGCGCCCAGGCCACAACCCGTCTGCCCGCGGTGCCGATATAATCGCCGATCGGACGAGGAGGATTGAGTTCTACGAATCGCGAAAGAACCCAGCCGGCAATGGGAATGGATGGTCCGGCCTCAGGCCGAGCGTTTGCCGCGCCTGGGCTCGAACCCGGGTTGGCCGGCGAATACAGGGCCAGCAGCCAATCCTCCAGGCCAGATTTTTCCTCCGCAGAGGGTGCTCGTTCGTCGGCGCCATGTCCCTCTTCGGTGCCCGAAGAAAGAGCAGCGGCCACTTGCCGGCCCAGGATGGATACGGGAACGTTTCGCCCAAATTGAAAGAGACGCGGTGAATCCCGCCCCGGTTCGATGTGCACGTTGCTGATGGTGCGGGTGTGTCCCTTGGCCTGAACAGGCATTTTGCGAGCATCCGAAAGTACCTGGCTAACCCGGCTCCAAAGCGCCGGGGCCATCAGCAAACGGCTATCAACCCAGCCTTGGGTTCCACCTGCGGACCGCACTTCCGTCAATTCGCCTGCGCGACCCAGAATACTGACTCTTTCGCCGTAGCCCAAGGTCCCCACCTGGCGGCGCACCTGTGCGGTTGCGCTCCAAAGCGTCGCGCTTTGATCGGCGATATAGGCATTCGGATTCTGCTTCGGATTCCGGTGCGCCCACCAGACTCCGGCGATAAGAGCCACGAGAATGAAGATGAGAAGCCAGCGCCGATGACTCATCACTGGTTCACCGGCAAAATTCGGGCACGTTTAGCGCCGAAATTTTGAGTTGCGGCTGACGCCAAGCACACAGCCATAAATTCTACACGATCCCTCACGGCCGTGCTTTCATCGTGCACCGCTTCATTTCTTGGCGTGCCGAAAACGAATGGATATTTCTCCTTCGCAAAAATGGGCTTTGGTACAATTTGCCCGCAGAGGGAAACGATGCCAGTTTTGGACAACCTGAAACCCCTGGGTTTGCTCGTGCTGCGACTGGGAATTGCCACAATCTTCCTCTTTACTGGTTACGATAAACTTTTTGGCGCGCCAGGCAAGTGGTTGGCGTGGTTTCCCCAACAAGGCTTCCCTTCGTATTTCGCCTACATTGCTGGGTCGCTGGAACTCTTCGGAGGCGTCTTCCTCGTCCTCGGACTACTAACCAGGGTCATTGGCCTACTGCTGGCCATCCAAATGGCCATCGCGGTTTGGAAGGTCAGCTTACCGCATTCTGGAATTTATAACGTGGAAGGCTATGGCCTGCCATTAATGCTCGGGGTGGCATGTTTTGCGCTCTTCACCGTAGGAGGCGGAATGCTCTCGGTGGATGGAGCGACATTTGAACGTAGTGGCAAAGCCAAGGCTAAGGCTTAGAGGCGCAGGCGCCATATCGGAGAGCCGTCATCGCAACCAAAAGCGAACGATGCAGCCATCTAGGTGCACACCAAAAAAGAAACCGGCGGCGTAAGTCCGCCGCCGGTTCTCATACGAGGCGACTTTAGGCTATTTCATTTAACCAGCCGAAACGGCCGAACCACTTCGAGCCATCACAGTAATCTGGCTACCCTCTGAAAGATGGCTCTCTTGATGTCAGTTGGTCAAAAAGCAGCGAGTTCTCGAGCCGCGCTTACAATATCCCGGCTCTGCGGCAGTATTTTCTCTTCGAGTTGCGGTTGGTAAGCGCAGAAGCTATCCATGGCGGCGACGCGGCGCACTGGAGCGTCCAAATCCTCGAAGAGTTCATCGGCGATGCGCGCGGCAATTTCGGCTCCGTAGCCCCAGGAGCGCATGTCTTCGTAGGCGACCATCACGCGGTTGGTTTTCGTCACGGTGCGAACAATGGCTTCCCAATCGTAAGGAGACAGTGATCTGAGGTCCACAATCTCGAGCGCTATGCCCTCGTGCTGCAGTTCCGCAGCGGCCACTTCGGCACGATGCACCAAAGCGCCGTAGGTGATAACGCTAACGTCGGCGCCTTCGCGAACGACGCGAGCTTTGCCGAAAGGAATCGTAAAATCAGGCCCCGGATAAGGCGAGCGGTTATAAGGCTGGCGATAGAGGTGCTTGTGCTCGAGGAACAGCACGGGGTCGTCGCAACGGATCGCCGTGCGCAAGAGGCCGCAAAGTTCCAGCGCGGTTGAGGGCATGATTACGCGAAGCCCCGGCAAATGCGCGAAGATGACTTCGCCGGATTGACTGTGGTAAGGGCCGCCGCCTGTCAGGTAGCCGCCAATGGCCGCGCGAATCACGGCTGGAGCCTTGAAGTGACCCGCCGAGCGCCAGCGCGTCACGATCAATTCATCGCGGATCTGCATCATGGCGGGCCAGATGTAGTCAAAGAACTGAATTTCAGCGACTGGTTTCAGACCGCGCACAGCCATGCCGATCGCGCGGCCTGCGATAGCTGCTTCAGCGAGGGGCGTGTTGAAAACGCGATCCGATCCAAATCGGCGTTGCAGACCCGCTGTAGCTTTGAAGACTCCGCCTTTGCCCTTCAGTTGCGACAGATCTCCTTCGCGGCTGCAATCGGCAACGTCCTCGCCAAAAACCAGGATTCGGGCGTCGCGCTCCATCTCATCGGCTAGGGTGGCGGGAATCATCTCCAGCATGGTTTTCGGTTCGCCGGCATATTTCGGCTCCGACTCGAATCGCGGCGACGAGGGATCGACGTCGGGAGAATAGACCCATTGCAGGATTGATTTCTCGGGCGGCAATTCGGCGGCGAGGGCGAAGTCCGTGGCTTCCAGGATTTCGCGGTCGACTTCCGCTTCGAGCCGTTCCAACTCCTGCTCGTCCAGAATACCCTCACGTACGAGAAAGAGACCGAACTTCGGTATCGGATCGCGATGGGCTTCCTGCTCGCGCTCCTCGGGAGTTTTGTAAAGCTTCTCGTCATCCGAGAGTGAATGCGAATAGGGACGTGTCACGTGCGCATGCACGAGGGCAGGTCCTTTGCGGGCGCGGCAATATTCCGCGGCCCTGCGCAGGACGTCGTAACTGACCAGCGGGTCAGTGCCGTCGCATTCCTCAACATGCAAGTCAGGGTAATCGCGAACGAGGCGCGAAATGCTGCCGCCCGCGGTCTGCGCTTCGACGGGCACAGAAATGGCATAGCCGTTGTCTTCCACCAAAAAAAGCACCGGCAAGCGCTTCAGGCACGCGGCGTTCAGGGCTTCGAAAAATTCTCCCTGGCTGGTCATGCCCTCGCCGCCAGAGACGTAGACGATTTCATCGCGGCTGTGCCGCACCGATTTCCCCAAGGGAGCTTGCTGAGCTTGAGCGACCGCTTGGGGATGCCGTTCAAAATAGATCGAGGCCTCGGCCGCGCCCGCAGCCTGCAGCCATTGCATGCCGGCGGTAGACGAACGTGTAACGATATTCAGCTCGGGCTTTCCCCAATGCGAGGGCATTTGATGCCCGCCGGAGGAGGGATCGTCCTTTGCTCCGACGGCTTGAAGAAGCATCTCCTGTGGCGTGAGGCCAAGACTTAAACAAAGCGCCTGATCGCGATAATAAGCAAAAAACCAGTCGTGGCCGGGTCGCAGAACGTGCCCGGCAGCGACGAGCACTGCTTCATGCCCCGCTCCACTGATTTGGAAATAGATCTTATGCTGGCGCTTGAGCTGGATTTCACGGTCGTCGAGCCGCCGGGAGCAGTACATCAACCGGTACATTCGAACGAGATCGTTGGCTTGGAGCCCGTGGTACTGGTGGGAGGGGATGGTGCCCGTCTTAGGGTGCGCCTGCACAGCCATGCAGCTTCACCTCTGTCGGCAAGGGCTCGCCCGCCGAAATTTCATTATAACCGAAGCGCAAGCCCTGGCATTCAGGCGTTTAGACGAGATCACACCGGAACTAAACCCTAGATCGCCGGTCGCCGCGACCTACGCTGCGGGTGCGCAGAGGCCTCCCGCATTGCGCGTGATTCACGGCAGAGAGTCAAAGCGCTCCGCGGTCCCCGCAAATTCGGCGTCATTCGGCCGAATGATCTTTGGCTGCGCGTCCTTGAAGGGAGCTTCTGAGGGGATGCGCTCGAGCCATCTCTGATGAGAGAGCCTCTCGTGGTCCGAGAAATCCAGGCGAATAATTAACTGAATATTTTCTTTTGCGGAGGTGTTGGCCGGCTTCTTGCGGCCGGCTTTTGGGCTCGCTTTCTCTTCGCCTTGAGCTTTCTCTTCACCTTGAGGCGCCTCGCTGCGGTCGAATTTCAGCAAGAGCTTTTTATCCAGCCGGAAACCCTGCTTCCAGCCATCCACCCGGTGGCGCGCCTGCTGTGCTAATTCCTCGTCAGAACCGAAGTCGAAAACAAGAAAAGATTGAGCCATGGATTTTGTATATCGGTAGAGACCGGGCACTGTCAAGTCTGCGGGCGCGTAAGGCCCTAATGGCACGACGGATTGCACCCATTCCCCAAAAGGATTAGCATAGCGAGGCGGCTGTTATCCAAAGGGTGCGATGCGAAAGCTTATCGCAGTGGTCGGAATTTTGGCGCTCGCGGCGACGATCGTGCCGAACAGGTCCGATGCCGCCTTAGAGGGGCTCGAGTGCTGCAATGGAATCATGTGCCCCATGCATGCCGCCGAAACTCATGCAGCGAACTGCGATATGGATAAAAATGGCTCGGCCGAGTTGAAGCCTTGCCCGGTGCAAGCGGCCGCCCATTACACGGCCGCAATCGTTTTTGTACTGCTCGCTCCCATGATGTTGCATGACGATGATCGGAGCGAGCCGGCCATGGCTTTCCTGCCAAATTCCTCCCCCAACGCGGAACGCCGCGTTGACTCTCCTCCGCCGCGTTTGCCGCTAACCGCGTAGCGAAGCCAGACCCCACAACTCATTCCCTATTCGCCTCTCGTGACGAGGGGCGCGCCGGCTATTAAAAGGGGGCCTATGCGCACGGTGAGACTTCTTGTTGTAGTCATTTTCTGTTTGCTCCAAGCGGCTGTCCTTCAAGCGACGATTTTCGGCACGCTACGAGGCGTGGTTCACGATTCTCAGCACCTGCCCATTCCGGGTGCCACCGTCACGCTGAAGGCTCAGGATTCCGACTGGGTGCAAACCCAAAAAACAAATGAGAGCGGAGAATTTGAATTCAGCGCCGTGCCCATCGGCAACTACTCGGTAACGGTGACGCTACAGGGCTTCCAGCAACAGGAGCAGGTAATGGCTGTGAGGTCCGACAGCAGCCCGGTGGTTCATTTCGAGCTGGCCCTGGCCAGCGTGACCCAGAAAACCATCGTCACGGGAGAAGCGATCAGCGCCCCCACGGATAGCGTGACGCCCACAACCACGCTGAGCCGCCAGGATATTCAGCTCACGCCGGGCGCCGACCGAACCAACAGCCTGGCCCTCATCACGGACTACGTGCCCGGATCGTACATGGTTCATGACATGCTCCACATCCGCGGCGGGCATCAGTACAGTTGGCTGATTGATGGCGTCCCTGTTCCGAATACGAATATCGCCAGCAATGTAGGACCCCAGGTGGATCCAAAGGATCTTGACTACGTGGAGGTGCAACGCGGCAGTTACGATGCTGACTATGGCGATCGTACTTATGGGGTATTCAATGCCGTCCCGCGCACCGGCTTCGAACGCGACCGTGAATGCGATGTGATTGTCAGCGCCGGAAATTTCTATCAAACGAACGACCAAATCAACTGCGGCGGGCATAGCCAGCGGCTCGCCTACTACGGAAGCCTGAATGGAAATCGCAGCGATCTGGGGTTGGAAACGCCGGTCGCCCAGATTATCCATGACGCGGATAATGGCTACGGCGGATTCGGCTCGCTGATCTTTAACACGGATCCGAAGGACCAGTTGCGTCTGGTGGGATCTCTGCGCCGGGATTATTACCAGATGCCGATTTCTCCCCTTGATGTGGCCAACGGCGTAATTCAAATGGATGGACAGCACGAGGCCGACGGCTACTTGAACTTCTCCTGGGTTCACACGCTGAGCCACAGCGGGCTGCTCACCGTTTCGCCCTTTTATCACTTCAACAGCGCGAATTACGACAGCTCTCCCAATGATTTTCCCAACGCGATCACCGATCATCGGACCTCAAATTATGTTGGCGCGCAGACGACCCTTAGCTTCACGGTGGCTCGGAACAGCATCGAAGGCGGTTTCTACGGCTTCTGGCAGCACGATAACCAATTTTTCGGGGTCCTCTTTAATCACGGGTCCAACTTACCCGTCTCCGACAGGGAGATCGTGCCGGGGAATATGGAGGCATTGTTCGTGCAGGACAAGTTCGCAGTGACGCCCTGGCTGACCCTGAGCGGTGGCGTCCGCCAGACACACTTCTCTGGCCCGAGCGTCACGGAAAATCCAACCAGCCCTCGTACGGGAGTGGCGGTCCGCATTCCGCGCATCAATTGGGTCTTCCGCGGATTTTATGGCCAGTTCTATCAGGCGCCTCCTCTGATCACGATCACCGGCCCGCTCCTTGGATTGGTGAATACGCCAAGCGATCTTCTAAGCCCGCAGCAATTCGTTCCGCTGATGGGCGAGCGGGATACGGAATATCAGTTCGGGGTGGCCATCCCGTATAAGGGATGGGCGGTGGACATCGACACCTTTCATACGCAAAGTCACAATTTTTTGGATCATGGCAACGTGAACTACGACTTCGCAGGCAACGCAGTCTCGACCAATATCTTCTTTCCCCTTACGACCCAGGACGCCCTGATCCGCGGCTGGGAGCTAACACTGCGGTCTCCTCGGCTGTGGCGCCGCAGCCAGGTGCATCTGGCGTATTCAAACCAAATCGCGGAATTCAAGGGAGCGATTACCGGGGGGCTGACTAATTTCTCTTTTCAGCCCGATTATTCGCCGCTCGATCATGACCAGCGAAACACCTTGAATGTCGGCTTCGATGTGACGCTTCCCTGGAGGATGTTCTTCTCGGGGAACGTCTATTACGGATCGGGATTTCATAATGGCGCCGCCCCGCCGGATTACCTTCCCGGCCACACTACAGTCGATCTGGCTTTGGGCAAATCCCTCGGAGAACGCTTCTCGGCCTCCGTGAACGCACTAAATGTCACGAATAGTCATCTGCTCATCGACAATAGCAATACGTTCGGTGGGTTTCACTTCAACAATCCAAGGGAGGTCTACGCGGAGCTGCGCTATCGCTTCCACTACTAGATCACCATTTCTTTAAAGGCATTGCCGTCACTCGCCCAAGCGTGTTATCGTCCGAGGCGAATACCAGGCGAAGACGTCTCCTGCCGGTGTTCGGCTGAAAATGGCATCTCTCCAAACTCGGCCATCCTCCGTACGGCGGCGCGAATCTTTGGCGGATTCTTGGGTACAAGACGCTGTCCCTGCTTGGCCCGCCTTGGGTGCGGAGATCGGGCGAAATCGTTTTGGGCAATACGTTGCGGCGCGCCAGTGGTATGCAACTCCCGCCGTGTACGAACCGGACGCTCGCGCAGTGGAGCTTCTGCTTTGGTCCCGAGCCGCATGCAAGAAGTTCCGCGCAAGTCATGCACCCGATCCCGCGAAATGGCTCTTTCTCGATACCGAAGCGACCGGATTTATAGGGGGCGCAGGAAATGTTGCATTTTTGATCGGACTGGCATGGTGGGATTCGGGCGGGATCCAAATCGAACAGCTCTTTATGCGTGATGCCGCCGAGGAATATTCGATCCTGCTCGAACTTGCGCGAAGACTCCGGAAGCGCCCTGTGTTGGTTACGTTCAACGGAAAGAGCTTCGACTGGCCATTGCTGGTCAGCCGGTTTCAGACGACGCGGACCATTCCAGTTCCCATTCTCAACGCACATCTCGATTTTCTCCATCCCGCGCGAGAAATCTGGAAACTGCAAATCGGCAGCGTGAAGCTCGGTCATCTCGAGGAGCGCGTGCTAGGCGCCGCATCGCTGGGATGGTCGCGACGCGAAGACATTGACGGCGCGCTGATTCCCCGAATTTATTTTGATTACGTGTGCGGGAGGGCCCATCGGCTGGAAGGCGTCTTTCGCCACAATCGCATGGACCTGAGAGGCCTGGCCGCGGTTGCAGGCCGGATTTTACAGATGCTTTCCCTGAACCCCGACGCTGCGCCGGACAAAGGACATCAGGCACTTGAGTTGTACGGCATCTCGCGCTTTTTCGGCAGACGCAGTCAGCATGCAAGGGCTCGCCGCTACTGCGAATGCGCTCTGGAGATGGGGCTGCCAAGCGTAATTGCGGGACAAGCGCGGCAGGAGCTTGCAAGATTGTCTAAACGCGAGCTCCGAGACATGCGGCGCTCTCAGAGGAGGTGAAGCGAGTTCAGTTAGCCCCACCCGCGTGGCGCTCGATTCCCAGGTGAGTGGCGCCGTGTGTAAACAGGCGAGCACCGGAAATACCGGCTATGTGCAACATTGCGGAAAGCTCTTCGCGCGTGTAGGCGGCGCGCACGGAGTCGCGGTAAAGCTTATACATCAGTCCTTGGTAGTGGCGTCCATACCAGCGCACATGAAACGGAAAGCGAATCCTCGATGGCCGGCGCAGGTCGCGCAGCAGGATGGCGGCGCCGGGTTTGGCGACGCGACGAATCTCGGCAAATAGGCGAGAAGGATCCCCGATGTGGTGCAGCACCGAGTTGCACAGGACGAGCTCGAAGCTGGAATCGCGAAACGGCAACGAGCTGGCGTCGCCCACGAGAAAGTGGACTCTTACGGCAGCAGAGGGCATGCCGCGACTCGCGCCAGACGGCATACGCGAATCTCCACTTTCTCTGGCGCGGCCGATCATGGTGGGCGAGCGATCGAGGCCAAGAAGTTTCCATTGCGGCAATCGCCCAGAGAGCTTCATCAGAATCTGACCCGGTCCACAGCCAATATCAAGAGCGCAGCCAGCGACGCAGCCAATCAGGCGAAGCGCATGTTCCACGAAAGTGTCGTCAATCCCGCTGAGGTATGCACCCGTCGCTGCGGAGGAATAGGCCTGCACCTCGCTCGAATCGTCCATCACCTCGGGCTCGGGCACGCGAGCCAGGTTAAAGCATTTCATAAGCCAGCTCATCGCGCCGAGTCATCGTGCCAACTCATTGCTTTGACGTCAGGGGGCCAGAGCCTCGAACGAATTTCGTGGCCTTTGCGGCGGAGGGTCGTTTCGGAAGGCCACAGGGTTCACGGGCAGCACGATTCGCAGCCTCACGGTGATACCCGGTTTATCAGACTCCGGAACGGCCGGAGGCGCCGCCGGCCAATGGATGGCCCGAGTCATCGCCTCGAACACTTCTGGGGTTGTGCCCTCTGCAATCAGGCATTCGTCGGCATAACAGCGCAGGAAAACGCCGCCGTCAGGCGTGTTGAAGGAGAAAAAGTTCTGCCGCCGGGAAATTGCGGTGCGCTTCTCGTCTTTTTTCTCGAGCAAATTGCGGTAAGCCCCAAAAAAGCGCGTGGCCGCGGATTCGTCCGCTAGTTTCAGGCGCATCAGCAGAAGCGTTTGCGTGCCGGACTCGCGCTGATAAATGGCGTAGCGATCGCCGGTCCAGGAAGGCGCAATTTGATTTGCCTGCTCTTTGCCGAGGAACTGCTTCAGGATTTCGTTAGTCCCAAATTCGCCCATGACATTTTCATCGAGCTTCTTCCAGCCGTGCGGAACGGCCTTCGTAATCGGGGTGAGATCGACTTGAACGGGCGTAACGCCCCGGAAGTAAAGATCGGGGTGCAGAATTTGCTGCGTCGAAGCGGGCGGATTTTCAAATAATCGGTGCAGATCGGGCCAGTCGTTCCAGTTCTTGAGCGTCCGTTGAACAAAAGTCGCGCCGGAAAGATAGGGGAAACTGATTTCGTCCTGTATGATCATAGGAGCCTGCGCAAACTCCGGGCTATCTTTCGGGTCGCCGATCAGCAGGCTAGGATCGAAATCGGTGATGTCTCGCGTAGTCTTGCCCGTTTTGCGCAAGAGGTAATCGTACATTGCAATGGTGGCCGAACCTTCGAGCACGGATTCTCGCGCGAGCTGCGCGTCATCATTCGTCTTAACTTCATCCTCCCACTTTTCCACGTGAAAATTTTGGTCCTGGAGAGCGTGCGTCAATTCATGCGCCATGATCACGCGCTGTTCGGCTGGTTGGGTCCAGTCGGCGATGAAAAATTCGCGCTCTTTGGGATCATAAAGTCCGGCGATCTGTTCGGTGAGCAGTGCGAGCAACTTCTGATCCAGCGGATAACCCTTGGGAATCAGGCCCAGCACTTCCAGGGCTCTCTGGTCCGCATTGCGCTTGGCATCATCTTTGTCTTCGCGCATCTGGCGGACCAAAAACTGCCGGATCTCCTCACGCGAGCGCACGCTTTTCTTCAGCGGCTCCCGAACCGGAAGCGAGAGCAGCCTGCTCATTTCCGCCAGGACCTCGTCGGCAGCCCGCAGGAACTCCGCATCGGAACTGCCCGAAGCTTGAGGCTGGCCGCTCG
>DASPYR010000265.1:0-14442 GCA_035636675.1 Rugosimonospora sp. | reverse complement strand
TTCTCGTCCGATGCCGCGTTGTAAGCCTTTCGATATGCCCCGGCCATCTTCTCATCTAGTTCTAGCAATTTCTTGTCCGAACAGATTAACCGTTCAGACCGAGTGCTTGCCTTAGCACAATTAAAGCTCGCAGCCCAACTTCCATTGGCAACGAGAACAAAAAGGGCAAAAAATATCGTTCTATGGACCATTCTTATTAAGCCGAAACAAAGTATCCGATCATGTCAAAGGCTGTGGCACGTGCTCGAGTTCGAGGCCTATTACAACCGCCACTGCCCAAACTTCACTCCTTAAATCAGGGTGGGGCGCCGAAATATTCTGGAGTAAGCCTGACCCTATCCGGCCATGCAAAACGTCGCCCGGTTGAGGAGCGAGCTGATCGGCCTTATATCCGAGCAGCGGTGGCGTATACGTGGCTTTGCGTAATGTGTGCGCTACTTGAATTTTATTCCGCTTTTCGCGTCCACGCGCGGGATGTCGGTGCAGCCCTTCAGCTTCTCATCTTGGAAAAATTGCCATGAAGGCCGGCGGGCGGAAGATCGGAGGCAAGAACGATATCAGCATGGCGTACCCATGCGCTTAAGTACTTATTGTTAATAACAGCTACAACAGAAACCCAACCGGGATGCTCGCCACTCTCCGACGGTTCAATTAGCGATATGTAACTCGCAAGCGGGTATTTGCTAATAATCCGGTTCGACGCGTCGGGTTGACTATAAGCTGGGATCTCGGGTCGTACGGCAAATCCCCAACACGCTTCCCGCCCCGCTTTTGCGGCGCACCGCCCGTGCATTTGTACGGCTGCGGGGAGATTGGGATCCGGTTCATAGGTTTGAGAATGTGCAGCGCTTATACCTACAAACGCGGACAGCAGCCCCGCAAGCCATGTTTTCAATAACGCCGTGGTCAGCGCCGCTTCAGCAGCCTTATCTACGGACCATCCAAACGCACGACAGTACAAAGAGGCGATCCAGCAATCAGGCTTCAGGTTCCGGTCGGCTCCGTCGCCAACCCGGGTGTTCCTCGCGCTTGGGCTGCTCGAATGGATTTTTGCGCCCCCACAGGTGTTATAAACAGCGCCCGGAACCAGCTCAGGCGCCGATTTCGCTTCGCGGACAGACGGATAGGACACCGCTTGAACCTGAGCACCACTGCCATAGAATTTGCGGAAGGTTCTTGACGCCACCAATGTACGCGCTTGGTATACCCGACCGTCGGGGAGTACTGAATTTGTACGCTACGTCTTCAGCGGGACATTTCTTTGAATGCACCTTTTTTGAACAAGAATCTTCGCTCGTAACTCCTTGAGCCTCTCTTGTCTTCGACTTTCCAGCGCTCTATAAGGTCACGGACTCCATCTCCGTCAAGATCACGATACTCAAACAGAACCTTCTCCACTTTAAATTTATCGTCGGTGCTGTCATAGAGCCCATCGTTACCCTCAGCTTTTGCACTATGCAGAAGCTTCACTATTCCCACGCCCACAATCTGAAATATTTCTCTTTTCTCAATTGTGTACCCCTGACCAACTGAGACATCGTTCCTCTCGATTTCCGACACCCCGTCGCCATCAAGATCCATGACGTGAACATCATAGGCGTATCCGTCAATCCTTTTGGCTTTCTTTTCTGCCGGGCTAGCGACTACCGCTACGCAGCAAGACTCGATCTTACGGGCATCTATAATCGCTGCCGTCACGAGTATAAATTCTTGTTTGCCGCGCACTCTAATAGGCTGCTGGCCAGTGATTCTGGAATACTTAAGCGCGTCGCGCCTGGACCATTTATTGAGATCCTCTATTGTTATGTTCACGCCCCCCCAGCACGTTAACACCCACAGGGACAGGCAGAGCCCAACAAAGAGCGACGATCTCCACGCGCCTCGCCGGTGCTCTTTTCCACTGCTAATTAACACTTTTCGTCAACCACCCATCTACTTTCGGTATCTTTCTCCAAGATCTAACGTCTGCTGCACCTTAGCGGCTGCTTCTGCTTTTGTTATCCTCCACCCGCCGGTGAGGTGCTCGCCGACCCGGTGCTCGGCGGCCTGCATCACGTCTACCGCAGAGCAGCGTAAGTCGCGCCGCTTGCGTTCACCTCACAGCCTTGTCCAAGGCCGACGGGTTCGCTCGTCTCAGAGGCGACCTGCGGCCTCTTCGTTCGTCGTTCTTGATCGTCCCGCGAGGCTCGCCATCGCTCAGTCGCCGTCACCCAGGCAGCCTCGCCGCAGTTGAACAAGCGCCGCGCCCCCTTTGCCGGAGGCGGATGGGATTTTTGCGCCCCACAACTGCGGCTATTTACTCTTCGTAGGCGCGGAACCTGTACTCCGCCTTTCAACTTTTGTCAGCTTGTCGTCCCGATAAAACCAGCTCGCCGCAGATGCCCCGCCAAACCGAGGAAGGTCTATGCGCCATGCACCGTTTTCATACGCAGTTTTTGCCAAATCGCTGCAAGTACCAAACTCGTTCGTGACGTTGGCGCCGCCGTCGGCTTTAATCTCTACAACTCTATAGTGTGCTGGACAACCGCTTCCCCCTGTGATGATTTCCAACAAAATTAGCCTCGCTGCAGTCTTATTGGGATAAACCGATTTGATACTCTTGATCTGAGAGTCTTTTTCGACAAGAACCTTTCCTTGTAACATGACAACGTACTTAAATCGTCTGCCATCCTCAGTTTCTCTCAAGACTTGAAGCACCCCATTAACAGTTTTAGCTTCTTCCTCGACTTCAGTTTTAACATCAGCGTATGCGCTGGCATATCCTAAGCTCAGGCCCGATAAGACAGCAGTCGCCAGCAAAAACAAAGGATGAAATAAAAGCTTTCTTTTCTCCACGGTTCCACCCGTACATAGCGCCTAAAGTATGGCCTGGACTAACTCGAGGAATTGGAGTTGCCGACGGCGAGATGTTGGAAGAAATCAAATGCCTTAAGGTGTTTGTTTAGGCGTTTGTTTGCTGCGAGGATGGCCCTTCTTGCGTGGCGGGTGAGCCAGCCGGTACTCATACATATTGACTAAAAAAGGAGTCAGTTCTTCGGGCGTCATGGTGGCGGTAAAAATATTTCCTTTTCCATCATATCCCGGTAACTTCAAATTCTCCATCTGATTTTCCTTGATGCGCCAAGCTTCGGCGTACCAAGGTTCTGCACGAACAAATACATTTTTGGCAAGAATACATACGGCACTTCCATCGCGGGTCTTGGGAATCTGCACGGCACCGAAATAAAGTTCGTCCCCACCGGGAATATTAGTCGATCCTATCGGAGTCATTATTTTATAGGTAGGCTGCCCTGGTTCCCAAGATCCAGTAAATTTCGGGAGAATGGGTTTGCCGAATTTCTCGGCATGCCAGATCTGCGCGTGCCGCTTACCTTGACGATCATTTGCACCTGCCATGCACACTTCATTTTTTTCTAAACACTCGTATAACTTAGCGTTCATTTCTCCCCTTCCCACATCGTCCATATTGTCGTGCGGGTTCGTCTCCACAAAGCCTCTCAACTCGTCCTTTACCCGCTGACAAGGCGTCAACGTCTCGGCAAAGACCATGCTCGCCGCCAATAGACAAACTGCAGTAGTCGTTAACCAAGGTATCGTTCGCACTTTTCCACTCTTTAGAATCAGCGTGTGGTACCAAAGTATCCCGGGGTTTTATAGGCACGTCCAGAAAGAATTGAATTGATATTTTTCACGTAGTCTCTCCCCTCTCTCGGCAAAAATTTTGTCCAATCCGCAATGTTTGCTGCTTCCGCTTGAGATATTGCGGTTTCCACCGGACCGGTGCCTTGATTGTAGGCCGCGAGCGCTTTATTGACGCCATCGGTGTCGGAGCCATATGTCGCGATGTACTGGCTTAGCAGCTTAGTACCCCCTGGGATGGCCTGCTCGGGATCAAATGGATTAAAAGGTGTACCGATCAGATTGCCAGAGTTGTCTGTGGGGTAGTAATTCTGAGAGGTGATTTGCATAATCCCTAACGCCCCGGTTGGCGACACAGCATTAGGCAGCTCTCCTGATTCATATACTATCACAGCGTTTATTAGACTGACAGGAACGCTGGGATACTTCTCGTTAGCCGCTTTTACAATCGGTTGCGCCGCATCCAGATTTTCCGTGCGCTCCGCAGGAGTCAGCCTCCCTACATCTCCGAGTTCATAACCTACATGCTGGCTTAGAACATCCGTATTCGGCAGTATTTTATTTCCCACTGTTACATTACGTTCACCCGCGTTCCGTAACGCGAGTACCGCACCCGGCGAAAGCTCTTGCACGGCTTCCAGCCCCAGCGGCTCCGCATTGGCAAGGAATTCGCGCCCCGCAGTTCGCGTGAGGCTATTAGCGCCACCCAGGCGACCATCTACTCCGTCGCCCGCTGCACCGCTGTTACCTAAACCATAACCCGCGTCACGGAGAATCAGCTGCATTTGCTCTACTTCGGCTCGACTGGCGTGTTTGCCTTTGCCCAGGACTTCTGCGACAAAGGCGGTATCTCTCCCGTCCGAAGGTTCTTCTGGAGCAGCGGCAGCTGCCGCTTGGGGACTGATTGTCTCTGGTGCTACCGCTTCGCCGGCGCCGCGGTTAGCCTCTGGTGTCGGTGTGATCGGATTGCCGAAGTCATCGAGCATGATGGGCGGGCCGGCCTCGCCGGTGGGATTTTGCAACCTTGCCATCAGAGCGTCGAACATCGCTTCGCCCTCGGGCGTGGAGCCGGTCGGCTCGCCGAAGTTGACTTCGCCATAGGTGCCACCTACATCGCTCAGGATCGCGCCGCTGCTGGCGACCTGGACTCGCTCGCCACCCGCCGCTCGTTCACCGCCCGCGGTCTGCTCGGCGTTCGCTGTGGCGGCTGCCTTAGGCTTGGGCGCAAACAGGTTGGCTTGGAGGTACCGTCCAATCGTATCGCCGATGAATTGCCCGACCTCTTGGCCGACGCTGTTCTCGAAGTAGCTCTGGGACGCCCCTTTGTCGTAGTGTCTCAGGGCGCCGGCGACTAAGAGATTGGTGGACAGGCGCAGGGAAGCATTGTACAGACGCGCGCCGAAGTCCTGGCCTTGAGAAGCGAGGCTACTGTTGGACACCGCCTGTAATAGCGTGCTGCCGGCGGCATTGGCCCAATCGAGGGGCGTCAGTTTGTGGTCGTTGCGCACGTAGGTCTCGGCCAACTGCACCCAGGGCGTGACGTAGCTGTTGACGGCGGTGAGGGCGCTCGTGCCTTGGGTGGCGACCTCGGAAACTTCTCCTGCCCGCACCAGGGCGTCATAGTCGCCGCCGAGAGCGGCCTCCGTATAGGCTTTGTTGGCCCCAGCAGCAATGCTCTGCCCCGCTTCCAGATACCCGCCCATGGCCGCCGAGGCGAGGCTCGTCCAACTGGTGATCTTGCCCCCGTCGAGGATCTGCTTGACCGCGACACTGGAGGCTTTCAAGGCGGCACTGGCGACCTTGGCGTATTGCGCCCCTTCGGCCGAGAGTTTCCCGGCCGTGGCCGCGCGGCTTGAGCGGCGGCGCCGATGCCCTGTGCGGCGCCCGAGATGGCCCCGGCAATGGCGGCGTTGCCCACCTGCTTCCAGGAGAAGCTCTCCTGGTAGCCCAGGGCGATGAAGATGCCTTGCTGCACGATCGAGGCGGCGGCGGCGATGAGCGCGCCGGCCACCGCGTACGCCGCTACCGTGGCGATGGCCCCGGCGGCCCCCACCACATTCAACAGCGCCAGCGCGAGCGGCCCGACGAAGGCCGCCGCCACCACCGCGATCACCACCACGATGATGATCATGAGGATGCTGCCGCAGCCACCGCTGGACGGCGGCGGCGGGGTCTTGAGGTTCGGGAGCGTCGAGCCGACGAGTTCCGATTCCGAGTAGACGCGGTGATTGTCCGCGGTGATGGTGCCGGTCTTGACGCTGTTGGGCAGGGTGAGGGTCTTGCCCGCCTTGAGGCCCTCGCCCGCATTGAGGCCGTTCGCATCCGCGATCACAAACCACAGCGACGCATTGCCGTACATCTGGCTCGCGATCCCCTGCAGCGTGTCGCCGTCCCGGGTGGTGTAGCTGAACACGCCCCGGGGAAGTCTTGCCCCAGGTTCTGGATCAAGCTGTAGGCGCCGCTATCAATTCCGCCGCATCGCCCCTACGCATCATCGCCGAGCCCGTGCTCGGCGGGTTACATCACGTCTATAAGCGAGCGGCGTAGCTCAGTGGGTCGCTGGTTGTGACCAATCCCCAAGACGGATCGGCGGGATGCCTTTATCGCAACCACGAAATCAGCTCCCTCGACCCGGTTTTCGCCGCGTCGCGACAGGCATTCGATACCCTTTCAACCTCCAGTGGAGCCCGAGGCTTCGCGCAAAGCCGTTCCGCTTATGCTCGTTTTCGCTCCGGATGGAATTTTTGCGCCCCACACGCCGTCACCCCGGCAGCCTAGCTAGCCGCAGATGACAAGCACCTCGCGCCCCTTGCCGAAGATGGACGGGCGTTTTGCGCCCCACATCTATTTTTTGCTCTTGGGCGCGGAACTTTTATTTTTTCTCTTAACCTCTATCAGCTTGCCGTCGCGGTAGACCCAGGTGCTTGCAGGCGCGCCGCCAAATCTAGGAAAGTCTATCCGCCACGCGTCGTTTTCAAAACTAATCTTGGTTAAATCACCGCACGTACCAAACTCGTCTGTCACGTTAGCATGGCCATCGGTTTTGATCTCTACAACCCTATAGAGCAACGGACAGCCGCTTCCCCCCGTGTCGATCTCTAACAAAATAAGTTTAGCTGCAGCATTACTGGGATAAACTGACTTGATCTTCTTAATTTGAGAGTCTTTTTCGACAAGAACTTTTCCTCGTAATATAACTACATACTGAAATTGATCGCCGTCCTTAATTTCTCTCAAAACTTGAAGTACTCCATCAACAGTTTTCACCTCTCCCTGAACCTCAGTTTTAACATCAGCGTGCGCATTGACATACCCAAGGCTTAAGCTTGCTAAGATGGCGGCCCTCAGAAAAAGATGAAGTTTTCGTTTGTCCATCGTGGCATTACAAAGGGTGTTCTGACACATTTTTACATACTTTTTCGTTTATCGGAACCGACTGGGATTTTTGCGCCCCACACGGCGTAGCGAGCGACGTACGTCTGTTGTCGCTTGTTACCTGCCGATCCCCAAGAGGATCGGCATGGGTTTTATCGAGCGGGAGAAGCTGAAGTGGCGGATTACGTAACGGCTGAACCCAGCGTCACGTAATCACTCGATGGTGGTAGGACGCGTAACACACGTTAATTTCGGATGCGGCCTGTTGAGCACGGCATCGTTGCGTCCGCCGCCGGCGTAACAGTAGTCGGCGTTCTTGCAGGGCTCGGCAGCGTTCTTGCAAACGTAGACATCGCCAAGGCATCCTGCGCTACCGCAAAAATCTCCGTCATATAAAAACCAGTCTGTGCTGCCATCACCGTTGATGTCCTGGCCGATATACTCCACCCTGCTTTCCTTAATATGAATGCCAGCGGAAGGCTTTGCGTTCCTTTTGACGTAATCTTTCACAAGCCATCCAGGCGGCGCCTTCCCAACCGCCTTAGGCTCGACACATAGCGTCGGACAGAATGATCCGGTCACCTTTCCTGCAGAACCGCCGTTCACCGCAACAGCAAAAGGAAGAAGAACTAGAACGATACTTAACGAGATAAACGATCGAGACCATCTCATGTTTTCATTTCCAATCTGGATACGGCATCAGAAACGCTGTTGGTAATAACGCGTATACCCTCCTGACGTCGGTCCGAATCCGTAAATCCTTCGGACGTATTCCTGAGTTTGCGCACCGTTGGCTGCGCTCTGACCAGGAGCGGGCAAGTACGAGTTAATAAGGACATTCGCATCTACCATCCCCACGCGAGACGCCGGTGTCGGCAAACCAAAATCATTGCCATAAACTTCCATGGCACGATTGATCGTACCACGACCCGCATTATAGGACGCCAGCGCCAAGCGCCACTGATCTTCAACGGTACTGGCCTCCGTCATATGAGTGTAAAGGGAACGCATGTACTGAGCCTGCGCCATGATGGACTTCGCCGGATTCAATCGATCATCTACAGTCGAGTTTACTGTTAGTCCGTAGTCTCGTCCGGTGCCGGCAAGGGCACAGCTGCTCAACGCGGCACAGGCGGGGGAGGCTGAACTCTTTACGACCAAGCCGCTGCTGGCGGAACTTGCTGAGATTCTCACACGCAAGAATTCACGCACCACGTGGCCGCGTCCGCACTGACGATCGAGGAGTTGGTGCTCGGTTACGCGGAATTGGCGACCGTCGTCGAACCAGCTGAGATCGCCCCAACGATTGCCGCCGACCCCGATGACGATCGGGTGCTCGTCTGCGCGCTCGTCGCCCAAGCCGATCTAATCGTCTCGGGTGATGATGCGCTGCTCAACTTGAAGCACTATCACAGCATCGACATCGTGACGCCGGCGGTCGCGATCCAGCGGATCAGCGCGTAGCCCACCCCATCTGAGGCATCGAACTAAACCTCCTTCGCGATGACGGGATAAGCCTCTCCATCAAGGGAGAGGGAGGCCCTCGCCATGCGCTGGCTCATCTGCTTCGTCATCGCCATGTTTAAGCCGCGCTGGCGGCTCGTCACCGAAATCGTGTGTCTGCGTCAGCAGCTCATAGTGCTGCAGCGCCAGGGCAAACGTCCCGTTCTCCGGAACAGGGATCGGCGCTTCTGGATTCTGATGTGCCGCGGGTTCGAGGCTTGGCGCCATTGCCTGCTGATTGTGAAGCCGCAGACCGTGCTGCGCTGGCACGCGCGCGGCTGGCGCGCCTACTGGCATTGGAGGTCAAGAGCACGCATACCAGGCCGGAGGCGAGTCCCGCTCGAGCTACGAGCGCTCATCCGCCGCATAGCAAGAGAAAATCCGCTGTGGGGGCAGATGTGAATCATGGCGGAACTATTGAAGCTAGGTTACCTCGTCTCGCCCCGGACGGTGCGAAAATATATGCGAAGGCCTTGGAGCGGCCGGCCCTCGCCGGGATGGAAGGTATTCTTGAAAAAACACGCTCGGAACCTCTGGGCATGCGATTTCCTGTGCGTGCGCACCCTCAGCTTCCGGACGCTGTACGTGTTCTTCGTGATTCAGCACGCAAGCCGTGAGATCGTGCACATGCACGCTACCGCTCATCCCACGGCCGTGTGGGTCGCGCAGCAGCTCGTCAACGCCTGTTATGACCGAGACCCGCCCCGTTATCTCATCCGCGATCGCGACGGCATCTATGGGCTGGAGTTCACCCGCAAGGTGCGAAACCTGGGGCTACAGCAGATCCGCACGCCCGTGCGCGCCCCGAAGACCAACGCCATCGCCGAGCGCTTCGCCGGCACGCTGCGCTGGGAATGCCTGGATCATGTGCTGATATTCAACGAACGGCACTTGCAGAAGACCGTGGTCGAGTTCGCGGCCTATTACAACCGCTACCGCCCACATCGAAGCCTAGCCCTGCGCCCGCCGTGCGCGCCTTCCTCTGTGTCGATGAGGCCAACCGCCGAACAGGGGATTACCGTCACTGTACATTTGGGCTACACCCTCAGAATGACATCATTTTTGCAACCGGTTCTTCGCTTTTTTCGGACAATTCACCAAGCATCTGCCTATTTCGTCATATATTGGCTTGGTATCCGAAAATAATCCTTGATACCATTGCTGGGCAACCAAGTTGAAGGCAAACGTCCCTGCATCGATCTGTTTTTTGCATTCCTGGAAACTGTAACCGGGCGGACAAAGATGCTTATATTGCTGGTCATAGCAACCAATAGCGCCCCCCGCTCCTTCCTTGAAGGTGCCTAAGGCGGCAATGGTGTCGAATAGAAATACTTGAAACTTTAGCGGTTTACTTCGTTCAGTATCATTTTCAGTGAAAAATTGGACACCGCCGCTGGGCGTAAACCAATACTTTTCCAGCCAAAAGCCGGTATCGATGATCAAGAAACGTATCGGCCATTCCTTTACTGGCTTAAATCGTTCGGGCCCGATCAACTCGCGATTGCGAATCCAGCCAGCCGGACGTCCCGCTTCTGAGTAGAGGCCTTTGTAATAAAGCCACTCTCCTTTTTGTGTAATGTCCTGACCCTGCTTAACGTGAAATGTTAAGCTTTGACATTTGTTTAGATATCCTTTAATTGCGGATTTTTCGTCCGGCTGCTCAAAAACCGAAGCGCGATCGGCGATCACATAGCGATCATATGACGTTAATGCGTCAGGCTTGGTATCTGCCGGTGCACTAAGGGCGTTACCAAGAACTAGCGCTGCGGTAAAACCGATTAGCCTTTGCCTGTCTCCCCACTTCTCCACCTGCATCTTGTCATCCCTCCTACTGCAATCTTATCTTACAGTGATATGCAGATGGTTGCGATGCTCAATAAGAAGATTATTTAAATTGCGAGCAGCATTGAACGCATTGATTTGTTGCGTTGTTTGTCTCGGCATAGACGTCAAATCTGTCACCTCGCTGGGCGTCATATTTTGATTCGCAGAAAGCGAATACCTCCAGGGTTCAATCACCTGACTCACGCGAGAATCTGCATGGAGCGCGTTCGCAAACTGCTGCACCGGAAGCGGTTCTGTAGTCGCGGGCGTGCCTTGCAAACCATTCAAGGCGCCGGTCGCGCTGTTATATCCCTGCGCATAATATTGTGCATTGCTGGTATCGGCAAGGTTAAAGGTGTTAACCACCGCCGGGTTTTGTGCATCTCTGACATTAATATAGCCGATATCCAGTCCCCGTCCCGCTGGATGTACGCCAGAACCTAGTGCTCCAGCAGGACGGTATCCACCGGTGATCCCTACTTCCGTGAGGTTATCAGTAGCGAAGGAGGCTTCGGTTAGCGCCTGATAAGCCTCAAATTGTACACGACGAATCGCCTCATCCGTGGTAGTGCCAGCTTGGCGGGCCAAATTGGTGGCATCCGGGGTCCAGCGAATACGCACAGTCCGGTCGCCACGCGTAACATCAACGTACCTTCCTTCTGTCGGATTACCGTTTGCATCTTTTTCTACTTGGATGTTGCTATAGAAATCGTATCTCTCGTCATTAATGCCAGGGTGCAGCTGTTCGTTCCGTAAGAATTCATTGGCTGCCCTTGTCGTATTCCTACCGATTGTTCCGTCGGCGCCGGTCTTACCAATATCATAACCGGTGTCCGACAACAACTCTTGCATGGTTCTTACCTCATCCGGGTCGGCATTTTTTCCAGCGTTAATCACGCGTTTAATAAAATCTGAATCGGACTCGTTACCTGTTGAAGGCGCAGCTCCCGCATTTTGAGCAGCGGTACTTGTCTGACTCCCGCCGGCCTGGGCAAGTAGTAGTGGTTCTTCTCCTGTCGGTGCGATCGGATTGCCGAAGTCATCGAGCATGATGGGCGGGCCAGCCTCGCCGGTGGGATTTTGCAACCTTTCCATCAGAGCGTCGAACGTCGCTTCGCTCTCAGGGGTGGAGCCGATCGGCGGGCCGAATTCCACATTCCCATAGCCGCCGCCTACATCGCTCATGGTCGCGCCGCTGCTGGCGACCTGGACTCGCTCGCCACCCGCCGCTCGTTCACCGCCCGCGGCCTGCTCGGCGTTCGCTGTGGCGGCTACCTTAGGCTTGGGCGCGAACAAGGTGGCTCTGAGGCCCCGTACGATTGTATCGCCGATGAACTGCCCAACCTCCTGCCCCACGCTGTTTTCAAAGTAGGCTTGGGATGCATTCTTGTCGTAGTGTCTGAGGGCTCCGGCCACCAGCAGGCCGGTGGCCAGGCGACGCGTGGTGTTGGCCAGTTGCTCCTCGAAGCTCAGTCCTTTCTCTGGGTCTTTGGGCCCTTCGGTCACCGCGCTGGCTAAGGTGCTGCCCACGGCAGTGGCCCAATCCATCGGGGTGAGCTTGCCGTCGTTGCGCACGTAGGTCTCGGCCAGTTGCACCCAGGGCGTCGCGTAATTCGTGACTTTGCTGAGGTACTGCAGGCCGCTTGCAGCTTCGCGGGCGGCAGTCGCGGCGGCTACGTCGCCTGCTGCGTGTTCGAGGTTGCCCGCTTCAATGCCCTGGCTCGTTTCAATATAGCCCCCCACCGCTGCCGCCGCGATGCTCGTCCAGCTGGTGATCTTGCCCCCGTCGAGGATCTGCTTGACCGCAACACTGGAGGCCTTCAGGGCGGCGCTGGCCACCTTGGCGTATTGCGCCCCTTCGGCCGAGAGTTTCCCGGCCGTGGCCGCGACTTCAGCGGCCTTGCCGATGCCTTGCGCGGCCCCCGAGATGGCCCCGGCGATGGCGGCGTTGCCCACCTGCTTCCAGGAGAAGCTCTCCTGGTAGCCCAGGGCGATGAACAGGCCCTGCTGCACGATCGAGGCCACTGCGGCGACGATCGCGCCCGCGACCGCGTAGGCGATGGCGGTGGCGACAAAGCCGGCGGCGGCAGCCGCGGTCGCCCCCAGAGCCGCTTCGAGCAGGAACCCGGCCAGCGGTCCGATGAAGGCGGACGCCACCACCGCGATCACCACCACGATGATGATCATGAGGATGCTGCCGCAGCCGCCGCTGGACGGCGGCGGCGGGGTCTTGAGGTTGGGCAGCGTCGAGCCGACGATCTCCGATTCCGAGTAGACGCGGTGATTGTCCGCGGTGATGGTGCCGGTCTTGACGCTGTTGGGGAGGGTGAGGGTCTTGCCCGCCTTGAGGCTCTCCCCCGCATTGAGGCCGTTCGCATCCGCAATCACGAACCACAGCGACGCATTGCCGTACATCTGGCTCGCGATCCCCTGCAGCGTGTCGCCGTCCCGGGTGACGTACGTGAGCACGCCCCCGGGGAAGCTGTCGCCCAGGTTCTGGATCAAGCTGTAGGCGCCGCTATCGAGCAGCACCTGCTTGACTCCGTCCACGCCGTTGCCCGTCTCGCCCACCGGGTTGCCGTTGGCGTAGGCGTATTCGCGCATCTCGGGGGTGTCGGACTTGCCGTCGTCGTGGAACTGGAAGAGCAGATGGCCTTCGTTGTCGGCGACGAAGGTCTTGATCTCCGGACGGTCCTGCCCGTCGCCCTGGCCGAGGTTGACGCTTGAGCGGATCTTGTTCGCGTCGTAGGTGGAGACGCTGCCGCCATGGGCATCGCCAAAGGCGGTGATGGTCTTCTCGCGCCCATCACCAAAATAGCTGTGGTTGTAGTAGTAGGTCTTGCCTGACTGGCGCAGCACCGTCTGGATGATGCGCAGCGACTGATCGTAGCTTTGGGTGGTGACCTGGCCGTCCTTGTCCGACGATACGCTGCGGTTGGCGTCGTTGTATTGAGTGACGGTGGCGGACTTCTGCGCGCCGTTCTCCAAGGTGCGGAAGCTGAGCACGTTGCCCATGGCGTCGTAGGTCCACGCCTGGCGCTCGGCATTGCCGCCGGTGACAAAGTCCCCCTGCACGGCGCGGTGGTTGGCATCGTAGGTATAGGTGACCACCGTCCCCTGGTTGTTCCAGGTGATGCGGTTGTTGGCCCGATCGTAGCCAAAGCCGCTGATCAGGCTGTCGCTTGCGTTCCCCAACGCATCGACCGTGCGCTGCACCTCTTGCGTGACGCGGCGTGCGCCATCGAACGTATAGACGTGGTCGATGTAGCGGTAGTTGGGATTGAGCAGGTTGCCGTCGGCGTCCCGGTTCTGTCCCAGGGGATCGTAGCCGGTGTCGGTAAAGGCGCGAACGCGGTTGCCCTCGGCGTCGAAGAAGGTGTTGAGGTTCAAGCCCGTGACGCTGTCGGCCCAGCGCACCATCTGGCCCAGAGAGTCATACTGATAGCTGATATTGCGGTTGTGGGCGTTGTCCGGAGTGGTGGTGACTTCGCTCAGGCGCTTGCCCAGCAAGTCGTACGTATAAGTCGTGGAGACCCCGGTCGCCAAGTCTTGAATGCTGAGCAGCCGCCCCGCGTCGTCGTAGGTCTTGCGGACGTCTTTTGTGCCATTGGGGTCAGGATCGAACTCGCGCACGATGCGGCCGAACACATCGTAGGTGTCGTCGACCCGGTTGCCGTCCTCGTCGATGTCTTCCTGAAGCCGCCCGAAGCCGCCGTAGACCTTGGTCTTGCTGCGGCCTTCGGCGTCGGTCTCGGCAATCAGGTTGCCGTAGGCGTCATAGGCGCGCCGGCTCACCGCCGGCACTCCGCCCAAGTACAGCCGCGACTCGCTCACGCGGCCGTTGCCGTCATAGAGCTCGTCGGTGCGCTGGCCCAGGGGATAGAAGGTGCTGGTGCGGTTGTCGCGCCCGTCGTAGGCGTAGCTGACGGCATAGTGCGCGATAAGCGCGCTGCGATCGGCCGCGCTCAACTCCGCGGCCAACTTGGCGCGCACCGTGGTGTTGCCGTCCGCATCGGTTTCGGTCACCGTGAAACCGAGGCGCTGGCGCTCCTCGAGCGCCCAGAAGGCGTCGCTCGTAGTCAATGCGAAGCCCTGAGGCGC
>DASPYR010000264.1:0-5064 GCA_035636675.1 Rugosimonospora sp. | reverse complement strand
GCCTATGACGCCGTAGTTCTGGCGCTTTTTGTTCGCGTGGCCGACCGCAAAGGCAGCGTGGCCCTGCCGGAAGAGCAGGCCGCGGCGGTACATCGCGTGCTGGCCCTTAAGCAGCCAGTAATCGTGGCCTGCTTCGGAAGTCCTTATGTGATCAAGCATTTTCCCGAGGCAAAGACTTGGCTCGGCATCTTCAGCAACGCCGACGTAGCGCAACGCGCCGCCGCTCGCGCGCTTTTCGGCCAGGCGCCCACCTCGGGCCGCATTCCCGTGAACGTGCCCGGCGCGGTATGCATGGGCGCAGGCATCGATCTTGCGGCAAATCCGATGAAGCTCGCGCCCGCGGGCAAGCAGATGCGTGTGAAGCTCGCGCCTGCCTGCACACTGCTCGAGGCAGCCATTTCGCATCGCGCAACTCCGGGAGGCGTGCTCGCGGTGGGATACCAGGGTGAGCTATTCGTTCACGCCTTCGGACGCCAGACTTATGCTCTGGATTCACCGAAAGTTAATGAGGGGACGATTTACGATGCGGCTTCGCTCACAAAACCCGTGGTTACAGCCACGCTTGCTGCGATGCTTAGCGAAACGGGGCAACTGGACGTCAACGCTCCGATCAGCCGTTATCTCCCCGGATGGGCCTGCGGACCTGATTCCGGCCGGCGCGGGCGCGTGAGCGTCGCGCATCTGCTCGCTCACTCTTCGGGGTTGCCGCCGCACGAAGATTATTTTGTGAAGCTCAAAAGCCGCAGCGAAATTCTCGCGCGCGCCCTGGCCGAGCCTCTTGCGCATGAACCCGGCGCCCAATCGATCTATTCGGATATCGGTTTCATCCTGCTGGGCGCGATTATCGAGCGGTTGACCGGCCGGCCGCTCGATCAATTAGCGCGGGAGCGCATTTTTGCGCCGCTCGGCATGACCAACACGATGTTTCGTCCGCCCAAATCGCTGCGCGCGCGTATTGCCCCCACCGAAAGAGTCTCTGGCGCGCGCAAGCGTGTGCTGCATGGCGAGGTCCATGACCAAAACGCCTCGGTGATGAACGGAGTCGCCGGCCACGCCGGGATGTTCTCAACGGGCGCCGACCTGGCTATCTTTTGCCAGATGCTGCTGAACGGCGGCATTTACGCGCATCAGCGAATACTCCGGCGCCAAACGGTCACGGAATTCACTTCCCCGGCGCCGCTCGCGGAAAACACGCGCACGTTAGGCTGGAATGTACCCACAGAACCCTCTTCGAGCGGCCGGTACTTTTCCAAGCAGAGCATCGGCCACACCGGGTTCACCGGAGCCTCCATGTGGATCGACAAACAAAAGGAGCTTTTCGTCGTGCTGCTGACCAATGCGAATCGCACGCATGCCGATCCCGATGACGACGAGATCCGCCACGTGCAGCCGGCAATTCACAACGCCATCGTGGAGTGCCTGGGTTTGCTGCCGGGATCGAACCCATGAGGCTGCCGAAAGAGCCCCTCACGCCAGCGTGTAGCGCCTTCGCCTCACTTTCGGATCTTGTGCCAACCGGCAAATCGAATTCCGGGCCTTGAAAAACTCCTCTTACCGGGCGGCCACCGAGCGGCGCAATCCGCGCTCGCGCAGGCTCGATCAACTGGGAACGCGCGAGCTCCTCGAGATCATCAATCGCGAAGATCGGCTCGTCCCCAAAGCAGTAGGACGAGAGCTCGCCTCGATCGCACGCGCCGTAGACGTCGTTGCCAAATCCATCGAAGAGGGCGGCCGGTTGATTTATGTAGGCGCCGGCACGAGCGGGCGTCTGGCCGCGCTGGATGCAGCCGAATGCCCTCCCACCTTTGGCGTCCCCGCTCGCCTGGTGCAGGCTCTCGTCGCGGGGGGACGCCGCGCCCTCACTCGCGCCGCCGAAGGCGTGGAGGATTCGGCGTCCCAAGGCGCCAGAGATCTTGCCGCGCGAAAGATTGGCGCGCGGGACACCGTAATCGGCGTGAGCGCCAGCGGCAGCACGCGCTACGTCCTGGGCGCCCTGCGGTTCGCGCGCCAGCGCAAGGCAAAGACGGTGCTCGTGACATCCAGCCGGAATTCACCGGCGCGTCGCTTGGCGGACATTACCATTGCTCCGCAGACGGGTCCCGAGGTCATCGCCGGCTCGACGCGCATGAAGGCAGGCACGGCACAGAAACTTATTCTCAACATGCTCAGCACCGCCGCCATGATCCGCCTCGGACGCGTTTACAATAACTGGATGGTGGACCTCAGCATGACCAATGAGAAACTGCGCAGCCGAGGTCTGCGAATCCTCGAAGAGGCCACCGGTGCGGACGCGCCGGAGGCGAAGCGAGCGCTCGCTCGATCCCGCAATCTTCGCGTTGCGCTGGTGATGCTGAAAATGGGCTTGTCCGCCTCCGAAGCACGGCGCCGGCTAAAACGGACGGGAGGAAATTTGTGGCAAGCGCTCGCCGAGCATTCTGCCGGCCGGGCAAGCAAGCCGCTCGGCCTAAGATGAGTTCGCGGAAGAAGGGCTAATGGACCGTTTCCGGATCGAAGGCGGAGGCCGCCTTCAAGGCACTGTACGCATCAGCGGGGCGAAGAATTCCGCCCTGCCGGCGATGGCTGCTGCGCTGCTGAGCGCTGAGCCCGTGCACCTGAAGAATATTCCTCGCGTGCGCGACATCGTCACCATGGGGCGACTGCTGGCGCACATGAACGTCCGGGTGGAAACTCCGGACCTGCCGCCCACCGACCTCACCATTCAAGCGGAGAAAATTTCCGATGCCGAAGCGCCCTACGAGCTCGTGCGCACCATGCGCGCCTCGATTCTGACGCTGGGGCCGCTCGTCGGCCGCTTGGGCTACGCCCGCGTCTCTCTTCCGGGCGGCTGCGCCATCGGCGCTCGGCCGGTGGATTTGCACCTGAAGGCGCTCGAGCAGATGGGCGCCGAAATTTCCACCGAGCACGGCTATGTGGCCGCCACGGTACCGGAAGGCGGCCGATTGCCCGGAGGGCAGGTCATCTTTGAAAAAATAACCGTCACCGGCACGGAGAATATCCTGATGGCGGCAGTTCTCGCGGGCGGGGAAACGTGCATCGAAAATGCCGCGCTGGAACCGGAGGTTACAGACCTGATCGAGTTGCTCACGAAGATGGGCGCTCGAATCGAGGGCTGTGGGACCTCCTCGCTGCGCGTGCAGGGCGTGGAGAGGTTGGGCGGGACGACCCACAGTATCATCCCCGACCGAATCGAAGCGGGCACATTTCTGATCGCCGGCGCGATTACGCGAGGCGCGGTGGAGCTGGCGGAGTGCGCGCCGCAGCATCTCACCTCAATAATCGCCAAGCTCCGCGAGACCGGCGTGGATATTCAGCAACCCGACGATCGCACGCTGCGCGTCTGCGGCGCCCGCAAACTAATGGCCGCCGATGTGAGAACGGAAGAGTATCCGGGGTTCCCCACCGATATGCAGGCCCAATTCATGGCTCTGGCCACACAAGCCGAAGGAACCTCGGTAATCACCGAGACCATCTTTGAGAACCGCTTCATGCACGCCAGCGAGATGATGCGCATGGGCGCGAATATCTCTATTGACGGCCGCCAAGCCATCGTCCGCGGGCCGGCCACGCTGCAGGGCAGCACAGTGATTGCTTCTGACTTGCGAGCGAGCGCCTCTCTGGTGCTAGCGGCGTTAGTGGCCCAGGGCGAGAGCTACGTAGACCGGGTCTACCACATTGACCGCGGTTACGAACGTATTGAAGAAAAATTGAGCCTGCTGGGCGCGCGTATCGAACGCGTGAGCTAGCCGATTTGGTGAAAGGGAGTGGGCCACATTCCGATAACCCGACTTCACAGGACTTGGCGGCAGCGTGCGGGAGAAATACACTGGGAGCGATGCGCCGTGCGTTGCAGCTTTCGGTCCGTGTCGGAGAGGCTGCGTCTATCGCCTTTGTCTTATTGGAAGGTGATCATGTCCGTGCGACTCAGCGTTGGGGCGTTTGGCTTTAAAGGCTGGTTCGTCATGTTGCCATTGCGCTGATTCAATATGTTATAGAAACCGATAACCTGCTCGTAGTCAGTGGCCGCTGCAGTCGTATCCACGGGGACGACCACGGTGTAATCGCGTATCGCCGCTCCGACCGATGAGTAGGCCACCGAGCCGCTGACCTTCCAGCCGACCATAATGACCGTCGTGATACCCTTCGCCTTCAGCGCCTTATCGAGATCCGTGTTGTAAAACCTGTCCTGCACAGTATTCACGATCTGGATGTCGCCCGGCTTTGGAGCCACCTCCGGCAGCCACTTGGACACGTTCTCCTCGAGCGTGCCGTATGCCACGACCAGGCCGGCCTTGCGTACCCGCGCCATGAATGCGGTCATGGCCGGCAGCATCTGGCTTTTGCATTTCGGCTGGGAGTTGCAGATGGGCTCGACGTAGTCGAACACCAGCAGAGCGGTGGTCTTAGGATTAAGGGTGACGGGGACCGGGGCCGGCAGCGCCGGCATTTGCAAGGTCACCATAGGCTTGCTGGCGGCGCGACTGGCCGGTGCGTCTTGCGCGTTCGGTTGCGTTCGAGCCACGCCACTGGAGAGCGCGAGGACGAGACCGCTCGTAAGCAGGACAGTGCGAAACAGCGTCATGTTGGAATCTCCTCTCAGGGGCTTCCGGTTCCGATTTGGACTACTGCCTCACGAATTGTAATGCTCCTTCGACCCGTACGCAAAATCGCGACCTATGCGGCCTTGGCCTTAGCGGGTAAGGACCGAAAAACGGCATTTTCGGAATGTGGGATTCGGAAATGTCAGTTTCCGGAAAGCCGACTGATCAGGCGTTGGCAGCCATATGAGCCGATTCGGCAGCGGCGTGGCATGTGCGCCCGGTGTCCGCGAATACGCTCGACACCAGCGTCATCACCCATTACGATGGGAAGATGGAAAACCAAAGAAGTGCTGGAGATCACGAAGCGAAGCCGCGCCCGAGGATTGAACCTAAATCAGTGGCGCAATCTTGGGCAGACTACTGCGCCTTAGACCACACCCCCAAGCAGGAGTTCAACCCGACTCGTACAGCGCCGATGCCACAGGATCGCGGGGACCGTGGAGAT
>DASPYR010000263.1:0-2884 GCA_035636675.1 Rugosimonospora sp. | reverse complement strand
ATGCCGTGATCGCCGCACTTTGATTCAAGGTAATTCCCCGCCCGGCCCCCTTCCACTCCCACGGAGGGGACATTTTTAACGAGGTTTAACACGACACATCAAAAGCGCTTGTCTTTTGGCCGGGAACATGGCAGCATGCTCCGTTAGACTCGCGGTTGTCCCATCCAAGACTGCTTATGCAGAGAACTCGATACCCAGAGCGTCGGCGCACGGTGCGCCTCTCCCTTCAGGTTCCCCTGACAGTGCGTTGCCGCCTGCCGGAAGGCGAAACCATCGACCTCAAGGCTTCCACGTACATCGTGAGCGCCCATGGCGCCCTTTTGCTGATGGATACCCCGTTGATTCCCGGGCAGAACGTCCAGGTCATCAATGAAATGACTTCAGAGCTAGCTGAATGTTACGTTACTTACCTGCGGGAGAAGCGCGAGAGGCGCTTTGTCGGCATTGGATTCGCCACGGCCAGAGCCGACTTCTGGCACATCGTATTCCCCAAATCCGGCACGCGACAGGCCATCCGCTCGGCACAGACGGGGGCGTTGGTCCCACCTGGTTTCCGGTAGGATAATCCTCATCAATTCTAGCCGGTCGAGCGCCTCAGAGACTGGAGCCGCCGTTTTCGTGCGGAGACTGGAAACGTCCCGCTGTTACGAGCGAGGCGTGGAGTCAACTGGGACTTGCGGGATACTTTCCGAAGAAGCTGACGACGCGCGTCTCGTACTCTGCCGGTGCTGCGCCCAGGGCGGCGGCGTGGCTTGCTCCCGGCACTACCCAGAATTCTTTCGGGCCGGTGGCTGCTTTATAAATTCGCCGGGAGTGCCGGCAGGGAATCGTGGAATCGCGGGTGCCGCAGATCAATAGAACCGGGAATGGTCTCTCGGCCACCGCTTTTTCCGGCGAGACGTCTTCTGGCTTGAACCCGCCTTCTCTCTCGACGGAATGCATTGCGGCCATGGATGCGGGACGGAAGAGAGATTTTCCGAGCCAGGAGCCGGCGTGCAGACCGGCGTAGTCGTAACTGACCTCTCGCAGATTCGCAAACGGGGCTTCGGCGGCAACGGCTTCGATTCGTGGCTCAATGGCGGCGGACTGCAGCGCAATGGCAGCGCCCATGGAGACGCCGAGCGCGTAAAGATGCCGGACCTTCTCGCTCGAGTAGAGAGCGTTCGTGACGGTGACCGTGTCATGGCGCTCCTTCCAGCCGTAGGTGGCCATATCGCCGCCGCTCTCGCCGTGGGCGCGTGAGTCCATCATCACGAGGCTGTATCCATGGCGGAGCAGGATTTCGGCGTGGCCGATGTCGCCGGTGCGATTGTCTGAAACGCCGTGATAGAGCAGCACCCAGTCGCCATTCGGCGCCGGCGGACGGACTTTCCAACCGCGCAACTGGACGCCGTCGGCCGCCGCCACCGTGAAATCCCCTTTCGCAGCGCCGGTGCGAGCAAGCATCGCCTGAGTCTCTTCCAGGCGCTTCTGATTCAAGCGCATCGGGTGGAGAATTCCTCCGCCGATGGAGGTTCCCGCGAATGCGGCGAGGAGAGGCGAGACCGCCAGAAATCCCACCGCAGCGAATTGGTGTCTCCTCATATTGAACCGGAATTTCCGATTTGGACTTCTGACCCGCACATTATTGGGAAACTTAACGACTTGTATTTCCATAGATTTGGTAGACCATGAGGTAGACGATCACTCCGGTCACAGAGACATAGAACCACAGCGGCAGCGTCCACCGCGCAATAAGCTTGTGCTTGTCGAACCTCTCCAGCCAGGCGCGCCGCAGCGTAATCAGGATTAAGGGCACAATCACTATCGCCAGGATCGTGTGCGAAGTTAGCAACGTGAAGTAAACCGGCCGGATCCAGCCCTGCCCTTGAAAGAGGACTACGTGCCCCACACGGATGTGATAAACCACGTACGACACAAAGAAAACGGTTGAAACGGCGAAGGCCGAAACCATGAAAGCTTTGTGCACGTCTCGCTTGCCCGCGCGGATGGCGGCGTAGCCTCCTGCCAGGAGAATCGCACTGAGCCCGTTGAGAGAAGCGTTCAGGGCGGCTTGCGAAAACATGAGTGCGAGTTGGTCCTTCCCCGAGCGCCTGACTACCGCGGGATCTTGTCGTAGGCCATCAAGCCCAGCAGCACGGGGATGTGCAGGACTGTCGCGTGCATCAGCCACTTGGCGCGCGTGTTGGACTTATTGCTGGCGGCCCAGAGGCACACTTGCACCAGGGCAGTGCAGCTGACCAGCGCGCCAAAGAAATACAGCACGCCAGCCAGTCCCAAGATGGCCGGAAGCAGGCTGACGCCCACCAGCGCGACCGCATAGAGGATGATTTGCCGGAACGTGCGCGTGCCCTCGCGGTCCACCACCGGGAGCATCATGATTCCCGCGCGCGCATAGTCTTCGCGGTACATCCAGGCGATGGCGTGGAAGTGCGGAAATTGCCAGAGAAAGAGGATTCCGAACAGCAACCACGCGCCGCGATCCAGCGAGCCCGTGGCCGCCGCCCAGCCGATCATCGGAGGAATCGCACCGGGAAAGGCGCCAACAAACGTCGCCCAAACGGTGCGCTTTTTCAGTGGAGTGTAGGCCAGCAGGTAACTCAGGCAAGTCACGACACCCAGCCCCGAAGCGAGCGCGCCAGCGGTCAAATACAGGTCTATCGCACCGGCAACGGCCAGGGCTACGCCAAAGGCAAGCGCCTCACGAGGTTGCAGCACGCCGCTCGGCAGGGGACGCGAAGCGGTGCGGCGCATGGTGCGGTCAGACTCCCGCTCGGCATAATGATTCAAAGCCGCCGTGCCCGCGGCGATGAGCATGGTGCCGAAAATCGCATGAACCATGTGCAGCCAGCCGACGGGTCCGCGCACGCCCATGTAATAGCCC
>DASPYR010000262.1:0-3531 GCA_035636675.1 Rugosimonospora sp. | reverse complement strand
ATCAATCCGCTCGTGGTCACCGGCGACGGCCGCCTGATCGCGCTCGACGCCAAAATGAATTTCGACGACAACGCGCTCTATCGCCACAAGGATCTTCTGGAGCTGCGCGACCTCGACGAGGAAGACCCGCTCGAAGTGGAAGCCTCGAATTACAAGCTCAACTACATCAAGCTCGACGGCACCGTCGGCTGCATGGTCAATGGCGCCGGTCTTGCGATGGCTACGATGGACATCATCAAGCTCGCCGGCGGCGCCCCGGCGAACTTTCTCGACGTCGGCGGCGGCGCCTCCGCCGACCAGGTGAAAAGCGCCTTCAAAATCCTGATGAGCGACAAAGCAGTGCGCGGCGTCTTCATCAACATCTTCGGAGGCATCCTGCGCTGCGACGTGCTTGCCACAGGCGTTGTCGCCGCGGCGCGCGAGCTGCAAATGAAGCTTCCGGTGGTCGTGCGCATGGAGGGCACCAATGTCGAGCAGGGCCGGCAGATTCTGCGCGACTCCGGCCTCAACTTCACCATCGGCGAGGATATGAAGGACGGCGCGGAGAAAGCCGTGCGCCTCGCCGGAGGTGCGCGGTGAGCATTCTGGTAAACGAGCTGACGCGGGTCATCGTGCAGGGCCTTACCGGCCGCGAAGGCGGCTTCCATGCCGGGCAGATGATCGCTTATGGCACCAAAGTGGTCGCCGGCGTCACCCCAGGCAAAGGCGGCACGCTGCACAACGACGTGCCGGTCTTCAACACCGTCGCCGAAGCGGCGCGCGAGACGCACGCCAATGCCGCAGTCATTTTCGTGCCTCCGCCCTTTGCCGCCGACGCCATGCTCGAGGCCATTGACGCCGGGCTGCCGCTCCTCGTCTGCATCACCGAAGGCGTTCCCACGCTCGATATGGTGCGCGTGGCCGCCGCGCTTCGCGGCAGCCAGACTTGCCTCATCGGCCCCAACTGCCCCGGCATCATCTCGCCCGGCAAATGCAAAATAGGCATCATGCCCGGACAGATTCACCGCGAGGGCCACGTTGGAGTCGTCAGCCGCAGCGGAACGTTGACCTACGAGGCCGTCGGCCAGCTCACGCGTCTCGGCATCGGACAGTCAACCTGCATCGGCATTGGCGGCGATCCCATCATCGGCACATCGTTTCTGGATGCCATTCGCCTCTTCAACGACGACCCCGATACGCATGCCATCGTCATGATCGGCGAGATTGGCGGCAATGCCGAGCAGCAGGCCGCGGAATTCATTCGGGGGCGCGTGCGCAAGCCGGTGGTCGGCTTCATCGCCGGACAAACTGCGCCGCCGGGACGCCGTATGGGTCATGCCGGCGCCATCATCAGCGGCGGCACGGGAACGGCGAAAGAAAAATACGAAGCCATGGCCGCGGCGGGAATCCGCTGCGTGCGGAGTCCCGCCGATATCGGGGAGACTGTGGCCGCCGCGCTCGGCAAATCCGTCGCCAGGTGACCGCCCGATAGGGGCGGTCACCTCCGCGCCAAAGTCCCCGGTGCAGTAGCGCCCGAGGCCTCGGCGAGAGGCGCTCGGCGCGTTAACGACGTCGGAGCTTTGGCGCTTAACAAAGTCCGTCGCCGCTGGCGACGGTCATCGCATGTGAAAGGTTTGCTGTTAGGATTTCGCCATGAGGCCGGCACGATCAAAGTGGAGAACGTTCTGGATCATTGCAGCCATCTTGTTTGGGGTCGCATTCATTACGGCCAGACTAGGCTTGCTAACGGCCTTCGTGGCTCGGATGGCCAAATGAAACGGAGCGCCATTCTCTTGTTCCGAGCCGCCGGCGCGAAAGGATAAGGGCGGATCCGAATTCGCGGCTAAGTTGCCCAGCCGTCATTCCGAGCGGAGCCGGGGACCCCGGCATGCGCCGGCTTTGCGTATGCTGGGGTGGTGGAGCGAGGAATCCCTCTTGCTCTGGTCGACTGCAGCCCGTACCGCGCCGCTCATAGCCGCATCAGGGGCGCGCTCATGCTTTCTCTGAACGGCCCTGGGGATGTTGCGCTGTAACTCGGCAGTGGCACAGGCACCGGGGTCCCCAATGCGCGCCTCTCGCGCGCGAGCACTCGCGCGCTTAAGAAAGTCGCGTGCATTGGGGTGGTAGGCACTCTTGCCTGTGCCCATTTGCAATTGGTGTCATCCCGAGCGAGCGGCCTCCCATCGCGCGCTCCTGCACGCGCTTCGCGGCGAAAGTCACCATCTTCCGCGAAAAGGCTACCTGCAGGATGCGCTTTTCGCGGTAAACAAAGTCGGGCTTTCGCCGCATCACCAGGTCGCGACCGAGGCGCGCTTTTCGCGCCCCGGATGCTTTTGCGGGGGATCTGCTTTTTGTGCTTGTCATTCTGAGCGAAGCGAAGAATCCCTCATAAGAGTGTGGATTTCGCCGCAAACTGAACGTTAGGAGAATCATGTCCCCCGACCCCAAGCTCGAACGCACACTCGCCATCATCAAGCCCGACGCCACCTCCCGCGGCCTCGCCGGCGACATCCTCTCCCGCATTCACCGCGCCGGCTTCTCCATCGTGGCTATCAAATCCCTGCGCCTCACTCCGTTCGAGGCCGAAGGCTTTTACGCCGTGCATCGCGGCAAAGGATTTTTTGGCGAGCTCACTTCGTTCATGAGCTCCGGCAAGATTATCGTGATGGTCCTCGAAGCGCCGGGAGCCATCGCCCGCTGGCGCGACACCATGGGCGCTACCGACCCAGCCAAAGCCGTGCCCGGTTCCATCCGCCGAGACCTCGGCTCGAGCATCCAGAATAATTGCACTCACGGCTCCGACGCCGCCGATACCGCCGCCTTCGAAATCTCCTACTTCTTCGCCTCCCACGAACTGCTGTAACGCGCTCGTCGCCTATTCTGGGCTAGCACGGAGGACCTCTCTGAATCGGCTGTTTACTTGTGAGGTAAAATAGAACATGCTCGAATTTTGCCGAGCCGAACGTAGCACCCAATTTCAAATTGGCGCCAAACTGCCTTTCTGCGACCGTCATCGCCTCTTGTTTATTGGCCCGAGTCGCGGCCGATCTAACCTCTTTAGAATGATATCCTTGCACATTTATAGGACGAAACTCCTTTGGAATGATATCGTTGCGAAAAAACCGGGGGGCGGGACCGAGGCGTCCTGGCAAGGTCAGGCGGGATTTAGCTACATGGACCCGGCGCGTGAATTCGCAAAACTGTTGATCGTCGGCGGACTGGTTCTGCTCGCCGTCGGCGGACTCCTGCTGGTGGGGAGTCGGCTGCCGCTGCGGCTCGGGCGCTTGCCGGGCGACATCGCCATCCATGGCCGGCGCGGCTCGTTCTATTTTCCTATTGTGACCAGCCTCCTGCTGAGCGCCGCGCTGACGCTGGTGATTTGGCTCGTGTCTTGGTTTCGGAAATGATTTGTTGTGAATCGTTTGGGCAAATGAATCTGGCGCACACAATTCGTCGCAAATAATTCGCAGCCATGGCGAAACCCTTTCAGCTTCCGCTGATGCCGCGCCGCACGATCTGGTCGGTGAGCGACCTCACCGCGCGCATCCGCGA
>DASPYR010000261.1:0-8232 GCA_035636675.1 Rugosimonospora sp. | reverse complement strand
TACCCTCACCTCGAACTTCGTCAACGAGAACGAATTGTCCAGAATGTCTTGGAGCTAGTTTCCACACAGCGAGCCAGCCGCGAGGAAGCCCCTGTGTCCAAAGCCGAAGGCCAGACCCGGGTTGATATTCCTCCCTCGCTTGCTCGGAGACGGTTCGAAAATTGGGCTTGAAAAGATTGGGGGTTGTGACGATGCACGTTGACCGTTCGTTGCCGTCGGTTGCCCAACGCGCGAACTTCGGCGCATACGCGCGTCCCAATATCTTGCAGAAAGCAGACTTGAGGGCCATTGCCCGTCCCGCAAGCCCGAAGGCGGAATCGGTTGGTAACGCAAACGAGTCGCTGGCGGAGAAGAATTTGCCTCGGGCCACGCGCCGCCTGAGGCGACTTTCATTCCTCAAGAAAGAAACACTGTGAGTGCCCATAGCTCGATGGTTGAAAGCCCTTTACCTTCATCTTCGGTGAGTTGCACACCGGCAGAAACCCGTCAAGCGACTCGGGCAAGGGGAAAGATTTGGATCGATCTCGAAAATTCCCCGCACGTTCCTTTCTTTGCGCCGATCATCGAGGAGCTTGAGAAGTGCAGCTATGCGACCGTGCTCACTGCGCGCGATTGTTTTCAGGTACGCGAGCTGGCCGACCTCTTTCATCTGAACTACAGACTCGTCGGCCGTCACTCTGGCAAGAGCAAGGTCCTCAAGGTGGCCGGATTGTGCTTGCGCGCACTGCAACTAATCCCGATGATCCTGAAGGAAAAACCGGATCTCGCAGTCTCGCACTGTTCGCGCGCGCAGCTTGTTGTCTCCGCATGCTTGGGAATCCCGTGCGTGCAAATGGGCGATTATGAGTTTGCGAGCGGATGGAGTTTCATTCGTCCCACCTGGCAGATGTGCCCGGAAGTGATTTCGAATGCGGCGATTCCTTTCGACGCGAATCGGATTCGAAAATACCCCGGTATCAAGGAAGACGTTTACGTGCCCCGATTCGTGCCCGAGCCCGGCATCAGGCGTCAACTTGGGCTTCGGGAAGAGGATCTCGTGGTCACAATTCGCCCGCCCGCGAACGAAGCCCACTATCACAATCCGGAGAGTGACGATCTCCTGGAGGCGGCAGTCGAGTTTTTGAGTAAGAAGCCCGATGTGAAGCTCGTCGCGCTTCCTCGAAACAAGAGGCAGGAGACTCGCCTAAGGAAGCAATGGCCCGACCTTTTCTCGAGCGGCACGATGCGCGTCCCGGAACAAGTCGTGGATGGTCTGAACCTGATTTGGCACTCGGACTTCGTCATCAGCGGCGGCGGCACGATGAATCGCGAGGCCGCGGCTCTGGGCGTGCCTGTCTACAGTATCTTTCGCGGCAAGATTGGCGCCGTCGATCGCTATCTCAGTGAAAAAGGTCGGCTCATGCTCGTTGAGAATGTTCACGACATGCAAGCGAAGATCCAAGTAATCCGGAGAAATCGACCGGCCATGCCCGAGCGCGTTGATGGCATAACACTCAAGAGCATCGTGGAACAGATCGTTGCAATCACGGATTGGGAACGTTCCGTGCTCAATCGAGTGATCGAGCGTCCGAATTAGTTTCTACGTGGCTGCCAATGGAAGGGCCGCGCCCGTCACCGCGGCATTCAAGGAGCACAAGAAACCATCGGTCTGTGCCTGAGCACTCAGAACGGCCATTTTCCCGGAGCCCATTGTGCCGAACACGGACGGACAGAAGACATCCCCCGGCAAGGGGAAGATATGGATCGATCTGGATAATTCCCCACACGTTCCGTTTTTTGTGCCCATTATTGATGAACTACATAAGCTAGGCTATTCGTTGGCGGTCACCGCGCGCGATTGTTTTCAGGTGCGTGAGTTGGCAGATTTTTTCCATCTGGATTACAAACTGATCGGACATCACTCCGGAAAGAACAAAGTCCGCAAGGTTGCCGGCCTATGTCTGCGGGCATTGCAGTTGCTGCCGACTATCTTGACTGAAAAACCGCGACTCGCTCTGTCTCATGGATCGCGATCTCAACTCATTGTGTCGGCATTCTTGGGCATTCCATCTCTGCAGATGGAAGATTATGAGTTCACAAAATCTCCGCCTTTCGTCAATTCCACTTGGTTAATGTGGCCCGCCTTGATTCCCGATAAAGTCGTCTCAGGAGCTCCGGAACAAATCCTGAAATATCCGGGCATCAAGGAGGACGTCTATGTTCCTCGATTTGTTCCCGAGCCCGGCATCAGGCGTCAACTTGGGCTCCGGGAAGAGGATCTCGTGGTCACAATTCGCCCGCCAGCGAACGAAGCCCACTATCACAACCCGGAGAGTGACGAACTCCTGGAGGCGGCAGTCGAGTTTTTAAGTAAGAAGCCCGATGTAAAGCTCGTCGCGCTTCCTCGAGACAAAAAGCAGGGGGTTCGCTTAAGGACGCAATGGCCTGACCTTTTCTCGAACGGCACGATGCGCATCCCGGAGCAAGTCGTGGATGGTCTGAACCTGATTTGGCACTCGGACTTCGTCATCAGCGGCGGCGGCACGATGAATCGCGAGGCCGCGGCTCTGGGCGTGCCTGTCTACAGTATCTTTCGTGGCAAGATTGGCGCCGTCGATCGCTATCTGAGTGAGGCAGGGCGCCTCGTCCTAATCGAAAGCGTCGAGGATTTGCATGCGAAGATCCTGCTGAGGCGCAGAAATCGTCCGGCCAAGCCACAGAACGGACACGCCGCTGCTTTGAGCAGCATTTTGGAACAGATTATCGCGATCATGAACTCGCATCGCCCGGTGCCGAGCCAGATCGCAGTGACCGTTGGGGAGAGTCCAAAACCCACTGCTTGAAGGTCGACGTCCATGGCTCAGGTCCACTCGGCTATGACGGACAATATCAACACTGAAGCGGCAATCCTGAAGCTTCTGGCTTATTGCCAGGCGAACGATTGGGCGGGTTACGACCCCTACGACGCCGTGAACAGCCGGCTTTTTGCCGCCCTGCCATTCCTCAACTCGAAAATTCCTCGGCTGGTGCTCACGCAGACTTTAAGGCGGAGTCCTATAAACCTTCGCCGGCTGTTGCTGGTTCCAAAAGCGCAGAATCCCAAAGCGATCGCACTATTTCTCTCGGCATTCCTCAAGCTCTCGAGAATCGGAGTGGCTAAAACGGGAGACCTTGTCGACCCGATGATCGAACGGCTGATCGCCCGTCGGTCGCAAGGCGTTCCATACTGGTGCTGGGGGTACAGTTTTCCTTGGCAGACGCGAACAATTGTGGTGCCGACGGGAGCGCCTAACCTGGTATGTACGTCTTTCGTCGGCAACGCTCTTCTGGATGCCTATGAGCAATGCCAGGAGTTGCGGTGCCTGAATATGGCGGCGAGTGCAGCCGAGTACATTTTGGACGAGCTCTACTGGAGCAATGGTAACTCTATTGCCGGCTTCAGTTATCCTCTTCCCCATCTCAGGAATCAGGTCCACAACGCGAATTTATTGGGTGCGGCTTTGTTGTGCCGTGTGCACAAGCACACGGGCGAGCAGAAATTTCTTGGTCCGGCCCTTAGGGTTGCCCGCTACTCGGCCGCAAAGCAGCACGCAGATGGCTCGTGGGCTTACGGGGAGGCGCCATCGCAACAATGGATCGACAATTTCCACACCGGGTATAACTTATGCGCGCTGCAATCCATTGGCCGCGATGCGGAGACAGACGAGTTCGAATCGTGCCTGCGGCGCGGGCTCGAGTTCTACCGCGTCCACTTTTTCCGCGAGGATGGCGCACCGAGATATTTCCATAACCGCACCTATCCTGTGGACATTCACTGCGTGGCGCAAAGCCTAATCACGCTCCTTGCGCTTAAAGATCTCGATCCGGCCAATGTCCCGCTGGCACGTTCGGTCTTCCAATGGGCCATGAATCACATGTGGGATGAGCGGGGCTTCTTCTATTATCGCGTTCTGCGCTTTTGCACTATCCGGACCTCGTATATGAGGTGGTCTCAGGCCTGGATGCTTCTGGCAATGTCCACACTCCTGTGCGAGTCGGACGTCACGGAAAGCTATCCTCAAACCATCAATTCAGCAGCATTGGTCCAAGCATGATGACCCTACCTACCTATGTTCTCGTCACCCCGGCACGGAACGAGGCAGAGTTTATTGAAATGACGATCAAGTCCGTGGTGGCACAGACGGTCCGGCCGGTCAAATGGGTGATCGTCAGCGATGGTTCGACCGACGGCACGGACGACATCGTGAAGAAATATGCGGTGGACCACCAATGGATTGAACTACTTCGGATGCCTGAGCGCCGCGAACGGCATTTCGCCGGAAAGGTTCATGCTTTCAATGCCGGCTGCGCTCGGACGAAAGGCTTGCAGTACGACGCCATTGGCAGCTTGGATGGTGACATCTCATTTGACTGCGACTACTTTTCGTTCTTGCTTCGGAAGTTAGCTGAGGATCCCGAACTGGGGCTGGTCGGAACACCGTTTAAGGGCAGCTCGAGTCCCAGCTATGACTATCGCTTCGTCAGCATCGAGCACGTGTCCGGCGCGTGCCAACTGTTTCGGCGCGAGTGTTTCGAAGAGATCGGCGGATATGTGCCAGTGAAAGGCGGCGGCGTCGATCATATTGCCGTCATCACCGCGAGGATGAAGGGTTGGAAGACAAGGACGTTTCCCGAGAAAGTGTGCCTGCACCATCGCGAAATCGGGTCGGCCCAGCACGGCGCATTGATGGCGAGATTTAGAGATGGCGCCCAGGATTACGCTCTCGGAGGCCATCCGCTTTGGGAACTCTTCAGGACGGTCTATCAAATGACCAGAAGACCTCTTGTGGTAGGGGGGTTGATGTTGGCGGCTGGCTACATATGGGCGTTACTCCGGCGAGCCGAAAGGCCGATTTCCCTTGAAATGGTGGCGTTCCGCAGACGCGAGCAGATGCGGAGATTGAGGCAGTTCCTGACCGGAAACAGGGTCTCCCCGCAATCACACTTTGCGCCGTCCTCCTGAAGACGGTCCAGACGAAGCGGCAAGTCATATGCTGTCTGTATTCCTTCTGATAGCAGCGACCCAGTTAGCGTCTGTCTGTGCTAGCGACAGTGCGGCTTTCGTCAGCACAGTGCTCATCTGAATTCCCATTCTGATCTCGAGGTGGATTATGTCCAGGTACTCAGCGCGCCGACTGTTCCTTATCACAGCGACTTTAGCCTTCTCCTCAGCGCTCGCAACCCCGGCGCCGGCCCAAACGGTGTCGTTCATTACGCGCAAAGATTTCACATCCGGACTTAATCCCGTATCCGTCGCGATGGGCGACTTCAACGGCGATGGGATCGAAGATCTGGCGGTCGCCAACTATGGTGCCGGCAACGTTTCGGTGCTGCTGGGCAACAGCGATGGGACCCTCCAGGCGGCGCGAACCTTCGCTGTGGGCACAAACCCCACTTCCGTGGCCGTGGCCGACTTCAATGGCGACGGCAAGCTGGACCTGGTAGTCGCTAGCGCTGGGTCCAACAACGTTTCAGTGCTTCTGGGCAATGGCGACGGGACTTTCCAGGCGGCGCAGAATTTCGCGGTGGGCATCGCTCCTTGGTCCGTGGCCGTGGGCGACTTCAATGGCGATGGCAGGCCCGATCTAGTGGTCGCCAACAATGGGTCCAACAGCGTCTCCGTGCTGTTGGGCAACGGCAACGGGACCTTCCTGGCGGCAACAACGTTCGTGGTAGGCATTAATCCTCAGTCTGTGGCGGTGGGGGACTTTAATGGCGACGGCAAGCCGGATCTGGCGGTCGCCAACAGCAGCTCCAATAACGTGTCGGTACTTTTGGGCAACGGCAATGGCACTTTCCAGCCAGCCCAGAATGTCGCCGTTGGTAGCCAACCCTGGTCCGTGGCCGTGGGCGACTTGAACGGTGATGGTAAATCGGACCTAGCGGTCGCCAACAGCGGCTCCAATAACGTCTCGATACTGCTGGGCAATGGGGACGGGACTTTCCAAGCCGCAACGACCGTCGGAGCAGGCTTTAATCCTCACTTCGTGGCCCTGGGCGATTTCAATGGCGATGGCAGGCCCGATCTGGCGGTTGTCAACTATGGGTCCGCGACCGCGACCGTGTCGGTGCTGCTGGGCAATGGCAACGGGACCTTCCAGCCCGCGCAGAACTTCGCAACGTCAGGCGGAGCTTGGGCGCTCGCCGTAGGCGACTTCAATGGCGACCACAAGCCCGATCTGGCGGTGGCTAACACCTCACTCAACTCAGTGTCGGTGTTACTGGGCAACGGGGATGGGACTTTCCAGGCGACGCCAACCTACGGCGTGGGCCTCAATCCTCAGTCCATTGCGATGGGTGACTTCAATGGCGATGGCAAGCTGGATTTGGCGGTCGCAAACGCCGGGTCCACCACGCTCTCGCTTTTGCTGGGAAACGGGGATGGGACATTCCAGCCAGCACGGTTCGTTGATGCGGGGGGAACCGCGCCAGTTTCCGTGGCCGTGGGCGACTTCAATCACGATGGCAAGCTGGACTTGGCCGTCGCTACCTACGGCAATACCGACCATCAGACCAACGCTACTGCAGGCAATACCATTGCGATATTGCTGGGCAATGGTGATGGGACGTTCCAGCCGGCGCAAACTTTCACCACGGGCACCGGTCCTTTCTTCGTGACTGTGGGCGACTTCAACGGTGATGGCAAGCCGGATCTAGCAGTGGCTAATTATGGCCCCAACACTCAACGCGGTACCACCATTTCGGTACTGATGGGCAACGGTGACGGGACCTTCCAGCCTGCACAGACCTTCGGCGTGGGCACCGGTCCGACATGGATGGCTCTCGGCGACTTCAACCGCGATGGAAAACAAGATCTCGTCGTGCTCAATCAAGTTTCCAACAGCGTATCGGTGCTTCTGGGCAACGGCGACGGGACTTTCCAGCCTGCACAGAACTTCGCCGTGGGCAGCGGCCCTTGGTCGGTCACCGTGGGGGACTTCAATGGTGATGGCATCCAAGATTTGGCTGCAGCCAACGAGTTTGGCAGCAACGTTTCGGTGCTGCTGGGCAATGGTGATGGGACCTTCCAGACAGGACGTCTTTTCGCCGCGGACCAAGCCGCATTAGCCGTGTCTGTGGGCGACTTCAACGGTGATGGCAAGCTCGATCTGGCCGTGGGAAACCTAGGTACCACGACGGTCTCCGTGCTGCAGGGCAACGGCGATGGAACCTTCCAGGCCGCACAGAACTTCGGCTCGGGCTTGGGTCCTGCATTCATGGCCGTGGCCGACTTCAATGGCGATGGCAAGCCGGATCTGGCAGTGGCCAATTATTATTCCCCCACCATCTCGGTGCTCATAAACAACACAGGCGGCTCCGCCGCAGTGGCCACGCCGACGTTCAGCCCGGGTGGTGGGACTTACACGGGGTCGGTGACGGTGACGATTAGTGACGCCACCAGCGGGGCGGCGATCCACTACACGACCGACGGGAGCACGCCGACAACGTCATCGCCGGTCTACGGCGGCGCGCTGACCTTCAACCAGACGACCACGCTGAAGGCCATGGCGGCGGCGAGCGGGATGACCGACAGCGCGGTGGCCAGTGCCACCTACACCATTCAGCAACAGCAACAGGTGGCCACGCCGGCGTTTAGCCCGGGTGGCGGGACCTACACAGGGTCGGTGACGGTGACGATCAGTGACGCCACCAGCGGGGCGACGATCCACTACACGACCGACGGGAGCACGCCGACAACATCATCGCCGGTCTACGGCGGTGCGTTGACCTTCACGCAGACGACCACGCTGAAGGCCATGGCGGCGGCGAGCGGGATGACCGACAGCGCGGTAGCCAGTGCCACCTATACCATTCAGCAGCAGGTGGCTACGCCGGCCTTTAGCCCGGGTGGTGGGACCTACACGGGGTCGGTGACGGTAACGATCAGTGACGCCACCAGCGGGGCGACGATCCACTACACGACGGATGGGAGCACGCCGACTACGTCGTCACCGGTCTATGGCGGAGCGCTGACCTTCACGCAGACGACCACACTGAAGGCCATGGCGGCGGCGAGCGGGATGACCGACAGCGCGGTGGCCAGTGCCACCTACACCATTCAGCAACAGCAACAGGTGGCCACGCCGGCGTTTAGCCCGGGTGGTGGGACCTACACGGGGTCGGTGACGGTAACGATCAGTGACGCGACCAGCGGTGCGACGATCCACTACACGACGGATGGGAGCACGCCGACTACGTCGTCACCGGTCTATG
>DASPYR010000260.1:0-3578 GCA_035636675.1 Rugosimonospora sp. | reverse complement strand
AACCAGATCACAATGTCGGGTTCGAGATCTGGCTGCTTCGCGAAGATCGATGCCGCGTGTCCCGCATTGGTGAACATTTCGACTTGGCTGTCACGGTTGGTCGACAAGGCGACGAGTTTCTTCGTCGCCGCCGCGGCGCTGCTATCTTCGTCGCTCGCTACGCCAAGAATCGGGATCTTCGGCGAATCCTTGATGTAAGCTTCGCCTTCCGCATCAGTGCCACCAGACAAGAGGACCAGCGTTCTGATCGCTGGATGACGCCGAGCGGCGTGAACGGCTTGATTCACGGCGCAGTTACCCGCGACGATACCGAGCGTTCTGGGGTTGACCGTGTTTTGGGACGTCAGGAAGCTCAAGGCTGTGTCGATGTCGCTGGGCATCTGATCCATGATTTTTTGCCGCTGTGCTCTAAAGTCCGTATACTCTCCGGCCTGGCTTGCGCCGAAACCACGGAAGTCGAATGTCAGCACGTTATAGCCAGCGGTGTTAAGCATGGTTGCAAGGTGATCGTAGAGTAGACGATTGCCATCGCATGGGTGCAGCAGAAGCAGTCCGGGTCCTGGTTTCTCTGCCGAATAGAACGTGCCTTTCAGGGTGAATCCATCGGCAGCGCGTAAGGTGACGTCTTGTTTTTCGGCACGCGCCCCCATCGGAAAGAAGATCACGAAGAAGATCACGAAGAACGGAATGAGCAGCGTGACTGACCGCAATGTCGTCCGGGCATTTTGTGGCATCACCAATGACCACCCCGCGCGATTTTAGGGAGTCTCGTCAGAAGCGCTCCCCTGTGAGGTCTTGCTCATTCGCATTGCGGTCCGTGACGAAGCCCATGTTAGGGGTGCCCATCTCTTCCCAACTCTGTCCCCCGTAATACACCCACTTGCTTTGGTCGGGGTTGTATTTATTGCTCGCCGAATTGTCGTACGTAAACTGGACGTGCATCCGGGAACCTTTCGGTACCTTCAGCGAGGTTCGATAGGTGAGCTGCCAATTGAAATCGTAGTGGGGGACGTCGAGGACGATCTCTTCTCGGCCATCGGGATAAATCAGGGTGTATCGGGCACTCTTTCCCCGCACGTGGGCGTGCGGCCGGAACCACACGAGTTCGATGTCCTTCTTGAACGTAATGTCCGCCGGAGGACCTAAATAGTTGCCATCGTTAGGTGGGATGGCCAGTTTCTCATTGGCTTGTTGGCGGCTCAAAATCGAATTGTTCAGGGCTGAGTCGGTGTTTACCGCAGCGTCGCCCTCACCGCCGCCTTGAGAGACGAACATCTTCGGTGGAGGCGCCTTCGCGGCCGTGAAGCCGATCCTGCTGCGGTCAACGACGGCGGCGCCGTTCGTCGTGTAATGAACGCTTATAACGATGTCCGATCCCCCGGGCACAAATACGCCGGCGTGGAGCGGGCGGTAATCTTCAAACGGCAACCCGGGCAGGTAACAAAATTGATTGCCGCCGCGAACGGCGGGCCGGCCCTGGCGCTGCGTCTCCACGGTGCTGCCAACGGCTCGCGACACCACCGTGCCTTCTCTCGGCGGCGTGCTTCCCACGTGAGTCTTCGCAACTCCGTCCTCATCTCTTGGCACTTCCACCCACTCATATACGTTGTACGGCGTCGTGGGCTGGTGCTTCGCGAAATCAAAGCACAGGTGATGTACCACCGCCGTCGCGCCTGGGCGAATCTCTACGGACGTGACCCAGGTATCCTCTTTGAACGGCGCGGGAATCGCCAGTTGCTCCCATTCTTTAATCCCCGTGGCGGGAACCGGATACGGCGGGAGATCAACCGTCACATCCGGCTGGATGCTCCAGCCACCTTCGGGCCATTGAACCGGCGGCGGCGCATCCGCCGGGTCGCCCGCCGGCGCGCCGTTATTCACCCAAGCCACAATCGTGTCAATCTCCGCCTGCTTTAAGGAACGGTCGTTGTCAAAATGCCCGTATTCCGGATTGGCGAACCAAGGCGGCATTTTTTTTGTGGCCACCGCGTTCTTGATGGCTTTGGCCCAGGGACGAGCACTCTGATAATCGAGCAGGGAAAACGGCCCAATTTGACCCGGCCGGTGGCAAGTCTGGCAATGCTGCTGAACGATTGGCAGCACGTCCGTGTAGAACGTCGGAGTGCTGTCGCCTATAGCAGCGTCGTCAAGGTTTCCACTCCTGCGAGGAGGCGTTGCCGCCCAAACAGCAGCACCCAGCGCCAGCCCGGCGGCCGTCAAACCAACAACGAAGCTCTTCGTCGCCATCTACCACCTCCAACAAAGGTCACCAGCATAATGTACGTCAAGTCCGCAGTTTGCGGAAAAAATCCCGCAGGTCCGCCACAAGCAGTTCAGGCTGCTCCCAGCACGCGAAATGTCCTCCGCGCGGCATCTTTGAGTAGTGCACCAGATTATAGTTCCGTTCGATCACGCTTCGCGGAGCATTCAGCGTCGGCAGTTCGCGCGGGAAGGACGCGAAACCGGACGGTACTTTAACCCTGCCGCCAATGTTCGTCGTATCGTCAATCATTCCGCGGTAAAACCACACCGAGGTCCCGATCGTATCCGTTACCAGGTAAATCATCACATCGGTGAGCACTTGGTCTTTCGTGAACACGGGATCGAGCCCGGCCCCCGAATCGCTCCAGAGCCTCAATTTTTCTGTTATCCAGGCCGCGGTGCCGAGCGGGTTATCGCTGAGTGCGAACGCAACGGTCTGGGGCTTGTGCTGATGTTCATTGAAGTAGTCCCTTTCCGCCGCCACAAAAGCGGCAACCGTGCGTGCCCAGGCGCGTTCCTCCTCGGTCTGTTCCGCTTCGGGAGGCGCCGGTCCTCCGCCCCCGTTGAAGTGAACCCCAAGGAGTGAGTCCGGGTATTGGCGAGCCAATTGCGCGGTGACGCCGCTTCCCAGATCTCCTCCCTGGGCGCCGTATTTCGAATATCCAAGCACATCGGTCATAAGCCGGTGCCAGAGCGTAGCCGTAGTGGGCGCCCCGATGGGCTTGCTGGGCTTGGACGAAAAGCCGAAGCCCGGGACCGAGGGCGCGACTACGTCAAACGATTCCTCGGGCGAGCCACCGAAGCGCTGCGGATCGCTCAACGGCCCGATCGCCTCGAGGAACTCCAAGACCGAGCCCGGCCAGCCGTGCGTCAAGATTAAGGGAACCGGATTGGGTCCCTTCCCTTTCACGTGATAGAAGTGAATATCGAAATCACCCACGCGAGCCAGGAACTGAGGGTAGCGGTTCAGGCTCGCCTCCGCCTTACGCCAGTCATATCGCGTGGTCCAATATTGGGCCAACGCCTTCATGTAGTCCCAGTTGGCGCCGTAGCGCCAGTCCGTCGAGTCCAGCCGGTCGGGCCAGCGCGCGTCGCGCACACGGCTGAGAATGTGCTTGATGGTCGCTTCAGGAATGTTTACGCGGAAGGGACGCGGCGCTGTGCCCTGAACTTCGCCCTTAACTTCACCCTTAACTTCACCCTTAACTTCAGACGATAGGCTCGGTTGCTCCAAGATGGGAAGTCCAGCCGCAAGGAGAGGCATCGCGAGTACCGCACGCCGCGAAAGATTTCGATTGCCGTCGGATTCCATCGTC
>DASPYR010000259.1:0-6816 GCA_035636675.1 Rugosimonospora sp. | reverse complement strand
GACGATGGCGTAAGCCATTGGTGCAGCTTCACACACGACGGTGATTCCACCGCCGTGCGAATCGGCAGCAAGTCAGTATCGAGTAGGTCTGATTCGTTTTGCACCAGGCCGCGTCCTGGTTTTTCCTGGGGGCGTTTTTGGTGCTCGAGCCGGATGAATGGGAAACCTTCAAGTCCGGTTCTTAGAGGGCTGGGCGCCAGCAATGGCGCCCGGCCACTCGACCCTTGGGATTACTTCCTGCTTGCCCGTGACTCGGACGAATCTCAGTGATCCTACAAAACAAATTTCAGGGAAGGCAACTTCTGGCCCGCATCAGAGGGACTTACATAAACTAAGGAGCGCGTTTATCGATTCAGATGGTGTCTTTGAATAAACGCTCCGGAATGGTTCCGCAGATTGGTTGGGAAGACGCTGTGCACCGCCATTGTAATTGGCTGTATTCTGATGGACTTCAATTTTTTACGCTCGTGCCGAAAGTACACTTCTCACATCAGATGGCGGCAATAAGAAAGGACCCCGCCGAGGGCCCTTTCCTGCCTGGCTAAACACGGAAGCTATTTGCCCGCGTACTCCAGATCGCTGCCCACCATTTGATCAGCTCGCGCCTATGGGCCGACGACTGCGTAGTAGGCGAGATGCAGGTTGTTGTTGCCGCCGGTCCCCGCGAGGTTGATCCAACCCTGCACAACCGCCCCCGGAGAAAGGCCGGGCTTGACGGTGACGGTGAGGTTGTACGAGCCCGACGCCGGTACCGAAAAGCTGCTGGGGACGGAGATCCGGCTATCACCGCTCGTAATAATGCCGGCATCAAACGCGCTGGACACGGTATTGCTGAAGGTGCTTGGGGTGAACTTCGACGCGCTGACGGTGAAGTTCTGGCTGCTGCCGGTGGGGTTGAAGACCGTCACGACCAAGGACGTGGACGAGATGGTGGGTACTCGCCCGAAGCTTGCCGAAACGGGGCTCAGCCACGTCGTGCCGCCGGCCGCGACCGAGAGGTCCTCGCGCCCAGCACCCTGTGCTGTCGGTCCGATGTCGTGCGTGCCGGTCTTGGAATCCTTGATCACCAGATCAGCGCGGTTCGCAAGCGCCGACTTCACCCGCGCTGGCGACCAGTTCGGGTTGAGACCCAGGAGCACGGCTGCCGAGCCTGCGATGTGCGGCGTGGCCATTGAGGTGCCGCTGAAGAACGCCCACGACCCTTCTCCGCCGCACGTGATCGCTTTGCCAACGCACGTGATCGAGCTCAGCACATTGACGCCGACCGACGTCAGGTCGGGCTTGACGAGCAGGTCTGGGGTCGTCGGACCCTGACTGCTGAAGCCCGCCAGGATGTCAGCATTCGGGGTAATGAACTCGCTGAATGTGGCGACCGCTGACGCCGTTGTCGCTCCCGATGCACGCAGAGCGGCCCCTTCTTGCAGGCCGATCATGACGGCCGGCAGGTTGTCACCGCCCAGGCCGTCCTTGGCCATCGCCGTGGGATCGCCTGCGACGTTGTTCACGACCACGACCGCAACCGCACCGGCGGCGATCGCGTTGCGAACCTTCGTGCTAAATGTGCACGTCCCGCGGTTGACGACCGCGAGCTTGCCCGATGCCGAGCTCGAGACGCTCGTGCAGGCGGTATTCCCCGTATCGAACAGGAAATAGGAGCTTGTGGGCAATGCCGGGAAATCGCCGACAGCGGCGCCGATTGTCGTGGCGGCGCCAGATGGATAGGTGACCGGCTCACCGATGAAGTGCTGATTCGTGCTCGCGCCAGCGGTGATCACTTTCGGTGCGCGCCCAGGCGACTCAACCGTTTTCGTTCCCGGCCCGCTGTTGCCGGCCGCCACCGCGACCACGAGGCCCGCATCGACTGCATCATCAAGGCCGATCGAAAGGACGTCAATGCCGGACGCGGTCCCGAGCCTCGGCGACCCGCCGAGCGACAGATTGAGCACGTCCATTCCATCGGCGATCGCGGCGTCAACCGCGTTGAGGATGTCCTCGCTCCGGGCGTTTGCCACGTTACCCGGAAACACGTTGTAGCTGCCCAGCCAGGCACCCGGCGCTATGCCAGACATGTCGGTAATGCTCACGCCCTGCACCACCGCAGTCTTGCCGGTCACGCCGGCAGCGATCCCGGCGGTGTGGCTCCCGTGGTCCTGAACCGCCTCGGCATCGAGGCCAGATACAGCCGCCTTGTTGTAGAAAACCTTGGCGACGATAATTTTGGGCGAAACGTACTTGCAGTTGGTGTTCCGAGTATGCGTTGTGCTATCCGCCGCATCACACTTGGGGAAGCCCGCCGGGTAGCTGAATCCGGTCGGGTCGAAAAACGGGTGGTTCTGGTCGATGCCTGTGTCAATGTCGCCGATCTTGATGCCGGCCCCAGCATTGGACCTGCCGCCCGCGGCGGCCCAGGCGTCCGATGCATTGATAACCTGGTAGCTCTGGCTCAGGTCGGGGTGGTAGAGCGCGTTGTATTGAACCTGCTCCACCATCGGCGCGGCTGCGATCGTGGCCAGCGACGTCCCGTTGAGCTGCACGGCGACCGCATTCAGCGAAATATCGTATTGACTAGTGATTACAACCTTGTGCGCGTTGGCTTGCAGCCAATTTCTGAAAGCGTTACGTTCAGCGCCGAGCTGTGCCCGGTATGATCGGACGGCGGTGCCATTGAAATTAATTTTTCGGCCCGGAGATGGTTTCGTCCCCGGATAAGTGCTTACTGGGGCACCCGTGAGCTGAACGATCGCACTTGTGGTATCAACAGTTGGACCAGTATTGAAGTTATCGGCGCTAGCATTTGGGCTGGCACTCCGGCCCGATGTGCCTCCTGCGCCGCCGAGAGCCGCCGTACTCAACGCCATGGATAATGTCGTGCCGGCCAGAATGAAAAGGGCGCGGGCTATCGCGACCCCAGTAGAACTTGAAAGATTAGAGTAACGATGTGTTTTCACCGGAATCTCCTTTTTGACCTCGAGCACGTCAGAATTCTGATCTGCCGGATGCTCTGTGTCAAGCCTCTGGCACGCTTTTGGAGGAGTCACACGCCTGGGATTACGCTCTGCAAAATGGGTGCTTTGTATCCCAATAGACATTAGTTTCCAGCAAGTTCTTGCACAAGTGATCAAGGACAGCGCGGACACTCGCCGACTGATCGCGCGTCTTGAGGCATGGGCCTAAACACATCGTCTGCCGAAAGCCGTCCCACTGAGCAGACGAAGTTAGACGGGGCGCTAACGGAGAATTTTCTCTTCCTAGGCTCTATCCCTGCGCTGCTACCGATATGGAGCAGGCGGTTTCCCCGATTTGTCACAACGGGATAACTTCCGGTTGTCGGCAAACCTTACCTTGGGATTACTTCAGGCTTGCCCGTCATCTGCCAAGAGTGTCTGGCAATATTCGAGCTTATTCGAGCTAAAGGCCGTTCATGGTTAAATCCCATCGAAGGATAGCTTTCGCTCTGTCACAATTTGCCACTGAGCGCCGTTTTAAATATGTGAACTGGGAAGGCGGGCGGGCATTATCGTGGGAATTGCACAGGTATTGAGTCGCTCCATGACAGTCCGGGAGAGTTCATCGGAGCATTGGGACGAAACTGAGTTCCGGGCAGTTTTTCTTCAGCACTATGCCCGGATCGTCGCGATACTGATGCGCCTGCTTGGCGATCTCTCGCATGCCGAAGAAGTGACGAACGATGCTTTTTGGCGTCTGTACCGTCAGCCCGCGCTGCAAGTCGATGGCAACGTCGGAGGATGGCTGTATCGCACCGCGACGAATCTGGGAATCGATGCCTTGCGCGCGTCTGGCAGACGCCGCCGATACGAAGAGGCTGCGGGAGGAGCCAGCGACGAAGGCGGGGTCGGCGGACCGCTGGACGCCTTGCTGCGTGAAGAGAAATGCCGCCGAGTGCGTGTTGTGCTGGCCTTGATTAAGCCAACTCAGGCACAGCTCTTGATCTTGCGCAGCTCCGGGTTGTCGTACAAAGAACTCGCCGACGCCCTCGATGTGAAGGTGAGTGGAATCGGCACCATGTTGAACCGTGCCGAAGAGGAATTCCGCATCCGTTACCTCGCGCTTAATCCGAACCAGGAGGAACTATGACCTGTATTAACGATGGAATTCTTCGGGCACATCTGGACGGTCAACTGGCTGGTGCTGAGTTGGTAGGGGTCACTGAGCACCTTATTTCTTGCACCGACTGCCGCGCCTGTTTCGAGAAGCTGCGTGCTGAGAGTGCGCAGATGCAGGACTTGTTGGCGACCCTTGCTCCGGCCGCGGACAGCATCACAATCAATCCCGCCATGGCCTATGCCCAGTTCGACCATCAATATGGAACCGCTAGTGAGCCAAAGGCCACGTGGATCGCTCGTCTTTTCGCGCCGCGCTGGCGTCCCGCCTGGGGCTTCGCGGCAGTTGCAATGGTTGTCACGATTTTGGTCAGCGTCAACCCGGTTCGCACCTGGGCGCAGCGGATCTTGGCTATGCTGCGGGTTCAGAAAATTCAGGTAGTCACGATCGATCCCACCACTCTGATGTCTAGCTCTGAACCGGACTCGCGTCCCTATAAGCTTTTCAATCAGTTTGTCGCCGACAACATTGTGGTCACCATGGATCCTGGCAAACCTGCCGTCGTTTCGAACCTGACAACAGCTGCCCAGTTGACGGGATACCCGATCCGCGTGATCGGTAGCCTAGGAGCACCACACAGCGTCGAGGTCAATGGTGAAACCGCGTTCCAGATGACTATTAATCGTGATCGTGTGGCGACTCTACTGGATGAGATTGGTCGTTCCGACATCCACATTCCCGAGTCGGCAAACGGCGCGTTGATAGCGGTTCACATTCCGAAGACGGTCATCTCTATATATGGAGACTGCCCAATTCGGCACAGATATGTGACCTCCAATCCGCAGTCCCAGGCTGAGGCTCTGGCCGAGCGCAAGATGGAACGCATGGCAAGCATTAAGGACACAAACTGTACCTACCTGATTCAAGCTCCCAGCCCGACTGTAAGCGTTCCGCCTGATCTCAATATGTCGGAGATTGCTGAAGCGGCATTGGAACTGGCGGGCATGAGTCCTGCCGAGGCCCAGTCATTCTGCCAGACAGTGGATTGGTCCTCCACCCTGGTGGTCCCGATTCCGCGTAATTCGAGCTCCTATGAGACCGTGACCGTGGATGGGGTGGAAGGCACCCTGATCACCGAAACGCTCTCCCAGGGAAATCGGTATAGTCTGTTGTGGATCAAGAACGGAGTGATCCACTCCCTGTCAGGTCATGGCAACTCGTCCGATGCCTTGAGTCTGGCCGCTTCGTTGCATTGATCCGTCGACAGATCGAGATGAGCCGATATTGTGACCTTGCCATACGTACCCGTGGGCTGCGCAAAGTCTTCAGCGGCAAAGTGGCAGTCCGAAACCTCACCCTCGATGTTCCCAGGGGTGAGGTTTTCGGCTTCTTGGGACCAAATGGCGCAGGTAAGAGCACTTCGGTGAAAATGCTGCTGGGCCTGGTATTCCCCACAAGCGGAGAAGCCCAGATTCTTGGCAGCCCTGTCGGAGACGTCAAGGCACGCAGCAAAGTTGGTTTTCTTCCCGAACATTTCCGCTTCTACGATTGGCTCACCCCTACAGAACTTCTCAAACTGCACGGTCGGCTCTATGGCATGTCGCACTCGAAGCTCCGCGAGCGCATTCCCGTTTTGCTCGACCTAGTCGGGCTCACGCCGCACCGCGACAAACCACTGCGCGATTTTTCCAAGGGCATGCTACAGCGCATTGGCCTCGCACAGGCGCTCCTGAATGAACCCGACTTGATTTTCCTCGACGAGCCCACGTCGGGCCTAGATCCCGTCGGCCGCCGCCTCGTTCGTGACATCATTAAAACCCAGCGCGAACGCGGCGCAACCGTCCTACTCAACTCGCATCTGCTTGGGGAGGTCGAAGTTACGTGCAACCGCGTCGCTTTTATCAAAGATGGCGAGGTGCTGGAGACTCGGCAACTCGATGACGATCTCGAGGAGCAAACCACGGTGTCTATACGGGCCGCCAATGTGACTGCGGAGATTGTCAGTGGCCTGTCACAGTGGAGTCGGTCAGTTCGCACGGAAGGCGAGCGTGTGACGCTCTCCATGTCATCCGGTGCGGTAATGCCGGAGATCGTGCGCTATCTGGTCGCAAGTGGCGCCGATGTCTATGAGGTCACTCCCCAGCGCCGTTCCCTCGAAGAACGTTTTCTTGAAATCGTCGGCACCGATGGAGGGCTGTGATGGGCGTCTGGATCATGGCCGCGGTGACATTCCGCGAGGCGGCACGCAAGAAAATGCTGTGGATGGCGCTCGCCGCCGGCGGCGCCTTCCTTATCCTGTTCGGTACGGGCCTCCATTTTCAGGCAAAAGATTTTGCCGCGCACGGCATGAGCCCAGTCTTGCGGCGGGAAATCTCCTTCACGATGGTGACCATGGGCCTCTATGCCGTCGACCTGCTCGCGGTGCTCATGACTATTCTTACCTCTATCGACACACTCTCCGGTGAAATCGCTTCTGGGACGATCCAGGCGATTGCGACCAAGCCCGTTCGACGTTGGCAAGTGCTCCTGGGCAAGTGGTTTGGGTTCCTCGGTATGCTGACCGCGTATATTGCAATCATGGTTGTTGGCGTGAACGCCATAACTTACGCCATCGCGGGTGTCACTGCGCGTCACCTTGCATGGGGCCTCTCACTGATGTGGATGGAAAGTGTAGTGCTCCTCTCGGTTACCTTCGCCTTTGCGACCTACTTTTCAACGTTAACCACGGGCGTGCTCACCCTCGGGCTCCACGGA
>DASPYR010000258.1:0-3826 GCA_035636675.1 Rugosimonospora sp. | reverse complement strand
GCCGTGGGCCCGGAACAACTGCGGTCACGCTTTTCCAGCAGATGGGGTATCTCACCGGCGGGAAGCCGGCCGCGGCCTACTTGCAGGAGCGTGCCAATAATCTTCCTCACCATGTACCGCAAAAAGGATGTGCCGCGAATGACATAAATCCATTCCTCTCGGTATGAATGGTGATCACAAATAGAATTCGCGGGAGCGGCCCCGCTACTCCCTGCTCGGTCGATCAGTTCGGAGCGAAAAACGGAACGGATCATCGTTTGACCACGATCCTCCTCCTTCGAGCCCGTCGAAGCTGAAAATGAAGTGAAATCGCGCTCGCCTTCAAAATAGCGGGCGGCCTCGGCCATGGCGGCATAGTCAAGCTCCTGAGGAACATGCAGGACATAGCGCCAGCGGACCGGCGGGACGACTGCGCCCCGGTAGATCGAATAGACGTACGTCTTCGCCTGCGCCATCCATCGGGCATGGAAGTCCGGTCCTACCTCCTCCGCTTCTCGAACACGAATCGACGGCGGCAGCAGTGCGTTACACCCGCGCCGGAACTCCTCCGGAGCGAGCTCCGAATGCGTCTTGAAATTTACCACCTGACCCCAGGCGTGGACGCCGGCATCCGTCCGGCCTGCGCCCTGCAGACTCGGGCGCTCCTGCGTTAGCTCCTGTACTACCTCCGTGAGGAGGCCCTGAATCGTTGGTTGGCCGGGCTGGATTTGCCAGCCGCGAAAATCGGTGCCGTCGTAGGCGACGGTCAGCTTGATATTGTGCATTGGCCAGTGATTATCGCACGGTAGCCGCTGCGGGCCGGAGCGCCGGGGGACGAGGACAAGAACGGCCCCGGGTTGAAACGCGCGAGGGCCTTGATCTAGGAGCAAGCTCAGCGCCGCATTCCGCATTCCCGCTTTTCGGGCCCGGCGTTGACCCTTCTGTTAAAATAGAAGAAAAAACGGGGAGCGCGGCGGCCCGTTTCGTTCACAAGGCAAATGTAAATGCCGCCGAGCAGCGGAGTTCGAAGCAGGAATTAATGATGGACGCAGGAGGCAGCGCTCGCGAAATGCCATCTCATGAGAAAAAAAGCCGGTCCGGAGGCGAAAGGCGGGCCTAAGTCCTTGTGGCTGATATCCTTAACAAGATGACAGATGTAACTACTTAACAAAAAAGTAGGGGGGCACCCCCCCTAAAAGCTCATGCAAGACTTGAAGATTTTGCAAAAAGAAAGCGACCTGCACGAGGCTCGCTGGTGGGAATCGGAGCCAAACGGGCGCGTGCACTGCTATCTCTGTCCGCGGCACTGTCATATCGGCGAGGGGCAGGGCGGCTTCTGTTTTATTCGGGTCAACCAGGGAGGCAAGCTTTATAGCCTGGGCTATGCGTCCCCCGCGGCCCTGCAAATTGATCCCATTGAAAAAAAGCCGCTGAATCATTTTCTCCCTGGCACAAAGGTCTTTTCGCTGGGCACAGCCGGCTGCAACATGGGCTGTTTCTTCTGCCAGAATTGGGACATCTCCAAATCCCGCAGCGATCAGGTCCACTCCACCCATATTCCCGCCGAAGATGTGCCGCAGCTTGCATTGCGTTACGGCTGTCCTTCGATCGCGTTTACCTATAACGAGCCGACGATTTGGGGCGAATACGTCGTGGATATTTGCCGCGCCGCCAGGGAACGAGGCTTGCGAACTGTCATGGTCAGCAACGGTTACATCACGCGCGAGGCCTTCCACGATATTTACGACTATGTGGACGCAGCCAACATTGATTTGAAGGCGTTCACCGAAAATTTTTACGGGAAGATCACGCTCACTCATCTCCAGCCCGTGCTCGACACCTTGCAGTGGCTCAAGAACGAGACGAATGTCTGGTTCGAGATTACCAACCTCATGATCCCGACGCTCAACGATGATCCGCGCGAAACGCGTAAGCTCGCGGAATGGATTCTCGAACATCTCGGGCCGGACGTGCCGCTGCACTTCACCGCCTTTCATCCCGATTTCAAGCTGCAGAATAAGCCGCGCACACCGCCTGAAACGCTGCATCGCGCCCGCGCCATCGCCCGCGAAGTGGGATTGCATTACGTCTACGAGGGCAATATCTTTTCCGGTGGGGCCAACACCTCGTGCCCGCAATGCGGGAGCATTTTGATCCGCCGTTCCTGGCACGATGTGACCGAGAATCGCCTGCGAAATGGCGCTTGCCCGGATTGTGGGCAGCCCATCGTCGGCCGCTGGAAGGATGCGGCCAGCGCCGAGCCCATACCGCTGGGGCGCGGCCAGCGCTCCAAATACGATTTCCTGAACCTCTAGCGTTTCGCGCACATCTGATTCGCGCAGCCGCCATACACGAGAAGAGAGACGAACAATGGAGTCGCAGGATTCGCCCATCACTATTCCGGCGCTTCAGCAGATGAAACGTGATGGCCGAAAGATTGTCGGTGTGGTGGCCTGGGACTACCAGATTGCTCAGATCGTGGACCGAGCCGGAGCGGACATTGTTTCCGTAGGAGATACGGTGGGCGTCAATTTATGGGGTCGTGCGAATCCCTTGGAAGTCACGATGAGCGAGATGGTCGTAGTCTGCAAGGCCGTCCGCCGCGGCGTTAAGCGCGCGGTGGTGAGCTGCGATTTCCCTTTCGGCCCGCTGCAAGAGGGCACCGGGAGCGCCGTCAGGGCGGCCATCGTGCTCGTCAAAGACGCGGGCGCCGATATGATCAAGCTGGATGGCGCGGCGGACTTTCCCGACTCTGTGCGCGCCATCGTCCGCGCCGGCATTCCTGTGTTTGCGCAGTTTGGGATTACCCCGCAGACGGCTCTGCGATTCGGCATCCCATACAGCGCTGCGTCGAAGCCCGGCGCGCAAGTCCCTGCGGAGATGACCGCGAAGCTTGTGGAGGAGGCCAAGCGTCTGGAAGACGCAGGTGCCTCTTTGCTTGACTTCACCAATTCCGGCCCGGTGGCAGGTGCTGCGGTCGCCGCCGCTGTTTCCATTCCTGTGCTTGGAGGATTCGGCGGAGGCCCGTGGCTGGATGGGCGCATGCGCATGGCTCACGCCGCAATCGGGTATGCGGCGAGCAATCTGGACTCGACCGTCGAGAGCTACGCCAACGTCGCTAAAATCGCCTTCGAGGCGATCAGCGCTTACGCCGAGGATGTACGGGCCGGCCGCCAAATCAAAGGCGTCGGCGCCGTCAGACCCACGAAATGACGTGTTGTTTGGAGGAACGAACGGTGGAAAGAGTACTGGCGGCCGTTAGAGTGGGTCCGAGTAAGACTGAGATTCGCGATTTCCCCATGCCGGATATTCCGCAGGATAGCGCACTGCTGAAGATGGAAGTCGGCGGCATTTGTGGAACCGACGTCAAGATGTATGAGACACCGCCGTCTAAAGCTCCGGTGATCATGGGTCACGAGAATATCGGTTACATCGCCAAAGCGGGTCGCGAGTTCACCAGACGCAAAGGTTTCAAAGAAGGCGATTTGGTATTCGTCGAGCACTATGTCATGTGTGGCCAATGCGAGTGGTGCCATTTGGGCCAGTATCGGCATTGTGAAAACACCGACTGGCGCTATAACCCGGATGCCATACGTTACGGCTACACGTCGGCCGAACGGACGCCTCACTTGTGGGGCGGCTTTGCCCAATACATGTACCTTCCGTGGAATTCCGTGGTGCACCACGTGCCCAAAGGCGTTACGCCGGAATTGGCCGGGTTGGTCACGCCCTTGTCGAATGGTGTCGAGTGGTCACTCTTCGACGGTGGCGTGGGTTACAACTCCAGCGTGCTCATTCAAGGGCCGGGCCAGCAGGGACTGTCGCAAACCGTGGTCTGCAAGCAGGC
>DASPYR010000257.1:0-2906 GCA_035636675.1 Rugosimonospora sp. | reverse complement strand
CCGGTAATCCTTCGAATGAATAAACTCGCCCTCGAACTTCCCCGGATAATTCGGAAAACGCTTGTGCCAATGATGTCCGTTGCAAACGATCAATCCCTTGTAAACGCGCTTCTCGCCCGTCGCCAGCTCCAGTTCCCACTTCCCATCCGCCAGCGGCAGCGCCATCACCACTTTCGTATTGAACTGGATGTGTTCCCGCAGCCCGAATCTCTCCGCGTATTCGCGCAGATACTCCAGCATCTGCTGCCGGCTGGGGAAATCCGGATAGTGCTCCGGCATGGGATAGTCGGCGTATTCCGTCGTCTTCCGGGACGAAATGATGTGCACGGTCTCATACACGCCGTGATACCAGTTTCCGCCCAGGTCATCATCGGCTTCCAGTTCTTCGTAGGGGATTTTGTGTTCGAGGAGGGCCTTCGCCATTCCCAAACCGACGGGTCCGGCGCCGATCAATGCCATCTTTGCGGAACGGTCGGTCATTTTTTCACTCGTCTGTCACGGCCATTCCCGCATTCATATCACACTTAAATCCGCCCGGCCACCAGCCTCATCCCTTCACACCGGAAATCAGCAGCGCGCCCTCCGCCTTGAAGGCGCGGAGATGCTCCGCGTCTCGGAACCACCGGCCCGTGTACACTTCAGGCGATGGCGACGCATTCACGATGCGTTCGTGTGCGACATTCTTGAAACCGGCCGCGCGGAACAGTTCGGCCCATTCCTCGGCGGAAAGAAGATGCGTGGGTATCGCCAGCATGTTTCCCCAGTGATGGCAATATGGATTATCCCGGTAGTAGTTGATGAGGATCCACGCCGACCCGCCCTCGTTCAGCACGCGAAAAATATCTCGAAGGCTGGCAGCCGGATCGGGCCAGTAATACGATGATTCGACGGAAATCACGCGCGAGAAAAAATTCGGCTGCCAGGGAATTTCGGCGACCTCGCCGCTGACAAACATCAAATTGTCGAAGTCCACGCTGCTGCGCCGCGCATGGCGGATCATCTCATCGGAGATGTCCATTCCCACCACACGGCCCTCGGGCACCATCTTCGCCAGCCGCCGCGACAGCCATCCCGCTCCGCACCCCACGTCGAGTACATTGTCCGCCGGCGCCAGCCGCATCTTCTCCAGCACCGGCAGCGTGATCGGCAGGTGGTCTTGCTCCATCCCCTCCCCGCGTCCCGCCTCCGCCCACCTATTGAATTCTTCGCGCAGCACGTGGTCGGCTGGTGGTTTCATCGCTCGCGCTTCCGAGGAATCCGCCAATTACACCGCCCTACCGCACGCCGCACAGAAATGCGCTCCATAAGGCGACAACACGCCGCATTGGCAGCAGAACCGGCCGGAACTTACGGGGCCGGCTCGCACCGGAACCGCAACATACCTCTCCGCCGCACAAGCCCAAATCAGCGCAATGATCCAACCGATGACCGTCCAACCGAACAGCAAGTTCACGAGGAAAATGCCCATCGCGTCAGCCTTGTGCCGCCCGATGAGCACCGGCAAGAAGTACAGCAGGATCGAGAAAATCAGAAAAAACATTTTCGCACCCCTCGGCATCAACTCGGCCTAAGGCAAGCACAGCAACTCCCCCCTAAAAAACAATACGCAGCGGAAAGCCCATTTGTTCCAGTCGCACAGCCTCGGCCAACAGTTCGAAGAATTTTGCCTGCGTTCGGACTCGTCGCTGCCGCCTACGCCACTTTGAGAGCGAGCAGGTTTCGCGGAATGAGTTTCTTTGCCACTGGGTCCACCACGAAGCCCAGAACTTCGAGAGCCGTCGCGCCAAGGATCATAACCCCTTCGGGACCGTCCGTTGCAGGGCGAGCAGACTGCGGGGAATGAGCTTTTTTTCGACGGGATCAACCGCAAAGCCAAGGGCCTCCAACGCTGTGGCGCCCAGCACGGACTCCTCACCCTGCTCGGCGAACGCGACCGGGATGGTGAGGGCTTTGCCGTCAATCGTGAACAGGGCTGCGCCGGCATCCCGCTGAAGGAGCCGGCCATCGGCTAACTGAAACTCCAGCCTGGCCGTCGGCTTTACACCGAGGTTCTCGAGCAGCTTGCGCGGAATCCACGAGAGCGTCGCGCCAGTGTCCACAAGCAGGGAAAGCGTCTCGGTCCGCTGCGGGGCAGTCGGGTTGGCGAGTGTCACAGTGACTTCAAAGAGCCCCATCGTTAGGACCTCTCTGAGCGACCGGCCATGGCGCCCCTTCCTTTGTCAGGCATTCTGCACCTTGGCCAGCAGCTCGACGAATTTCTGTTTGCGTTCGGCCTGATCCTGGCCGGATTCCGCTTCCGCCATTTGCGTGATGTTCATCGAGCAGAATTTCGGCCCGCACATCGAGCAAAACTTCGCCTCTTTGTAAAAATCATCCGGCAGATTCTCATCGTGCATCGCGCGCGCGGTGTCCGGATCAAGCGAAAGCTCGAACTGTTTGTTCCAATCAAACAAAAACCGCGCATAGCTCAGCGCGTCGTCGCGGTCCCGCGCGCCCGGGCGATGCCGCGCCACGTCGGCGGCGTGCGCCGCAATCTTGTACGCGATCACGCCCTGCTTCACGTCTTCCGGATTCGGCAATCCGAGATGCTCCTTTGGCGTGACGTAGCACAGCATCGAAGCTCCGTGCCACCCGATCATCGCCGCTCCAATCGCGCTGGTGATGTGGTCGTACCCGGGCGCGATGTCGATGACCAGCGGCCCGAGCGTATAGAACGGCGCCTCGTGGCACCATTCCATTTCCAGATCCACCTGCTCCTTGATCTTGTCCATCGGGATATGCCCCGGGCCTTCGATCATCACTTGAACGTCGTGCTCCCACGCTTTTTTCGTCAATTCGCCGAGGACCTTCAACTCCGCGAATTGCGCTTCGTCGCTCGCGTCCGCGATGCACCCGGGCCGCAATCC
>DASPYR010000256.1:0-3066 GCA_035636675.1 Rugosimonospora sp. | reverse complement strand
GTGGTGGCCATGACGGCGAACGCGATGGAGGGCGATCGGGATCGCTGTCTAGCCGCGGGCATGGACGACTACATGGCGAAACCAATCTCAAAACAAGTGATCATTCAAACGCTCGAGCGGTTCTTGCCTGCCTCCCAGGGGACGGATGCGGTCCCGAGCCGAACTTGACTTCTCGCGTTCACTGTGAGAAAGGGTGAGGCCAGGGGCAGCCTAAGCTGTACGACCTTTCCTCATTCACTTGCAAGGAGGTACGCCTATGGCTCGTATTGTGGCCCTCGCGTATGGGGTAGTCTGCTATCTGCTTTTCCTAGCCGTGTTCGTGTATGCGATTGGGTTCGTCGGTAACATCGCAGTGCCAAAATCGATTGACTCCGGGCCTGCGGAGGCAACTCTGGTCGCGCTCGCCATCGACGCCGTGCTGCTGAGCTTATTTGCAATCCAGCACAGCATAATGGCTCGGCAGTGGTTCAAGCGCGCGTGGACAAAGATCGTTCCGTGGCCCGTGGAGCGCAGCACCTACGTCCTGTTCGCCAGCGCGGTATTGGCGTTGCTGTTATGGCAGTGGAGGCCTATGCCCGGCACAGTTTGGGAGGTGCAGAACCCCACGGCAAAACTCGCGCTGCAGGTGGGCTTCTTTGTTGGCTGGGGTCTATTGTTGTTCTCAACCTGGCTGATCGACCACTTCGAATTGTTCGGGGTCCGCCAAGTGTTCCATTACCTCAAAGGGGTGAAGCTGGAGCCGCCGGCCTTCAAGGCGCCAGCACTCTACAAGGTGGTCAGACATCCTCTTTACCTGGGTTTCCTGATCGCTTTTTGGAGCACGGCGCACATGACTGTCGGGCACCTGTTTTTCTCGATCATGACAACCGGCTACATTCTAGTGGCAATCCAGTTCGAGGAGCGCGATCTGGCGCGCTTTTACGGCGAGGCCTACCGGGAGTATCGCCAGCGCGTGTCTATGATCCTACCGTTCCCCCCGCGGAAAACCGAAAAAGCCGCACCTCAATCACAGGCGGCAGGTAGATCGCAGTAGAAGCTGTCGGAAGCATGCTGCGCTGCCACTACTTGTCAGTGTAAAGTTTCAGGTTCCCCTGGCGCGTTGGGCTCTGCGGCGCTGGTCGGCCCAGCGCAAGAACCGCCGAAATTGCGCGCGCTCGCGCCAGAGAAGCCGGAAGAATTGCCGGGCATCGAGATCCCTGGCTTCTGTTCCGAAGAACGTCTCCATCCTCCATTGCAGATAAGGGCTCTTCCAGGGATTCAGCCGGTAGCCCTTGGCAGCCGTCCAGTAGTAGCGCAACCCGCTCAGCACGCGGACATCTTACATCACGCGCTACCCGAGTTGTTTCGCGGCGCGATCGAAAAAATCCTGAATAATCTTCCGGCTGGCGCCTTCGATCATCCTCTGCCCGACCGACGCAATCAGGCCGCCGACCTGGGCCTCGCCGGTGTAGGTCACTTCGGTCTGGCCTTTTTTCGCGGCCAGGTGCAGCTCGCCGCCTCCGGTTACGAACCCGGCCAGGCCTTTGCCTTCCAATTTCAACCGGAGAGAGTGCGGAGGATTTTTATCGGTGAGTTGAACCGAACCGGAGTAGGTTCCGGAAACAGCGGCAAGACCAAACTTGATGACTGCTTTGTAGCGGTCGGGACCGTCCGCGTCGAGCCGCTCGCATCCCGGCAACAACTTGGCCAGCCGCTGCGGGTCGTTCAGCAGATCCCAGACTTGCTCCGGCGTTCCGGGCAAGAGCGCCGTTCCGGCAATCTTCACTTCCTCTTGCCCTTTTGTGTTTTCCCGGCGCGTGCCGGCGGCACATTCTTCGGAGCGCCTGCTCCCGAGGATTTCCCGCCCGAGCTTGCCGGACCGCTCGTCGCGCGGGAGAGCGCTTTTTCGAGCGCGCGGCGTGTGAAGACTATGGCCATTTCTCCGCGATATTCCGCCGAGGCGTGAATGTCCGAGAGCGGCTCGGTCTCGCTCTCGGCGTGATGCGCGGCTTCGGCCAAGAGCGCGGCGGTGGCCTTCTTGCCGCGCAAGGCCTTCTCGACGCCCTCGGCGCGAAACGCCTTGGGGCCCAGGCCGGTGATGCCGACGGCAACCTCCTCGATTTTTCCCTCGCGAACAGCCACGCGCGCCGCCACGCCGACAATCGCGAATCCCGACGCCGGCTGATGCAGCTTGCAATACGCCGTTCCAATGCGCGGCGCCTGCACGGGAATGCGCACCTGGCTCAACACCTCGCCCGGCCGCAACTGGGTGGTGAGCATGTCCACAAAGAAATCGCGCGCCGCGATGCTCCGCGCGCCGCTGGTGCTGGCCACAACAATCTCCGCATCGAGCGCCAAAATCGCCGCGGGATAATCCGCGGCGGGGTCGGCATGCGCGAGGCTTCCGCCAATCGTGCCGCGGTTGCGCACCTGCACGTCGCCAATCTCCGCCGCGGTCTCTGCCAGCAGCGGGCACTTCGCGCGGATCAGCTCCGACGCGGCGACTTCCGCATGCGTGGTCAGGGCGCCAATGGCGATTTTGCCGTTTTCCTCGCGGATGTAGCTCAGCCCGCGCAGCCGGCCGATGTCAATCAGGTAGCGCGGCTGCGCCAGGCGCAGCTTCATCAGCGGCAGGAGACTATGTCCGCCGGCCAGCAGCTTGGCTTCGTCGCCGTGGCGCTCGAGCAGGCGCACGGCCTCTTCCAGCGTCTTGGGAACAACGTATTCAAACGGCGCGGGAATCATCGCGTTCTCCTCGAAGCCGCGGGCGCGGATTTGTGCAGCAATTTCCAGATGCGCTCGCGCTTGAGCGGCAAATCAATATGGCGCACGCCGAGGTGCGCCAGCGCGTCCACCACGGCGTTGCACAGCGCCGGGGTCGCGCCAATCGTGCCGGCCTCGCCGACGCCCTTCACACCGAGCGGATTCACCGGCGAAGGAGTCACCGTGCGGGCCGTCTCCATCCAGGGCATGTCCTCGGCCCGCGGAATGGCGTAATCCATCAGCTCGCCGGTGATGAGCTGGCCCTGCTCGTCGTACACGGCCTCCTCGAAAAACGCCTGCCCCACCGACTGCACGATTCCGCCG
>DASPYR010000255.1:0-3057 GCA_035636675.1 Rugosimonospora sp. | reverse complement strand
GCGAACGTTTCCGAGAGATCGCCGTAATCAAGAGCCGAACGAATCGATTCATCTGGCCGGCTGCCGTTGAGCAGGTGAAAAGTCGATTCGTTCGGCTCAAGACGAAAGACGATTTGCTCAAACAAGTTGGAACGGCACTAGGTTCGCCGCGCCAGGCGATCCGCCTGCGAACTTGCAAGCATACACTCGTGGAGGCCAATTTAGACAATCGAGGATTGAATCCGGGGCTCCTCTCGTTCGGGCAGTGGCGTGTGGCCGCAAACGCGGTACCGGCCGGGTATACCGGTGCCTAAATCGAGGGTACTGCACCTTGGTACAGTAGGCAGAGGGTTCTCTGCAGCGTAGTCTGGGTCCACGTTTTGGAGGGAGGGGAACCCATGCTCAACAAGAGACTGGCTACTGGTTTGCTCCTGAGTGGATTGATCTGTGCTGCGCCCGCTATGGCGCAGTCGGCCCTTGCTCAACGAAGTGGGGCCCAGCAAAGCTCGAAGACGTCGACGGCGAAATCGGCTACGGCGAAACCGGCCCCAGCGAAATCAGCCGCGGCGGCCAAGAAGAGTGCGCCAAAGCCGCTCGTGTACGTAGAGGACAACCGTAAGACCGCCGATAGTTCAACGACAACGACTACGGCCGCCGGTACTTCAGCGAAAAAGCCGTCGGGTGCTTCGGCGGGCCAGAAGCCGCTGAGTTCAGATATTGCCAAAGCCTTTCAGCAGAACTGTCCGGACGTCGCGCTCACCGAAAGCAAGGCAAGAGCAGCATACGATGTAACGTTTGAGCGAGAGCCGGGCAGCAAAGGCGTGAAGGGCGGTTTCGGGCTGACGAACGCGGTGCACAAGACGAGCAAGATCGAAGTCATGAACAAGAGTGGCAAAGAGCTCTTTTCTGAAACCGGACACTCCACGGGTCAACTGGTAAAGGATGCCTGCACGGCCATCGGAACGCCGGGCACGAAGGTCGCCAAGAATTAGTCTGCGGCCATAGCTTCAGGCGCCGAAAACTCGCCGAGGGCGCGGGCACGCTCGCGCCCTCGGCCAGACCCTAATCCCACCCTGCGCGGCTTCTCGCAACGCGGAAGCCCGCTCCCGCTTGAGTTGCGCTTCGCTCGCACCCCAGCACACGCAAATGCGCGGAAAGATCCCTCACTCGTCCGCCCCCAGGGCGGATCGCTGGGGGATGACGATGCTGGTCGGATCGTACCTTGCTTAACGACTGAAGAGAGATCCCTCGCTCGCGCTGGACCGTGTTAGCCGGCGAAAGCTCCCGCCCCGGGCGTGTTGGTGGCTTTCGCCGGAAGACGGGATGACCTATCCTGATCGGATAGTCACTTTGAATAGACGAGAAAATAGCGATCGGAAAACATTTTGACGTCTTCGGATGGCTTCAGACCCGCAGCCTTGGCCCACGCGCCGAGTTGTTCCCTGCTGACCTCGAGTTCGGGCGTGGCCTTGTGCGGCCCCTGGCCTTGTTCGTAGTCGATGACCACGACGCGCCCCGAGGGCTTCAGATACCCAGTGACTGCCTTCAGATATCCGGCGCGGTCCTGAATGTGGTGCAGGACATCATGGAAAAAGACCAGGTCGATATTTTTCGCGGGGAGATTCGGATCGGTATACTTGCCCAGCACCGTCTGAACATTCGTGGCATGCGCCTCGTCGGCTTTCCTTTTGATTTGCGGGAAAAATCCCGCATCGATGTCCACCGCATACACCTTGCCGCCGGGCGAAACGGCCTTCGCCAGCGGCACCTCGAATAGACCGGAGCCAGCCCCAATATCCGCAACCGTGTCGCCGGGCTTGAGTCCAAGCTTCGCGACGATCTCGTCCATCTTGAGGTTTGCAACGCGATCATGCGATTCAAGTGTCTTGGTCCAGTCTTCCGCGGGACGCGCGGCCAACTGGGCCGCAGCTACATGAGAGAGGCTAAAGGTGAATGCGAAGAGGCCGAGAAAGATCAACATTCGTCTATTTCGCATAGAAGGCTCCTGGCTCATTATTCTGCAGGCCGAAAGAACATGCAACGTTCTTATAGGCCGCGAGAGCGGGCGCTGGTATGCTGTCGCGTTCTGTACCCGGTTTAAGAGCTTCCCGTTGCCTTCCAACCTAATTATGTCCGCGCATTCTTCCTCCAGTACGAAATGACCGCACCCCTTCGCCGTGTCCTCACGGTAACGAGCTGCGCCGCCCTGGTTGTATCGAACATGATCGGCACGGGCATCTTCACGACCACCGGATTTCTGGCGGGAGATTTGGGCCGGCCGCTGTTGGTCCTTGGCATCTGGGTGGTGGGCGGGATCGTTGCCCTGGCCGGCTGCTTTGCGTACGCAGAGTTGGGCATGAACATTCCCCGAGCGGGCGGAGAATACGCATACTTGAGGGAGGCGTGGGGTCCGGGCTGGGCCTTCCTGAGCGGCTGGATTTCGTTCTTTGCGGGATTTTCGGCTCCCATTGCGGCGACGGCTCTTGCTTTTTCAGAATATCTGGGACATTACTTCCCGTCGCTTGCCGCAAGTTCCGCTCAAAACCCACATTTGCGCTGGTTGCACGCGGGGAATGCCAAATGGGTGAGCATCGGCGTGATCTTCTTTTTTGCAGCGATCAATATCCTCGGATTGCCTTTGGCGTCGAGGCTGCAGACTTTTTTGACCGCTCTCAAGCTTGGCGTGATCGCGGTGTTCCTGATATCGGCGTTTGCCGTCGGCCATGGAAACTGGGCGCATTTCCAGATGGCGACGGCGCGGACTTCGAGTCATGGCCTGGGCTCGCAGTTCGCGGTTTCGCTGATTTTTGTGATGTTCGCATACAGCGGGTGGAATGCGGCGAGCTACGTGGCGGAGGAAATCAAAGACCCGCAACGATCGCTGCCGCTGGCGCTGGGGCTGGGCACCGGGCTCGTCGCGCTGCTCTACGTGGCGCTGAATGTGGCTTTCGTGTACGCCTTGCCTCTCGGAGCAATGAAAGGGGTGGTCGCGGTGGGAGCGGCGTCATCGGACGCGCTTTTTGGCCGCCACATCGGAGATTTTTTCAGTGCGGCCATGGCGGGAGCGTTGCTTTCGTC
>DASPYR010000254.1:0-24882 GCA_035636675.1 Rugosimonospora sp. | reverse complement strand
CGCCGGCAGGGATCGCGCCAGAGCCTCCGACGTGGTGATCAGGGCGGCAGGCGAAGTGGGGCCATGCTCGGCCTGGCCAAGTAGATCCGCGGCCGCAAACTCCACGCCGGCGGAATCGTCCGCAACGATGAGGATTTCCGTTGGGCCCGCGAGCAAATCAATTCCCACTTGGCCGAAGAGTTGGCGCTTGGCCTCAGCGACGAATGCGTTGCCCGCGCCGACCAGCATGTCTACCGGGGCGATCGTTTGCGTACCAAGCGCCATCGCGGCGACAGCTTGGACGCCACCGAGTATGTAAATCTCATCGGCGCCGGCCAGCACCATGGCGGCCACGGTTTCCGGGTGAGGTTTTCCTCCGGTCGGTGGAGTGCAGGCGATCACGCGCTGCACGCCGGCCACCCTGGCCGTCACGATGGTCATGTGCGATGACGCCACCATCGGATAACGGCCGCCGGGGATATAACATCCCACGCTGTTCACGGGAATGTTGCGATGGCCGAGGCGCACGCCGGGAAGCGTCTCGACCTCGATGTCCTTCAACGCGGCCTTTTGGTGTTCGGCGAAATTCCGGATTTGCGCCTGCGCAAATTCGATGTCTTCGATGGTTTGCGGCGAAACGGAAGCAACCAAGGAATCGATCTCGCCCGGCGAGAGCCGAAAGCTTGCGGGCGACCAGCCATCGAATTTTGCGGAGAGTTCCCGCACGGCTGCATCGCCGCGCATCTTGACATCGGCGATGAGTTTGGCGACGGTCTCTTGAATTTTGCTGTTTGCGGCTTCGATCTCTGCCTGCGGAATGCTCGTTTTCAGATACTTCGGCATTCTTTGCTCCTCAAATCTCCGGCCGCGCGGATCACCAGGAAGTGCCGGAGATTAACGTCTGACACTTTTTCGCACGCCTTCATTTTGCCAAGGGCAGCTTACCGCTGAGTTCTGAGCGGATGCAACGTCGTCGCCCGCCGGCTGAAGCTCTGCGGCATGAACGACGTCGGAAGGTGCGGCAGGCGCGCTTTAGAAGGATACGGGCGCACCTGCGGCTTTCTATGCGAGCGCACGCTTGTCAGGATTGGGTGCGTTCGCGGTGTCGCCTAAATATGTGCGATGCGGGTCAAGTACGAGCGATGTGGCCACCGAGACTAATATTCGGGTGCGGCCTCACCGTTCCCTTTCGTGCGCTTTTCCGGCAGCACTCGGCCGTCTTCCAGAACAATGCGGGCCCCGGACACGCGCGGCGCGCCGGACTTTGCCGGATGGCCGGTAACGGTGATCTTGTCCCCCGGCTTAAATATGTCCTTGCTAAAACCGGCTCCGGACTCCTGGTGGGGATTCCCCAGTTCGGCGCCCCAATGGACTACGTTGCCATTTTCGTCGGTAGCGTCAAACAGAAGACCGCAGTGAGGATTGGCCCAAATCCATTCGGTCACAGTTCCCTTTACCGTGACCGATTTCTCCGTCTCATACGCCACACCGGTTCCGTGATGCGCGAATAGCGGCGCGCACGCGAGGGCAAGGGTCGCAATCGACGCGACGCACACGAGCACCTTGAGCTTCATGAAATTACCTCCCGAGAACTTAGTTTTTAGCACAGAATCCCGAGGCCAACAATGCCGGCGCTGGCCGGGCCAGCTTCCGACATCGGCCGGCGGAGCCCGGGAGCTCACTCCGCTCGTCTGTAATCAATTCCTACTTGACCGGCACGAACCTCTGCACTCTCTCGCCGTTTTGAACCTCGCCGGTGTATATATTGCCTTTCGAGTCGACGGCAATCATGTGCAGGCCGAAGAATTGCCCCCCGTTTTGGCCCGCGCTGCCCAATTTACCGACCACCTTGCCGTCCTCGCGATTGAGGAACCAGATGCAGTTGTTGGTGAGATCGGAGATATACAAGAACCGCTGTGCCTTGTCGGGCGAAAAGGCCACACCTCCGGTGGAACCGCCCTCTCCGGTATTTGGCGCCAGAATGAATTCCTTCAAGAACTTGCCTTGTCTCGTGGTGACCTGAATTCGGTTGGCATTGCGATCTGCAGCGTAGACCAGGCCGTCATTCGAGATATTCAGCGTGAGATGGCCCTTGAACTCCTTGGGCATCGGTCCGCCGGGAGTGTAGGCGCGGTCTGCATCGTTCGTGCTTATTTCCGATAAAGGCTTTCCGTAAGCGCCCCACCCGCGCTTGAACGCGAGGGTGTCCAAGTCGAACACCATCACGCGCCCGCCTAAGTAAGCATCGGTGGCATAGAGTTCGTGAGCGGGCTCGTCGAGGCGAATCTCTTCGATATTTTGGACGATCATGGGCGTCGTCGGGGGGTACTTCTCCCGGAACGCCGCTATCGCCGCCGGATCAGCTCGCCTGGGCGGAGGAGCCGGAAAGGTTCCGAGCGGACCCGGACCGCCGTGGCTCGGATCTGGATTGAGGACGGCTCCGGCTTCACCGCCACCGCCGCCCGGCGGCATGTCCGGTGCGCGGGGAGCCTCGCCGGCAAGTTTGCCGGTTTTCGGATCGTACTTGCGGACGGTGAACTGCCCGAGGTACACGAATCCTTTGCTGTCCACGGCCATGCCGTGGCCTTGCGGTTGCTCGGGGGTAAAGGAGCCGATCACCTTGCCCTCTTTATCGATGTGAATCATGGAAGGCGGGCGCGTGCAGCACACGGCCGTGGGCGGATTTTTCGCCGCGTGCAGCTCAGTATCTCTCAGGTCATTGGGACGATCCAGCACCCAGACATTGTCGTCCTTATCCACAGCCAACCCGGTGACGCCTCCCAGCTTCCACTGGTCCGGCAAGGGCTTGGGCCAGTCCGGGTCGAACTTATACTTCGGCGCTGTTTGCGCCTGCGCTCCCAGGACGACACAAGCCGTCAAGAAGCAAAGGCCCATCAGCCTGGAAAGGGCCTGAGCGCGGAAACTGCAAGGGATTTTCATGGGAACGCTCCTCCAGTGCCGTTCCAACTATTTGCACCCAATTTCTACCAGTGCCGTTCCAACTATTTGGGCCAAGTGCTTCGCCCTGACGACGCAAAAGTTCAACAAGGTCGCGGACAGGCATTCTTTGGCGAGACAAGTTGGAACGGCACTAGGGAGCGAGAACAGCTGGAATTCTCCGGTTGTTCGCGCGGACGAAAAGAAACAATGGATTCCAATCTCAGATGGAAAGCAATCTTCATTACGCTCGTCATTTTGTTATGCATTTTTGGGTTAGTGGGATTGCCCGCGTTTCCCACCTCACTGGCACAGCTTCGCGATAATTTCGGCAAGCGGATCAAGCTCGGCTTAGACCTGCAGGGCGGTACCCATCTGATTTTGCAGGTGCAGGTGAACGAAGCCGTCAGCCTGCAAACCGATCAAACCATCGACCACCTGAGCACTCAGCTTCGCGATAAGAACATCCGCTACGATGACCTGCGCAAGGCAGGCGATACACAGATCCTGGTTCACAATCTCGCGCCCGACTCGACTGCGGCCTTCCGCGACCTGGTGAGTTCCAATTTCGGGGAATGGGATCTGGCGCCGGCCCCCGGCGAGCAATCCGGCTACCTGCTCACGTTGAAGCCTTCGACTGTGGGCGCCATTCAGGCGCAGACCATGTCCCAATCCGAAGACACCATCCGGCGGCGCATCGATGCACTGGGCTTGACGGAGCCGGTCGTCGCGCCATACGGGCAGGGCGTTAACGAAATGATTGTGGAATTGCCCGGCGAGGGCGACCCGAATCGCGCCAAGTCCGTCATTCAAGCGGGCGGGCAGCTCGAGTTGCGCAGGGTGCAGGATGCCACCCCGTATCCTTCGGAGGCGGCGGTTATGGCCGCGCATGGCGGCGTTTTGCCGCCCGCCACGGAACTGCTGCCGTCAAAGACGGTTGACGCCTCGGGCCAAGGAAGCTGGTATCTGGTGGACCGCTCACCAATCATCACGGGCCGCGACCTGCGCAACGCCTCGGCGATACCCAGCACGGATAATCCGGGATCTTACGAGGTGAATTTCACGCTCTCGACGGATGCCGCGCGCCGGTTCGGTCCTTTCACTGAGCAGAACGTCGGCCGCCCGATGGCCATCGTTTTGGACCGCAAGGTGGAATCGGCGCCCGTGATTCAGAGCCGCATCGAAGACTCCGGACGTATTACCGGCCGCTTCGGCCAGCAGGAGGCCAATGATTTGGCCCTGGTGCTGCGCGCCGGAGCGCTTCCCGCATCGATTCGATATTTAGAGGAACGCACTGTGGGACCGTCTCTCGGAGCGGATTCGATCCGCCATGGAGTGCAGGCTTCGATTATTAGCCTTCTGGTGGTGCTCATCTTTATGGTGTTCTATTACCGGATTTCCGGCGTGAATGCGGTCATCGCGCTGCTGCTGAACCTGGTGATTCTGCTGGCGGCGCTGGCCTATTTCGGCGCGGTGCTTACGTTGCCGGGGATTGCCGGCGTAATTCTGACCATCGGCATGGGCGTCGATTCCAACGTGCTGATCTTCGAACGCATCCGAGAGGAATTGCGCGCCGGGAAGGCTGCGGCGTCGGCGGTGGATCTGGGTTTCAAGCGGGCGTTTCTGACCATCATCGATACGCACGTAACCACCGTGGTTTCGGCCTTTTTCCTGTTCGTATTCGGGACCGGTCCGGTGCGGGGCTTTGCCATTACGCTGACCATCGGCTTGATCGCGAACCTGTTTACTGCGGTCTATGTATCGCGCGTGATTTTTGAGTGGCACCTGACGAAACTGCAGCGCCAGGCGGCCCTGAGTATCTAAAGCCGTTTTCGGGCACTAACTCGGCCCGCGCGGTGTCTAATTGAAGGGACCAAATTCGGGATGGAGTTTTTTCATCACGACGTCAATTTGGATTGGATGGGCAAGACGAAGTATTTCGTCGGCCTGTCTTTGACGCTGCTCCTCATCGGCGCGGCGTCATGGATTCACAAGGGCAGCCTGGATTACGGGATTGATTTCAAAGGCGGAACCCTGGTCTATGTGCGATTCGCCAGCACACCCCCAGTGGACAAATTGCGGCAAGGACTGGTGCAGCAGGGGCTGGGTGATAGCGTGATCCAGCAGATCTCCGATATTGCCACTCCCAACGCCAATGAGGTGGTCATCTATCTACCGCAGCGCGGACAAGGTAACGAAGCGCTTGATGCAGGCAAAGGCGCCATCCTCAACGCTCTGCACGCAACTCTGGGTTCCGGCGAAGCAGGCAAGCAGGACTTTGATGATTCCTCGCCAGAAACAATCGCTGAAGTCCTAACCCGCAAAGATCCGCTTTCTCTGGGTACCGCGGGCGCCACGCGGTATCAGCAATTGGCGAAGCAGTTGACCGATTACCGCGACCGGCAGGCCCGAGGAGTGGTCTCGAATCTCGATAATCTTCGAGAAGCCGGCGCGACGCCGCCGGTTCTTTCTGCTCTTCGCGATTCGTTCTATGCCGGCCCCTTCGCAGTCGTGAATGTGGAGATCGTGGGGCCTAAGGTCGGTGCCGATCTGCGCCGCCAGGCCGTCTTTGTCACCCTTTACGCGCTGGCGGGAATGCTAGTTTATATTGCACTTCGGTTCGAATTGGTGTACGGTGCCGCGGCTGTTCTAGCCGTCTTCCATGATGTACTTATTACGTTAGGATTGTTTTCGCTTTTACATTTTGAGATTTCTTTGACCGTGATTGCGGCGCTTCTAACGCTCGTGGGTTACTCGATGAATGACACCATCGTCATTTTTGACCGCATCCGGGAGAACCTGCGGCTGATGCGCCGTGAGCCGTTCAAGACGATTGTCAATCGCTCCATCAATCAAACGCTATCAAGGACGATATTAACGAGCGGTCTCACCTTCCTGACAGTTCTGGTACTTTTCTTAATGGGCGGTCAGGTGCTTCGCAGTTTTTCATTTGCACTGGTCGTTGGAATTTTGGTAGGAACGTATTCAAGTTTCGGCATTGCTGCTCCACTGGTGGTCGCCTGGAACCACTGGAAAGGTCAGGGCGCAGTGCCTGTTTCCGGGACAACAGCCGGTTCAAGAACTCGAACAGGAGAGGCGCAGGGCCGCTTGGCTCCAGCCGGCAGGAGGTAATATGTTTGACGAACTTGTTGAATCGAGCGTAGTAAGAAGAAAGACGAATACCGGATGGGCGATGATTCTCTCCACGGTTTTTCAGGTCTCCGTGCTGCTCGTCCTGATTTTGATCCCTCTGATCTATACCCAGGCTTTGCCGAAGGCGATGATGGCGACGCTGCTGATTGCGCCGCCGCCTCCGCCGCCTCCGCCGCCTCCTCCGGCCGAGGCTCCGAAGATCATCAAGCCGGTGGCTCGGCTCATCCAGCAAGGAAAGCTGGTGCAGCCGCGAGCGATTCCGAAACAGGTTGCGGTCTTTAAAGAAGCCGAGTTGCCTCCGGAGGCGCCGATCACCGGTGGTGGCGTGCTGGGTGGCGTGGATCAGGGCTTGCTCGGCGGACTGGGCGCAGGACCTGCAGTCGCAGCCCCGCCTCCTCCAAAGCAGACGCGGATTAAGCTCGGCGGACAGGTTGTAGCCGCGAAACTTCTGGCCCAACCACAGCCAGTTTACCCGCCGCTGGCGCGGCAGGCCCGCATTCAGGGCAACGTGGTTCTCCACGCGATCATCGATAAGGATGGGCGTGTGGGCGAATTGCAGGTCATTTCAGGCCACCCGCTTCTGGTTCAATCGGCGCTGGATGCCGTGAAGAACTGGCGCTATCAGCCGACCCAACTGAATGGAGAGCCAGTGGAAGTGGACACGACCATCACCGTCTCGTTTGTCCTCGGTGGCTAATCGTTAGGTGGGTAGAAGTAGGCCCCCGAAAAAGTATCCGGCCGGGGTCGGCTCGTGAGAAGACTCCGGCCGAAAGTGTGCGAATGAAAAAGGAGCAAACCGTATGGTTGCGAACGTAGCTGCATCGGCACTAAACCTGCTGGCTTTGCAGGCCGGAACGTGGGATTTGCGTTCCATGTGGGGCAGTATGAGCATCATCGCAAAAGCGGTCGTGTTCATTCTGTTTATTCTCTCGGCGTGGTCGCTGGGCGTAATGATTGACCGAGCTCTGATGTATAGCGCGGCGCGCAAGCAGTCGCGGGTATTTGTGCAGCAAGTGGCCGGGGCGCTTCGGGAAGGCAAGCTGGACGAGGCCATTTCCATTGCGGAACGCAATAAGAAGAGCCATATCGCCAAGGTAGTGGCGACAGGCCTTTCGGAATTTCAGTCCGCTTCCGCCCAAGTTTCCGAAGCAGAAGTAGTCGAAGCGGCCAAGCGCGGGCTGGATCGCTCGATTGCGATCGTGCATGCGGATATGAAGCGCGGGCTCAGCGGCCTGGCCACTATCGGCTCGACCGCTCCGTTCGTGGGCCTATTCGGCACGGTGATCGGCATCATTAACGCATTTAAAGGCATCGAAGCAGAAAAGGCCACCGGGCTTTCGGCGGTGGCGGGCGGCATTTCCGAAGCGCTGGTCACCACGGCGCTGGGCCTGCTCGTGGCGGTGCCCGCGGTCTGGGCCTTCAACTATTTCACCAACAAAGTGGAAGCATTCGACGTGGAGATGGACAATTCCTCGATGGAGTTGATCAACTACTTCATCACCCGGCGAAGCGGAAAGAAGTAAGCCATGGCGCATTTCAAGGTTCAAGCAGCTCCGGTAATGGCGGCCCCGAATGTTATTCCCATGGCCGACATCATGCTGGTGTTGCTGATTATTTTCATGGTGGTGACGCCCATGTTGCAGAAGGGCATGACGGTCGACATGGCAAAAGTCACAAACCCGGTGGACATGCCCAACGCGGACCGCGATGATGCGATTATCGTCGGCATATCCCGCGACGGGGTTATCTACCTGGGCAACCAGAAAACGCCGCTCGATCAGATCACTTCGCTGGTGCGGGACCGCATTTCCAACCGCGTGGACAAAACGGTCTTCATCAAGAGTGACGGCCGCGCCAAGTACGGCGATGTCGTAAAACTGGTAGATGAGGTTCGTTCGGCCGGCGTGGATAACGTCGGCTTGCTGACGGAAAAGGCTGAACAGGGCCGCACGCCGCCACCGCCGCCGGTACGGCCCGCCGGCGATTAAGCCGGCTGGCGCAGAGAGAACGGTTTTGGGAAACGGAAGCGCAGCAGCGCAGGAGAACGAACATGGGAATGGAAGTCGGCTCGAAAAAAGGCGCGATCGCCTCAATGAACGTCGTTCCTTTGATCGACATTCTTTTGGTCTTGCTCATCATTTTTATGGTGATCACACCACTAACGCCCAAGGGGCTGGAAGCTCTGGTGCCCCAGCCGGCGCCGAATCAGCAAAACAAGCAACAAGATATCGAGGCGAAGACCGTCGTTGTTCAGGTCCTCGACAACAACCAACTGAAAATCAACGAAGACAACGCTACCTGGGATACCCTGGGACCTCGCCTGAACGATATTTTCAAGCTGCGAGCTGAAAAGGTGGCTTTCGTCAAAGGCGATGAGACCGTCGTTTTCGCGCAGGTGGCGCGAGCGATTGACGTCATGCGCAACTCCGGTATCGACAAGGTGGGTCTGATTACGGCGAAGCTGGAAGCCGGCCAATAAAATTGGAGAGTTCCCGCTGGCCGCGGAGAGTGATGGCGAAGCGCTCATTCCGCGGAGAGAATCTCAGAAAGAGCAGGATGGAAGCTTTCTCATGAACGCACAATGGATGATCCGCAGTCACGGCACGGCCGCGAGAGTGTTTGGTTTGGTTGCGGTGGTGGTCACCCTATTTGGCGCCGCTGGATGTAACAAACTGAAGGCTCGCGATCTCCTGAATAAGGGCGTAGCAGCCTTCAAGAATGGGCAATACGACGCCAGCATCGAGGACTTCAAGCAAGCCAAGGACCTTGACCCGACTCTGCTGAACGCGCGTCTGTACCTGGCGACTGCCTATGCCACGGAGTACATTCCCGGCGCTCCCTCGGACGAGAACGTACGCGTGGGCCAGCAAGCAGTGAGTGAATTTCAGGATGTCCTTTCAGTTGACCCAGGGAACTTGTCTGCTCTGGATGGCATTGGTTCCATCGTGTACAACATGGCCGGTACGCCATTTGACCCCGACAAATACCAGGAATCGAAAAAGTACCACCAGAAGCACATGGAGCTGAAGCCCGACGATCCGGAACCGTATTACTGGGTCGGGGTCATCGATTGGACGCTCTCCTATCGCGGCAACGCCGAGGGGCGCCAAGCCTACAACCTTCAGAATCCGAAGAAGCAGGCCAAGGAAGCCGACCCCCTGCCGGATAAAGTGCGCGGGCAATTCACTCAGCAGTATGGCGATCTTGTGGATGAAGGCTTGAAGATGCTGCAGAAGGCCACGGAACTGCGTCCGGACTATGCTGACGCCATCGCTTACCAAAGCCTGTTGCTGCGCCAGAAGGCCGATATGTCGGATAATGCCACCCGCGCTTCGCTCGAAAAGCAGGCCGACGATTTGCTCGATAAGGTGAAGGAAATCAAGCAAAAAATCGCTGAGAAAGAATCGAAGTCCTAACCTAACCAGTTTAGCCACAGTGACTTGAAGGGTGTCCAAGGTTGTCGCGGACACCCTCTTCTTTAGCCCTGCCAATCTAGCAGTCGCCCCGCAACCTGGAGTAGCGCGCTTCGCCGGAAGGCCCTAAAATAGCCTTTCATGGCTACAGCCGATAGATCCGGCCGGCTGCCTCGACTTGTGGCCGCCAGCAAGGCCGTCTTAGCCGAACGAGGACTCCAGGCGCGCTTTGCCGAATTGGCCGAACAGGTGCGCCAAAATCGCCCCGGCGAGGACCTCGCTCCGCTGCAACGCGCTTTTGCTTTCGCTGCGGAGAAGCATCAGGCGCAAGTACGCGAGTCCGGGGAGCCCTACCTCTCGCACCCCTTGGAAGTAGCACATATTCTTGCCGAACTGCGGCTCGATATGACGACGCTGTGTGCCGCGCTTTTGCACGACGTCGTTGAAGATACGCGTATTTCGCTCTCCGAAATTGCGGCTAAATTCGGTCCCGACACGGCCCGCCTGGTGGAAGGGGTAACCAAGATCAGCCGGCTGGACCTGGTGTCGCCGGAAGTGCGCCAGGTGGAGAGCGTCCGCAAGATGCTGCTGGCCATGGTCACGGACGTGCGCGTGGTACTCGTCAAGCTGGCTGACCGGCAGCACAACATGCGCACCTTGGGTTATTTGCCACCCGAGAAACAGGAGCGGATTGCCCGGGAGACGCTCGATATCTATGCGCCTATTGCCCATCGGCTAGGCATGGGTGCGATGCGCGGCGACCTCGAAGATCTGGCCTTCGCCTATCTGGAGCCTTCGGCGTACGCCGAGCTGCAAAAGGTGGTTTCTGAGCGCAGCAAGGAGTTTGAAAAATTCCTTGCCGAGCTTCAGGAGGCGATTCACAAGCACCTGGCCGAGAATGGCGTCAGCGCCGATCTCGAGGGACGCGTCAAACGCCTGTACTCAATTCATCAAAAAGTTCAGCGCCAAAAAGGGAGTTTGGAACAAGTTTACGATCTGCTGGCTGTCCGCATCATCACCGATTCGGTGCGCAACTGCTATGCCGCTCTCGGGGTGGTCCATCAGATTTGGAGGCCGGTGCCAGGACGATTCAAGGATTATATCGCGATGCCCCGCCCGAACCTCTACCAGTCGTTACATACGACGGTCATTCATGGAGGACAGCCGTTTGAAGTGCAAATCCGCACCCGTCAGATGCACCGCATCGCGGAGCAAGGCGTGGCCGCGCACTGGCGGTACAAGGATGGCACGAATGCTTCGGAAGACGATCAACGCGTGGTGTGGATGCGGCAGTTGATCGAGTGGGCCCGCGAGATGCGCGAGCCCGCAGAATTTCTTTCCACGCTCAAGGTGGATCTCTATCCAGAGGAGGTTTACATCTTTACGCCGAAGGGCAAAGTGCTGACGCTGCCCCGCGGAGCCACTCCGGTGGACTTTGCCTACAGCATTCACACTGACGTTGGCCACCAATGTGTGGGAGCGAAAGTGAATGGGCAAATGGTACCGTTGCGCCATCCGCTCTCCAACGGAGATGTAGTGGAGATCGCAACCCAGAAGGGTCATGGTCCGAGCCGGGATTGGCTGAGCTTTGTGCGTACCTCACGCGCGAGATCCAAAATCCGGCAATGGATCAATCTCAATGAACGCAAGCAAGCCAAGGAAGTGGGACGGCGGCTCATCGAACGGGAAGCGCGGCAAGCCGGATTAAGCCTGAAGAAAATCTCCGAGGAGGAGTTTCTCCGCGTGGCCTCTGCTTATGGTCACCCGAAGGTGGAAGACCTCTACGCGGCTGTGGGATATGGAAAGTATTCCGCTCGACAAGTCTTGGCGCAGCTTACCGGACAATCCATGGAGGAGAAGCCGCAGGGCGAGACGCCAGACGCGACAAAGATCGTAACGTCAGTAAAGCGGATGCTGGGCATCCGAGATCCCTCCATTCTGGTTCTTGGCCACGACAATCTCATGGTGTATCGCGCGAAGTGCTGTAATCCGATTCCGGGTGATCCCATTGTCGGGTATGTCACGCGCGGCCGTGGAGTGGCGGTGCATAACACCTCTTGCCCCAACGTGCAGAAGCTGCTCTATCAATCCGAGCGCCGCATCAACGTGCAATGGAGCGATGCGGGCCAGGGAACTTACCCGGTCACGCTGGTGGTATATGGCAAAGATCGTCCCGGCCTGCTCGCGGACATCACCAGCGTCATCAGCGGCGTGGGCGCCAATATTCAGGTGCTCGATAGCCGGCCGGACAATTTGCAAGCGCGCGTCGAGGCCACCGTGGACATCACCGATCGCAATCAGTTGGAGCGCATACTGAAAAGCATGAAGCGGATTTCAGGCGTCTTCGGTATCGAGCGCGTCTATCAGGTCTAGCGATTACCCTTCCGGACAGTTCATTAGCATCGCTGTTCTCTAGGCCGGTTGCGTTGATTCTCGAGACACAAGACTGCACCGGCCGCTCCGCCCAGCTTTAAAATGAGTCTATGGATACGGCACGGCGTGGGGCAACGGTTCGTCTGCGGCGCGTTCCAGCGGCACTGGTGTTGGCCGCGTCGCTGCTTTTATTGGCCGGCTGCAGCAAACTCCGCCCAACCAATATGACCCCGCTCGACGCCGCCGGCATGCATCCCAATAGCATCGAGCGGCTTCACCAATATCAGATCAACGATGACGAGGTGCAGCAGCTTTTGATCGCAGGCCGGGGCGGAATGAGCGAAGAGGGTTGCGTCGAATTGATCCGCATGGCGCGCTCGCGCCATAGCGTCTTCGCGGAAGGCGACGTCATTGCGGGGCTTCTTGGCGCCGGAATGAGAGAAAGCTCCGTTATAGAGCTTGTCCGCCTGGGTCAATTGACGCCATTTGCAGGTGAGGCGGCGGCCATGCGGCTGGCGGGCATATCCGACGACGTTGTCCTTGACGTCGCGCGGCATCGTGCGAAAGGCCAAGCCGTGGTCGGCGGCGCGCGTCTTGCCGAATTGCGGGATGCAGGTTACTCGAATGCAGAGCTTGTTGCCGCCGTGGATCGAGGCATCACCGATAGGCAGGCCAATGAGATTATCGCCCGCCACAATTACGCCGTCGGCGGCCATCGCTTTGTGCGACAGCACGGTCGCCGGCGTTAGAGGCTGCTCATCAGCCTCCTTCCTCGTGATTCGTTCTGGTTTGCATTAGCTTCTTTTTGACCGCGCCATGGGCCTGCCGCTAAAATTCTGCTGGGTCTGCGTCCCGGATGCGTTCGCTTGCTCTGATCGTGCTCTCCACATTATTGCCGGGCTGCGCTGTTGCCCTGGGCCCGGGTTTTAGTCACTCCTTTCGCTCCGCCGATGTCTCAGCAACCTCGATTGAGCCGGCGCATATTCATGTGCAGGTCACGGATAAGCTCGAGAACGTTGGAGATCGCGGGTTAGCTTACCTCGACGTTACCCTGCCTGGCGGCCCATCGTTTGGCACAAGGGACGTGAGTGTAGCCGTCGGGGGAAAAGCGGTTACCAGCCGAAGAGTGACCCGTCAATCGGGCCCCTCCCTGCGGGTGCCATTCGATCCGCAGTGGTTACAGGGCCAGGAGAAAGAGATTGCGTTCGCCTATGATCTCGAGCCGGCCCCAGAAGGCCGGGGAGTTGTGGCCGCCACTGCAGATGGTTTTTATCTGGCCGATCCGAATGTTTTTCCGGAATGGCAGTCGCCATCGGGCCCATTCGCGCGGGCTTCCCTTAGAGCGCACACGGAACAACTTGAGGTCACCGTACCCGCGGACTTCCGAATCTTGGCAGTGGGGCGCGAGCAGCGCAGCGAGCAGCGAGGAGACTCTATCATTCACCGCTTCCAAATGCTCGGAGCGGAGTTTCCGCCCTACCTGATTGCCGGACGTTACCAGGAGCGGCGCGCGGAAACCCAGCACGGCACCGTCGTCTTCTGGACGCGCGAACTGCTCGACGAAAAGACAGCTCGCATGGCCGCACAGCGCCTCACTGGCACGGTTGCCACCTATGAGCATCTGTTTGGCTTGGCCTCGAGAAATCCTTCTCCCATCCACATCGTCGAAACGTCAGCGGAACTCGCCCCCATTGTCGTGGTGGCTCCGAATATCTCCGCCGCCTCGTTCCCGGGAGGGGTGCTCTTGGATCGACGCGCCGTGGCCCTGGGTTTGGCAACTGATCCCGTGTTAGGTCTAGCCGACTATGAGCTCGGACGCACGTGGTTCGGCTGGCATGTGCGGCCGCGGCCGGAAGAGGACCTCCTGTTGGGCAGAGGCATGGCATTATTTGCCGCGCTGCTCGCAGCGGAAGCGCGGGGAGGCACGGGGATTCGCCAGCGGGAGATTGCGCGGCTGGTCACTACCTATGATGATGTGGGTCCCGCCGCCGACCAAAAACCGGGCTTCGGCCCGCCAGTTGGGTATAGCCGCGAAGAGCTAAGGGCCAAATCGTACAAGGGAGCTCTCTTTTTGGTTTCGCTCGAAGACATCGCCGGAAAAGAAAAATTCTATCGCGCCCTGCGTCGCATTCTGACAGATATGGCAGGGCAGGAGATCGGAAGCGACGAATTGCGCTCTGCCGTCGAAGCCGAGGCAGGGCGCAATCTGGCTGCCGTATTTCATGCCTGGTTCGATCGCCCGGGTCTTCCCGCCGAGTTTCGAGCGCGCTACGCGGACCCGCGATGACACCGATTCCGCCTGAAGAGACCCGGCAAAACCACGGCAATTTTAGGAGGCTCACGTGAAGGACGCGATTGTCACGGACTTAGGTCCCAAAGCCATCGGCCCGTACTCGCAAGCGGTGCGCGCGAATGGGTTTGTCTTCGTATCGGGCCAAATCGCTCTCGATCCACGCACGCAGGAACTGGTTCCCGGCGACATCACAGCTCAGACCGAGCGCGTGCTGGAAAATGTGAAAGGGATTTTGCAGGCGGCCGGCTCGTCGCTGGAAAAGGTGGTGCGCGCGACCGTCTTTCTGGCGGATATGAGCGAGTTCGCGTCCATGAACCAGGTATATGCTCGCTATTTTCGGCAGGCCTTTCCGGCTCGCTCAACCGTGCAGGCCGCGCGGTTGCCGCGGGACGTCCGTGTCGAAATCGACGTGATCGCGCTTGCCTGACACTGCGGCACGGCGGGCATTCTTTAACGGGTCAAGAGAACCTCGCCCGGCAATGTGGCGATGAGGATGGAAAGGAAGACCAACACGATCACGATGAGAAGAAGTCGAACGTATCCCCGATCCAGGGTGATCCGTCCCGACGCAAACGCCTTACTTCTTGTCCCCACGATCACGTGAAGCGCGATCAAGAGCAAAACGAAAATGAACTTGATGTGGAGCCAGCGGGCGTGGAGATAGTAGGAAGAGTTAGTCGTGATCAGCAGGATTCCGGCCAAAATTGCCAGTAAGGCGCCGGGATCAGCCATAGCTCGAAGTCCGAGCTTCTCGATTCCGGCCAGGCCCGCGCGCGCTTCCGGAGCACTTTCTCCTATGTGCCGAAGCAAGACCAGAGTTGTCATCAGCAGGCCAGAAATCCATAGCGTGAACCCAAAAATGTGCAGAACCAATAGCCATGCCACCATGGCGGGTGCGCGACCTCCGGGGCTCAGTCTATCATCGGAAGGGAATTTCCGAATGCTACGGCATACGGCAGGGCCGAGATGGATTTGTGCGGGCGAAAAGAAAAGGAGCCGGGCTCTACTTGGGTTGCTTCTGCATCTCCCAGCTAGGGTCTTCTAACAGCGGCGCGATTTCCTCCGGCGCGAGGGGTTTCGAGAAATAGTATCCTTGTGCATATTTGCACTGCAGTTTCTTTAGCAACGTAACCTGTTCAATGGTCTCGACGCCTTCCGCGACCACGTCTAACCGAAGATTTTTGGCCATAGGCATAATCGTTCGCGCTATTTCTATCCCGCCTTCTCCTGCTCCATTACCGCTGATGAAGGAGCGGTCAATCTTCAAGGTATCCAGTGGGAAGCGGTGCAGGTAGCTCAATGAAGAATAGCCGGTCCCGAAGTCGTCGATAGCCAGCCGGATACCCAAGGATTTGATTCGCTGCAGCATTTCCACGGCGGCTGCGGGATCCGCCATGACGGCACTTTCGGTAATTTCGAGTTTTAAGGCTTCTGAGGGCAGGGCCGTTTCACGCAATAATTTATCCATATCCTCCACCAGATGAGGCTGCAAAAGCTGCTTGGCGGAGAGGTTGACGCTCATGGTCAAACCGGCATAGCCCTTGGAGCCGGCCCTCCAATTGCTCATTTGCTGGCAGGCCTCGCGCAAACTCCACCAGCCGATTTCGCGAATTAATCCGGTCTCTTCGGCGACGAAGATGAATTCTTCCGGTGCAATCATCCCTCTTGTCGGATGCTGCCAGCGCATCAGAGCCTCGAATCCAACAATGCGTCCGGATTCGAGAGAGACAATCGGTTGGTAGAAGTTCCGAAATTCGTTTCGTTCCAAAGCGCGGCGCAGGTCCGTCTCTAATTGCAAGCGCGCCATTACGCTGGCGCGCATATCGGCATCGAAGACTTCATAACGCGCTTTGCCCAGCGACTTGGCCCGGTACATGGCGGTATCGGCATCGCGCAGCATGTCTTCCGGTTGTTCGTAGGCAGTATTACTTAAAGTGATGCCGATGCTGATCGAGGTGAATACCTCTTTGCCGGCCAGAAGGAAAGGCGGTGCCAATGCTTTCATGAGCCGGTCCGCGGTTCGATTGGCATCGGCCGGCTCCTTGAGATCATCGAGTAAAATCGTGAATTCGTCTCCCCCGAGTCTAGCGACCGTAAAAGTTTCCCCCAGGCGCGCCACCGTATCGGACGAACGCAGACACTTCTCCAATCGCATAGCCACTCCCACCAGGAGTTGGTCTCCGACGAGGTGGCCAAGGCTGTCGTTGATCATTTTGAAGCCGTCAAGGTCCAAGAAAAGCACGGCAAACAGATGGTCTTTGCGGCGTTTTGAATGTTTGATCAGTCTTCCGAGGCGGTCAATGAAGAGAAGGCGATTCGGTAAGGCCGTCAGAGGGTCGGATACTTTTCGTTCCGTGATATCGGTCTGGGATCCCGCCATGCGCAAAGGTTTTCCCGTGCGATCCTGAACCGCGAGTCCCCTGCTGAGCATCCACCGAAAGCCCCCGTCTTTGTGCAATAAGCGATGCTCGCTTTCAAAGTGCGGCGTTAAACCCCTTTGATGGGCGGCAATCTCTTCTTTGACGCGCTCGCGGTCCGCATCGTGGATTCGGCCGAGCCATTCCTCCAATCGATCGTCAATTTCGTCTTCCAGAAAACCCAGCATGGCTTTCCAACGGGGAGAGAAATACACGGCGCCGGTCACCAGATTCCAATCCCAAAGACCGTCATTGGCGCCGCGAGCCGCCAGCGCATAGCGCTCCTCGCTCTCTCTCAAGGCCTCCTGCGCTTGTTTGTGGGACAACTGCGTGCCGATTCGCGCCAAGGCCACGGGGAAATCGACGGGCTTTGTCAGGTAATCGTTTGCGCCCATTTCCAAGGCTTTGACGATATCGTCGCTCTGATTTTTTGCCGTAACCATGATGATCGGCAATTCGATCGGAGAATAGGATTCGCGCAAGGCTTGCAGAGCGTCCAGCCCGCTAACTTCCGGCATTTCGATATCCAGCAGCACCAGATCAATGCCATCCTCTTTGACTCTCAGCAATAATTCCTTTGCGCTTTCTGCCAGCCCAATAACATAGCCCTTACGGGCCAGCCGCCGGGCCAGCATGTCTCGATTCATTTCGTTGTCGTCTACGATCAGCAGGCGGCTGGGACGCGAGTTCATGACAGTTTCTTCTCGGCAAGCAGGCTTTCAATTTTTTCGCTTAGGCGCTCAAACTCGATGGGCTTGGTGTCGTAATCATCGCAACCGGCTTCAAAGGCTTTCGCCCGATCGGTTACCAAGGCGTGGGCGGTCAGCACGATGATGGGAATATGGCGCGTATTGTCGCTGGCTTTCAGACGGCGCGTTAATTCCCAGCCATCCATTGCCGGAAGACTGATATCCATCAGAATCAGGTCGGGGCTTTCGGAACGCGCCAGCACGTGGCCCTGTTCGCCATCTTGGGCGGTAATCACGCGATAACCTCTCCGTTGCAGTCTTCGAGAGAGCATGTCCCGGTTCATTTCGTTGTCCTCGATGAGCAGGATTTTCGGCATCACTAAGTTCTCCTGGAGACTTCGGCTTCGATTGACCGTCGCTCTTCCCTACTTGCCGCTGGGCGAGAATAAACCTTGGCCTCCGTCACGCTGGAGGAGCGCGCCAGGCGATACTTTTCGATCAGCACCGCCAGGCGCTCACGATCAACAGGCTTGATCAAGTAGTTAGAGGCGCCCAAGTCAAAGCCCATGGGTTGGTTATCGACCACGGTGACCATAATCACCGGAATCTGTGCCAGATGAGGGTCACTCTTGAGCTTGCGGAGAACGGTCCAGCCGTCGGATTCGGGCATGATTACGTCCAATGTAATTACCAACGGACTCACCTCCCGGGCCAGCCGCAGGCCTTCCTCTCCACTGGCGGCGGCGACTGCGCGGAAACCGAGCTTGGTCAGGAAGCGCGACATCAGATCGCGGACAGCGGGATCATCATCAATCACGAGAATCGTGTCGAGTTCCGGTTTGTGCCGGGACGATCCGGCCGCAGCCGCGCCGGCTCCTTCCGACTGCGCGGCCTCAGCCGTATCCACCGTGACTTGGGCAGGCAGGTATACGGTGAACGTAGAACCCTGGCCCGGCTGGCTCTCCACGCTGATGCGCCCCTTCATCATCTGCACGAATCGATGGCTGATGGCGAGCCCGAGGCCGGTTCCTCCGTACTTGCGCGAGATCGTTGCATCGGCTTGAGAGAACTCCTGAAAAAGTTTTTCCTGCTGTTTGGCGCTGATGCCGATGCCCGTATCTTCGACGCGAAATCGAATCCACTCCTGTCCTTCCATGGCGCTTTGGCTTACATCCAGGGAGATCGTTCCGTGATCCGTGAACTTGCAGGCGTTGCTCATCAGGTTGAATAGGATTTGCCGTACTTTGGTGGCATCGGCTCGCATCATGCTTGCGTCGTCGGGTAAGCGAACCCGAACGCTATTAGAATTCTTTGCGATCGCGGGCTGCAGGGTGGTTACCATCTCTTCCACCATCAGCGAAACGTCGAATGTCTCTAGATGCAATCCCATCTTGCCGGCCTCGATCTTGGAGAGATCGAGCACATCATTGATCAAGGACAACAGGTGCTTTCCGGCCGATTGAATCTTCCGCAGGTCCTGCTGATTCTCCAGCTTCCCTGAATCGTGCGTTTCCTCCTCCAGCATTTCGCTGTATCCGATAATGGCGTTGAGGGGGGTACGCAGTTCGTGGCTCATGTTGGCGAGAAATGCGCTCTTCGCCCGGCTGGCGTCCTCGGCGGCGTGCTTGGCTTTCAGCAGTTCTTCCTGAGTTCGCTTACGGTGGATGATCTCGCCTTCCAGCTCACCGGTTCTCGTTTTTAATTCATCATTGGCGCGCTGCAGTGCCGTATCCCGGTGTTGAATCTCGGATAGCATGGTATTGAAGCCATCGATGAGCCTGCCGATTTCGTCATTGTAAAATGTTGCGGCGCGCACCTCATAATTCTTGTTTGCGGAAACCATTCTCATGGCGTTTTCCAGGTGCAAGATGGGCCTGGAAATCAATCTTTGTAACTGTGACGAGACGAGCAGGGCAAATAATCCCGAGATCAGCACGAAAATGCCGACAATGGCGCTGTAACGTCTGGCCCGCACGCTCCACTGGCGCTGGTCCGACTGCAAAAATAATGTTCCGACACGTTCGCCATTTAGTGTGACGTCTCGAAAAACTTCCAGATAGCCGCCTTCAAACCGATAACCATTCTCTTGCGAACGGCCGGGCAACGTCGATGGATGTCCGGCGCCATTCGGAAAATAGTGCGCAAAGATCGTCCCGTCCGGGCTGTAGAGGACCGCTGCGACAATGTCTTCCTTTGCAGTGAGGGCCGACAAAGTCGCAGTTGCGGCGGCTTCGTCCCGGAAGGCCATGGCGGCGGCGCTGTTATATCCAATGATCTGCGCCTGAGTCATCAGGTCCAGGGTGAGCAAATGGCGGAACGAAATGAGGTCGTAGATGAGAAAGCTGGCGGAGGAAAGGACCAGGGCTGCGCTGCTCGTCAACATCGTGATGAGCATCAGCTTGCCCTTGATGGATAGATTCTGCAGGTTCATTCGGGCTACCTTGCATCAGCCGCGGATTGCGGGATGATCCTCGCCAGTGCCAGTAAGCGGGAGCTGATATTCAGGTCCGCTTGTTTGGCTGCATCCAGATTGACCTCAAAGCGAACTTTGTTATCTTCGACGATCAGATTGATGATGCAGCCGCGCCTCGCAAATCCTGGCGTTTCCCCGATGGTAAGAACGGGCAGGCCCTTAAGAGCGTGGAGAACCTCCTCCAGATGCACGGCTTCCGACGAACCGATGAACAAGATATCGCAACCTTTGAGGTCCATCCCCCATTTGAGCCGTTTGATGACGAAGTGCCGCGCATCGATCTGTTTGTCTGCCAGAACGCGGTCGATAATTCCCCCGAAAGGATCACTGCCCAAGATTCCGATGACGATCGGAGAATCCGGCTGGGCAAACGCGCCTTGCGGCCATCCCACTAATTTCGCGAAATTGTAAATAAAGCCGGCCTTAATGAGGTATTCCGAGGAATCAGAAGAATCGAGCGCCTGAGCGCTGGCCCCAAGAGCCAGGCTCAAGCAGATTCCCATCGCGATAATTGGTCGCAGCACTCTCATTATGGTCTTATCGCGCGGCTTAAAAATCGGCGTCACGCGAGATCACCTGGCTCCCTGCTTAGAAGGTCCAAGAAATACCGCCGTAGAACGTACGGCGAACTTCGGTGGGCAACGTGTTGATGAACTCCGGGATAAATTCCAAGTGGCGGCTGTTCAGCAGGTCCTCACCGCCAAAAGAAAGTTGTAGCTGCGGCAGCGGCTTCCAGCCGATATGGAGATCCAAGGAGTAGTAGCTCGGTATGTTCAGGCTCGGAAGTTGATCCACATAACGGACCATCAGGTCCTGTTCCAGATGCTTCGGCAGGTCCAAAGAGGAGCGGAAGTAGAACTGATTGCGCGGACTCGCCCCATTCGGAAGGTCCGGAGTCGGATCCAGGCTATCTGCATTCTTGCGTATGTTCATTCGCAAAAAGCTGTAAGAGCCGGAAAGCTTCCATCTGGGGCGGACTTTCCACTCGGCGAAGGGTTCGATGCCGTAGGTTCCTCCGCCCATCTTGTTGCTCGCGACGAAGGGGAGTACAACATAACTTGGGAACGGGCTGCCTGCTAGGATGGGCGCGCCCGGCTCCGCTGATCGCAAATTCGTGTAGTTGTTATAAAAGGCCGTGAGGTCAAGGGAGAAGGAGCTAGTCGCTTGAACCCGGTAGCCGACTTCATAAGCGAGGAGATCTTCTGATTGAAATAGAGGACTGCCGAAAATCGCCTCGATGACCGGCAAGGGGCTATTCAACGGAGCGGTCCCTGGCGGAATAATCGCCTCATTCAGCTGGAGCCCCTCCTCGGTGAGAGCAGGTGTGCGCACGGCTCTAGAGACGGCGGCCCACACTGATTGCTGTTTGGTGAGAGTTCCCAGAACTCTCACGTTCGGTTCAAATTCGAAGCCCGTGAACGGGTTATGCTCGAATTTAGAACCAACGGTAATGTGCATGCGATTGTTTAGCAGGCTCACTTCGTCCTGCACGAATGCGCTGTATTGATTCAGGCTGCTGTGGTTGGGAAGAAGGGCGACGGTAAAGCTGGAGCCGTTGGTATCCTGAATCGAGCGGTAGCCCAAGCCCCAAACCAATTCCTGAGATTCCCCAAGATGGATATCGTGCTGGAAATCAATGTCGTATACCGACTCGTGATCCCCGAAGACCGTGGGGTCTGAGATATTGGTCCGGTCGTAGTACATCTGCAGTGAGGTTGAAGATCGCGAAAAGGTGTGATTCCAGCGGCCCAGCAGATCGCCACCGGTGTTGTAGCCATTATTGGGATAGGTGCTCGAAAACGTGGGCGACGTTAATGAGGGGACGGTTAGAGTCTCACCGAAATTGTCATGATAGATGTCCCCCTGCACGGTAAACGAATTCGCCGTCGTAGCATTGGAATCAACACGGAAACCGCTGCGCAACGCATGCCAGCCGTCGGAAGCAGTCGTACCTGTGGCATCGATTGAGGGATACCAATCGAAGTACTTGCCGTAAACGCGGTAGTAAGTGTTATCGCCGATCTTGGCGCCGTAGCGTACGCTTTCAGCCGTCCGTTCTTCCGATCCGGCTTCTGCTGTTACAAGTCCGCCCTGGGTAGCCTTCGCGGACTTGGTGATAATGTTGATCACGCCGTCGACGGCATTCGCGCCCCACAAGGTGGCCCCGGGACCGCGGATGACTTCGATGCGGTCCACATCCTCGAGCACCACGTCTTGCACGTTCCAGTACACACCCGAGAAAAGAGGGGTGTAGACGCTTCGGCCGTCGATCAGAACGAGCAGCTTGTTGTCGAATCGCCCGTTGAACCCTCGCGCGCCGATGGCCCATTTGTTCTCGTCGATGCGCGCCACTTCCAAGCCCGGAACCATCCGCAAAGCATCCGGGATGCTGGCCGCCCCGGAGCGGCGGATATCTTCTTGTGTTATCACGAAGACCGCTGCCGCCGCGTCGCCCACTTTCTGCGTTCTCTTGGACACCGAGGTGACCTGGAGGTTCATCAAGTCTTCCAGGCTCATGCTGGTGACGTCGGGAACGTTCTGCGGGTTGTCGGGGCCTGATGGTCCTGACGCCGACACATTGCCCGGCGGGCAGACGGTAAGCATACCGAGCAAGAAGATCCGGCCCGCAGAGGCCATCAAGCTGATGTTGTTCTTGCGTATCGACGACATATCCGATCCCCCTCTAGGAGATAGCCAGCGAGGCTGGCGTGTAATCCCCGAACCAACTTTTCAGGAACAGCGTGTTTGACCCATTAAATTCCTTGCCTACCTGACTCATTCGCCGTATTTCGGTTTTGCTTCCCTGGCGTCTTTCGAACGAAGCCTTTGACAACAACGTTTGCGAAAACAAGACAGCCGGCAGCTCAGAACGGCTTCTCCCCCGTCACTGTAAACACGGTGGAATATGTGAGCGTGTCCGGCCGGCTCAGATATTCCAAAAACCGGCTTGAATGCTCCTTGGCTTCACTATCGCTGCCCAAGATTCGGGCCGTCTGAGGCCTCGCGATCTCAAGCTTTAATTCCCATTGCTTCCGAACGTCCGGGGCGATCTCCCCGGCAATCAGGTGGTAAGAGTCAACCTGAACGTTGAGATTTTCGAGGCCTGCTTTGCGCGCCAGCCAAAAAAGCTTTCGCCCGACGAAAGGGTCAAAACCGGAAGTGCCGAGGGCTGTTACGACTTTTTCTACCGTGTGCTGCAGTGCCGGATCTTCCGGGTAATGCCACAGAAGTTGCCCATCCAGGTCCTGCAGCAGAACAGTTCCGCCCGGCCTGCACACTCTGACCAATTCAGTAACCGCGCACTCTTTCTTCTGGAGGTATTGGAGCAACATGCGGGAATAGACGAGGTCGAAACTCCCCGGCGGGAACTGCATTGCCTGTGCATCGCCGCATACGAACCGCGTTCGCGGATTGTCACGATTTCTGCGAATCGCTTCCGTAATGCGATCTGGACTGATATCGATGCCTGTTCCCCGTACCGATGGATGCAACGCGCAGATGGCTCCCAAAATCGCTCCCGGCCCGCAGCCAACGGAAAGCACTTCCATGCCCGGCCTGATGTGATGAGCCATGTACCTTTGAACCCAAGCGTCAGGATCGACCTTTGCTTCCAGCCGCGCGGCCTCACGCGGGTCGTCCATGATGTAATCAATCGCTGCGGCCTTGACCATTGTTTCCTTAGCCCACGAACGTCATTTGTGTGGTGTGTCTCTCGGATCGAGCCAGTAATCTGGCGTAGAATCCATCTACGTGGCGATAGAACCGGAGCTGTCCGCCTTTGAGCCATATGCCTTGGCAGTAATGGCGAAGGAACTCCGCCCCCAATTCCGTCAAGGCCGTGGCCGCGATCTGATCGGTGATGACCGGGATGGCGTTCAGTTCAAAACCCTGATAGGCGCTGGAAGCTGCTTTGAGGAGGCAAGCCACGACGCCTTGAACGTCAGAATCGGGAACCGTCGGATGCAGCAGTAGATCGCAGCGATTCTCGATGTAGCTGAAGTTCAAGCCCAAAGGACCGCGGTAGGCAATTACCGCTCCGATCGGCTCATCTTTATATCCGCGATAGGCCAGCCACACGCGCCGGGTGCGCCGGAGCCCTACGCTGCGATACATTTCGTCCACAGCTTTGAACTCAACATCCCCTCGCAATTCCTCAGCAGTTACATAGACAGTGCCTCGCGCGGCGGTCGCGATTGCACAGAGGGGTTCCTTTTGGGATGGGCTGTAGGGCACGACGCGAATTCCTTTTGGCGCCGGCAAGACCAATTTCCTCGGCAGTGCAAAATACATATGCCGCTGAACTGAACAGAAGGATTCACCGATGGTCTGAACCATGGACCCGAATACACGCGATGGAAAGCGGTTCTCGGGCCGAAACCAATTCTGGTGGGACTCATCGGCGCCCTTCAAAAAGCTGGCGGCCGATCCGGCCAGCATCACTGCACGCGACGCGTAGGGATTGTTCTCGGAAACAAGGTGCTGCGAGGTCCACCCATTCCCGGCGGTGCGCCAGACCGCAATCGATGCACGGCCGCGCTTGTGATCGCCGGCAGTCAACACATAGAGAAGCGACTCTCCGCGTCGCAACATCCGCCGCCAGTTCTCCTTAACCTGCTCCAAATGCGGGAGGAGCCGGGCTGCCTTGTCTGGATAGAGAAATCCCGTTCGTTCATACAGGGAGAAGATTTCATCAACAGGCAGAGCATTGACCTGGACGCCGTAGGCCTCATAAACGTCCGCCAATCTCGGCAAACTCTTGATGACTTCCTGATCTAGGGCATCAATCGGCATGGTTTGGGCCATCTCTTCGTGCCGTCTTTCCCTGAAAACCATCCAACTTGCAAACCACCGCGCAGCCGCGCTGCACGCGTTCTTTCCCTTTCGAAGAATCGAGAACTAGGCACAGAAAATCGGCTAGTTCAACGTTACGAACTACTTAGGTATAGAGTTATGGCTGGGGTTTCCAGAATGGCCCATTAGTACTGTTTCGCAAATCGCGCTCGAACGGACTATTAGCAGCTTCGATACAGTTTTCTAGAGGGGCTTTCGAGAAGTTGGGCTCAATTCGGACGCCGACGGACGATCATTTTGAGGTGTCGCCCAGGCCATCGTAAGTATATGGAAACACGTGGCATAGAATCATTCTAAACTCGCG
>DASPYR010000253.1:0-5668 GCA_035636675.1 Rugosimonospora sp. | reverse complement strand
ATACAGTGCACCCCTCATAGTTGGCAAAGGCTGAACTCTGGCTGCGGCCCGAGCCGGGAGCACGAGTCCCGCCGTTCGGCCTACAGGTTATCAGGGAAAGGGGTGGATGTGTCACACAAATGTAACGCAGATGCACTTTTTCTGTTTGGTTTCTCGAAGGTCCGATCGAGGCCGAACGCTAGCCTCTGCATCTACTTTTCCGCCTGGGATCCCAGCGCTTCTGTGCGGACGGTCATAGCTCATAACGTACGGCGAAAATCACCAAAGCCCTGCTGAGCGTTAAATGAGACTCTCTAGGCCGTTCGCGTCCGGGAACAGGCGAATATCAGGAGAAAACGGTAGTCCTCTAAGGGACAACCCCTAGTTTTACTTAGGAAAGACTACAGAAAATACTTGACAACAGGTACTCTACACCCGCAATATCCCTGACGCGCCAGCTTCTGCCTTCCCCTGAAGACGCTCAAGTCCTCTTATCCGCATGCCGGAAATCGCGCACATGAGGAGCCCCCGGTGTCGGACAATAATAGCAACGGGAACAACAAGGAAGTTGATATGGATCGTGAAGTAATCCGTTGTAAAAGCTGCGGCCTGGTTCAATACCGCACGAACTCAGGAAATTGCCGCCGCTGCCTGCGCATGCTGCCGCCGAAGGTGGAATTCCTGATTCCACCGCCGGTGACACAGGAACTCCCCGGCGCTGACCGCCAACTATTCGAGAAATGGCCGAACCGCGAGACGGTGGAAAACATCGGCCATCGAATTCGCCAGTTGCGGGAATCGCGCGGGATGACGCAGAGCCAGCTTCAGGCTAGATCGCGCGTGTCGCGGTCGTATCTTTCACGCATCGAAAGCGGTCAGATGACCCCCAGCTTGGGAACGTTGGAGAAAATCTCCGAAGCCCTGGGCGTGGGACTCAACCGCTTCTTCATCCCCGAATCGAACGGCGAAGCGCTGCTTGAGGATCCGTTCATTCAGGGATTGCGGCCCTTCCTGCGCCAGCTCGATTGGGAGCAATGGCAGGGCATACTGAAGAGGCTGCAGGCCATCAGCGACCACGTCTCCACCAGCGGCCAGATGCGTACGATGCCGCCGGTGACGCCGAAGCCGCTGGTGCCGCTGGCTCGCCGGCCGCAGCCTGCCATGATGGGCCGCCGCTAAGGCTGCTCAGCGAAAGCGGCACAGCGCTTTCGTAGTCAATGTAACGCTCCGACGCCGAAATTCAGCGGTGCGCCGGCTCCCTATCATACGGAGCCGGCGCACGGCTTTTGTTTATTCGCCAGCGCAAGCCCAACACTTTGCACTTTGCCGAAACGAGCACAGGGCGCGCTCGCGCCAGCGCGCTACCCAGGCGGTGAGATCTTCAGCGTGCGGCCTCGGGCCTTTTCCTGCTTCTGTAGCGCCGGACTTTAGGCCGGCATCTTTGCTCGCGACCTGCAAGACCTCAGCCGAAAAAGCGATCCGGATAGTGTACCCGCTAGAGGAGTGTGCCTACGCGAAGCGAACCTTGACGTCGGGGCGCTTCTCAAGGTGCACGGAGTCAATGAAGCGCACCTGGCGCTCTTCGAGATTCATAACCAACGAATGCGTGCGGATACCGTCCCCGAAAAAGCGCACGCCGCGGAGGAGATTGCCGTCAGTAACGCCGGTGCAGGCGAAAATGATCTGGCGTCCCGAGGCGAGATCTTCGGTTTCGTAGATGCGCTTGGGATCGGTGATGCCCATCTTGGCCAGGCGCTCCTGATGTTCGGGCTTGCTGACCACCAAGCGCGCCAGCATCTCTCCATTGAGGCAGCGAAGCGCGGCGGCGGTGAGCACGCCTTCGGGGGCGCCGCCCGTGCCCATGACGGCATGGACGCCCGCGCCGACGACGGCAGCGGAGATGCCCGCGGAAAGATCCCCGTCGCTGATCAGGCGGATGCGCGCGCCGGTGGCGCGAATATCTTCGATCAGCTTCTGGTGGCGGGGGCGGTCGAGAACGATGACGACGAGGTCCTCCTTGTCGCGGTTGAGGCGGCGGGCGATGGCGCGGATATTGTCGACCACAGGCGCGTCCAGGTCGACGGCTCCTTTGCAGCTTGGGCCGACCACAATTTTTTCCATATATAGATCGGGCGCGTGCAGCAGGCCGCCTTTTTCGCTGGCGGCCAGCACGGTGATGGCGTTGGGGGCGCCGGTAGCGCAGAGGTTGGTGCCTTCGAGCGGGTCAACGGCAATATCCACGGCCGGATATTGGTAGTTCTGATTGTGGACCGCGGCGCCCACTTTTTCGCCGATAAAAAGCATGGGCGCTTCATCGCGTTCGCCTTCGCCGATGACGACCGTGCCGTCCATGGGAACATGGTCCATGACCTGACGCATCGCTTCGGTGGCGGCTTGATCGGCCTTGTGGCGGTCGCCGGTGCCCATGGTGCGTGCGGAGGCGATGGCCGCCTGCTCGACCACGCGCAGCAGTTCCAAACTGAGCTGAATTTGCGTCTTTTGCATCTTTGCTCCCGCTTGCCCCGCCGGCGGGGCTCTATGTGGCCGCGATTGGGCGTGCCGAATCATTCCGCGCGGCGCTTCGCGCTGAACTCGCGAAGCGGCCAAAGGGCCTAATCATAAACAAATTCGGGCCGCGTACAAAGACGTTCCCCGAGGCCACCGGCGGCAACTTTTTGTTGGATCCTGCCGCACTATGGGCTGCCGGAGCGCCCCAGGCTGCAACGAGCGCGGCTCAGGCGAAGGCGGAGAGGCCGGTGATGCGTTCGCCGATGATGAGGCGATGAATGTCGTGCGTGCCCTCATAGGTGGAAACGGATTCGAGATTGTTCATATGGCGCATGACGCAGTAATCGTCGACGATGCCATTGGCGCCGAGAATGTCGCGGGCCTTGCGCGCGGCTTCCAGGGCCATCCAAACGTTGTTCATCTTCAGCATGGAGACGTGCTCGGGCGCGGCGCGGTCCTGGTCTTTGAGCCGGCCGACGTGCAGAGCGAGCAATTGGGCCTTGCTGATTTCCGTAACCATCCACACGAGCTTATCCTGCACCAGTTGGTGTGCGGCGATAGGCTTATTTTCAAACTGCCGGCGCGTCTTGGCATACTCGAGCGCTGTCTGGTAACAGGCCATGGCCGCGCCGATCGCCCCCCAGCCGATTCCGTAGCGCGCTTGCGTAAGGCAGGAGAGCGGGCCGCGCAGGCCTTCGACGCCGGGAAGCACGTTTTCCGCGGGAATTTCGCAATCGGTGAAAGACAGGCCCGAAGTAATCGAGGCGCGCAACGATAACTTGCCGTGCACGTCCCAGGACTTGAATCCGGGCGCGCCCTTTTCCACGAGAAAGCCACGAATGCGGCCGTCTTCGGCCTTCGCCCAAACCAGGGCCACATCGGCGAGCGAGCCATTGGTGATCCACATTTTCTCGCCGTTGAGCACGTAGGCGCGGCCGCGGCGTACGGCCCGCGTGAGCATTCCCGCGGGATTGGAGCCGAATTGCGGCTCCGTCAAGCCGAAGCAGCCGATCGCCTTGGCGCTCCGCAGCGCGGGCAGCCATTTTTCCTTCTGCTCGGAAGAGCCGAAGGCGTGGATGGGATGCATCACCAGAGCGCTTTGCACGGAGACGAAGCTGCGCAGGCCGGAATCGCCTCGTTCGAGTTCCTGCATGACCTGGCCGTAGGCCACGTTGGACATCCCGGCGCAGCCGTAGCCGCTCAGGTTCGCGCCGAAAAATCCCAGTTCGGCCATTTGCGGCACCAGGTGCATGGGGAAGGTGGCTTCGCGGTTGTGCTTCTCGATGATGGGCAGAACTTCGCGGTCGACAAATTCGCGAGCCGTCTGGCGCACCAAGCGCTCGTCGTCGTTCAGCAAAGAATCGATTTCCAGGAAATCGACACCGGGAAAGCCGGGCATGTCATCTCCGCGGACGATCGACAGATTGTACACCCTCGCCAGCGGCTACGATTTGCCCGCTTTTCTGCGACATGGGCGCAATTGACAGTGCGAGTCGCCCCGCATATTCTTTGGGCGAAACGATTTTTAGGATATTTCGAGTGGAAAGCAAGTTGCGAAACTTTTTCGTGATGATCACCGCCGTTCTCCTGACGACATGCGGCTCCGTCTTCGCGCATCATGGAAGCGCGATGTACGTGAAAAAAGCCATCGTCTTGAAGGATGCCACGGTGACGAAGTTCATGTGGCAAAATCCCCATACCCTGGTTCTATTCGACGCCAAAGACGAAAAAGGCAACGTTGTACATTGGGCTGGCGAAGCCGGCAGCGCCGGGGCCATTCGACTGCTTGGCTGGAATAAATATTCGTTGAGGCCGGGGGACCTGATTACTGTTTACATCTGGCCATCGAAATTCCAGAGCGCCGCGGGACGTCTCGGGAAAATCGTGCTTGACGATGGCAGGACCTTGAGGGACAGCGACAGAGAAGATCAAGGCGATATCAATCGATACTAAGCCGGCGCTAGAGCTGCTCGGCCATGTCGTCAAAGCGTGGCTACTTCCACGAGGTGAAGGGCAAATGCGGAATATTTTCGAAACTGCAATCGTAGGTCTGGCCGGAGTTTTCTTTTTTGCCTCCTATGCGGGAGCACAAAAAACGCAAACCGAGCCGCCACCGCCCCTGCGTGAAGGCAGCGTCAGCATACTGGACAAATTAGCCGGCGAGGGGACCGGAGGCGCCGCTCCCAAGCGCGACCTCACCGGCTTTTGGGGCTCGAGCGTCGGCCAGAAAATCAACCCCCTTCCGCCCATGACGCCGTGGGGCCAGCAAGTCTTCCGCGCGCACAGGAATAATTCAGAATACGCCGTCGCGGATTCCAACGACCCGGACAACACCTGCGATCCGCTGGGATTCCCGCGCGCCATGGTCTTTATGACCAGGGGAATTGCGTTCGCGACCATGCCGGACCGGGTGATACAGATGTGGCAGTACGACAAGACCTGGCGGGAAATCTTCACCGACGGGCGGCCACTGCCCGCCAATGTGGGCGGTACCGAAAAGGACGCACCGGATCCGCGCTACTGGGGATATTCGATCGGCCATTGGCAGGACGATTACACATTTATCGTCGAGACGACCGGAAGCGACGAAAATACGTGGCTAGATAACGCCGGCCATCCGCATAGCGTCGGTATCCATGTGACGGAGACTTACAAGCGCGTGGACCACAACGACCTGGAAGCCACCATCCACATCGACGATCCCCAGACCTACACCAAGCCCTTTGACATCACCACGGCGCATTTCAAGTGGATTCCGAAGCAGGACTTCGAGGAGCAAATCTGCATCGGCTCGCAAGAGCTGGATTATTTGAAGCTCATTGCAGACCCCGGAGCAAAGAAGGAAGCGGGCAAGTAATTTCGACTTTATTCGAGGGTTTGAGCGCAGAGAATTGCGCACGTCCGCAAAACCCGGGGGGATAGTTGCGCCGCCGCGGAGGAACGGCGTCTGCCGTTCTATCCGCGACAATCTTCTTCTATCTTAGACGGCTCTGGGATTATCGCTTAGCGGCCGAAAGTCCCTCCGGTCGTGGCTTTGCCGATCACGTGGCCATCCATCGCCTTCAGCAGGTCCGCCCGGGTTGATCCCGCCGGCAGATCGACTTTGGTGTCCAGGGCGTACAGTTCGAATGTGTAATGGTGAGGCGTCGCGCCGGGAGGCGGGCAGGGCGGCTGATAGCCA
>DASPYR010000252.1:0-2008 GCA_035636675.1 Rugosimonospora sp. | reverse complement strand
ACGACGAGGTAGAGGCCGTCGCCGTCAGGGTATTTGCCGGGCCGAGTTTCGCGTTCGACGTCGAGGGGCTTGAGCTTGCCGGCCATGTGTTCTCCATCGCGGAAATCCGTCCTCCGAACCCACCGTCAAAAGCTACGGTTTGCGCGATGACTAAGGGCAACATCGCGGAACTAGCCGCAATAGTTATCGCGCTACTCGTTGTTTTTGCTGTCAATTCGAACAATCGGATACAGAGGAGAACAGTGTAGTGGCGGAGAGAGTGGGATTCGAACCCACGGTACGAGGAGCTTCGCCCCAGGCTCCAGAAATTCGTGGCAGCTATTGCCCTGAGTAGGGGCAAAGAAATTGGGAAGCGCGAACCACTCCTTTCATTCGCTTTGGTATCCAAATGTACGATGCATTTTTGAAACCATTTTGCTTCGGCATGGCGAAATGCATCATGTAGGGATGATCACGTTTTCCGATGCGCTCTTTATTGGCCGCTGTACCAAGCTACGCCAAGGAGGCGCGTGAGATTGTCGCCTGTGCCGGAATCGCAGGTAGAGGACAAGGGCGGCGAGACTAGCCACACCGTTGTGGTCCGCAAACCATAAGGGGCTAATGTGATGAACGAGTTCGGGCAGAAGGGAAAAGTACCGCTCTCGGAACGGCTCTCGGTGTCACCTGAGGAGGCTAGCGCCCTCACCGGGATCGGGTTGACCTCCATTCGCGAAGCGATCAGCAGCGGCGATCTCAAGGCCAAGAAGCACGGGAGGCGTACGATCATCCTGCCGGACGATTTGAGAGTATGGCTCAAAACGCTGCCGGACGCCCGCAAGCCGTTTGAAGAAAACCCCGCTTAGGCGGGGCTTTTACTTTTCGGCGGTGCTGCGGAGCCAACTGACGGTTGGGAGAAGCGGTAAATATTTGGCAATCCAAAAACAGCGCACCTGAAAAAATGCAACAGTTATTGTATCTTATCTGATCCCATCACGGATCATGTATCCGGCGCCGCGAATCGTATGAAGCAACGGCCGCTCAAAACCCTTGTCGATCTTGGAGCGCAGCCGCGAAATATGCACGTCGATGACATTGGTCTGCGGATCGAAATGATAGTCCCAGACGTTTTCCAGCAGCATGGTCCGCGTCACCACCTGCCCTGCGTGCTTCATCAGATATTCCAGCAGCCGGAACTCGCGCGGTTGCAGCGTCAATTCGTCCTTGCCACGCGCCACCCGGTGCGAAAGGCGATCGAGCTCGAGGTCGCCGACACGATAAGCGGTTTCCTCGGCCGGGCCGCCATGGCGGCGCGACAGCACTTCGACCCGCGCCAGCAGTTCGGCGAATGAATAGGGTTTTGGCAGGTAGTCATCGCCGCCGGCGCGCAGGCCCTTGATGCGGTCGTCCACTTGTCCGAGCGCCGAGAGGATCAGTGCCGGGGTGCGATTGCCCTTCTCGCGCAAGGTGCCGATCAGCGACAGGCCGTCGCGCTTCGGCAGCATCCGGTCGATCACCAGCACGTCATAGTCGCCGCTGTCGGCGAGCGCCAACCCTTCCTCGCCATCGCCGGCGAGATCGGCAACGTAACCGACTTCACGAAATGCCTTCACCAGGTAGTCGGCGGACTCGCGGTCGTCTTCGATAATCAAGAGGCGCATCTGGGGGTCGATTGCGGTCAAGTGGGTCAGCCTTCTGTCACCATGGCGCGGTCGGCATCCTCATGCAAGGCGACCTGGCAGCTCCGGATTAAGCAAAAAAAGCGGGCGGTGAAGCTGGGGGACCTCACCGCCCTTTGACCTCCCGACAGAGGGGGGCGTATTCCATCGGAAGGTAGCTCGAGGGAGCGGGCATTTTGACCCGCCCCCCGGAAAGAGCCGTCGGCGGGGGCGACTGATGCCGGCGACACCCTCCATCTCCTAGATAGTTAGCCCTAGCCCTTTGCTAAGGGCACCGCGACGAAGCGCGACGAACCGCCGCTCTTGACGCGCATCAGAACGCTGTTCTTGTTGTCGGTGCGCGCGGCGTTGAT
>DASPYR010000251.1:0-2238 GCA_035636675.1 Rugosimonospora sp. | reverse complement strand
TGTAAAAATTGGTACTCGATCTCTCGGACAGTGTTGGATAACCACGCACATTGCGGCAACGCGGATGATTGCTCGGTCCGCGCCTTCGCCGTCAAGCCCCGCGCCTTCGGCGCGCCGCTATGCGGCGTTGGGGCTTGACCGCTCAGCGCGACCGAGCAAAGGGGACACCATGCCGCAAATGCGTGCCGGACGATGCTCCCCAGTATTGAAGATACACGCTCGTCAGACAACGTCAGACAGGTCGAGTGCTGGTTTCCTCAGCTTTTCTTGGGCGCCCTATTCACCCCAGTCGCCAGCGCTCTCGTACGTCGCTATCTGGCGTGCCTCGATCCTGCGCGCAGGTTCCCGAATAACCAAACCTCTCGAAACGCTGTCTGTTCGAGCGGCCCACTCTCGAATGCCCCGCAGCCAAAACTTTCAGGAATGGCATTGGTCATCTCCCGTCCTCTTGATGCCCCCAGAACCGCTACCAACATTGAGCTGCGACCGGACCCCCTGCCTCCCGTTCATCGAGTCTGTATCAGGTGCTTCGGGCGACTTAGCGCCGTTTTCCTCCAATTAGATGGGCGCCGATCGGTATTTGACAAATAGCGACGGTCGCTGCCGAGCTGAGACCGAACGTAACCGGCAACACGATCATGCCTTTGATGATAGCCGGCAAAGAGACGCCAAGCAGGGCATATTGAGTCCAGATCACGAATACAAACGTCGGCTCTCCACTTCTTACTTCATTCAGTCACTTTTCCTGTTGCTCAGCGGCAGGATACCGAAAAGCTTGACGCCGGCCTGCGGTCGAGCCGATAGTTACGTGGTCCTGCTGATTTGGATGAGGTGGTGGCCACGCGCCTCCGCAAACTGAATTTCAAGCGCGCGACAGGCCGATGAAGCGCATTATCTTCCTGAGTCGGTTCTTTTTCCCGGATAATTCCGACATCAGCCAGATCGTGACGGATCTAGCCTTTCACTTGGCCTTCCAAGGACGGTCGGTGCACGTCGTCACTAGCCAGCAGCGCTACGATGACCCGGAGGCGCAATTACCGGCCGAGAAAATCGTCGCTGGCGTCCACATACACCGGCTCCCGACTGGGCGGTTCCGGTTCGGCCGCTCAGAGCTGCTCGGGCGGAGCCTGGATTACGCCTCCTTCTACGCTTCACTGTGGAGCAGCCTCAACAAGCTGGTCAATCCCGGCGACATCCTTATAGCCAAGACCGATCCACCGCTGATCTCGTTACCCGCCATGCTGATCGCCGAACGCCGCCAAGCCCATCTGGTGAATTGGCTTCAGGACCTCTACCCCGAGACGGCCAATTCCCTCGGGTGTCGCTTCTTAAAGGGCTATATTGGCCACGCCCTTATTTACCTGCGGGACCGTTCTCTGCGAGCCGCGCGGGCCAACGTCGTTGTTGGCGAGAGAATGGCGGAACTAGTGCGCTCATCCGGTACCGCGCCGGAGCGCGTCCACGTAATTCCAAACTGGGCCCATGACGAGAAGATCTCCCCGATTCCTCCCGCCCTTAACCTGTTGCGTCGAGACTTGAATCTGCAGGGCAAATTCGTTGTCGGCTACTCAGGCAATTTGACCCGCGCGCATGAAGTCGAAACGCTGCTCGCTGCTGCCACGCAGCTACGCAATGAACCGAAAATTGTCTTCCTCTTCATCGGAGGCGGAGATCGGCTCACTGCACTTTCTGACCGAGCCAAGGAGCACGGGCTGCCGGACAGCTTTCGCTTTCTGCCTTACCAGGAACGGCATATGCTGAAGCATTCGCTTTCCGCGCCGGATGTGCATTGGCTCTCATTGCGGCCGGAGCTCGAGGGGCTGGTCGTGCCCAGCAATTTCTACGGTATCGCGGCCGCGGGCCGACCGATTATCGCTATCACCGTACGACATAGTGAAATTGCGCGGCTTGTGCGCCAGCACGAATGCGGGATCGTGATCCAGCCGGGCGACGCCCAGGCGCTTGCCGCCGCAATTGTAAGCCTATCGATGGACACGAAACGAGTTGCGGAAATGGGCCGCTGTGCCCGGCAAATGCTCGATGCGTATTTCACTCGGCAGCGAGCGTTCAGCCGTTGGCAAGACGTGCTTGATCATCTCGAATAGGTTTGTGGGCAGCGCGCCGCATTCAGCGGCAACTTTTTTCCGATGCCTTCATCCGCGCCTAGCCAAGTTCTGGTCGATGGGTTCACCGCCTACTGGCGCGCATGACCGACTACGTGGAAACACGCTCCGGTCA
>DASPYR010000250.1:0-4364 GCA_035636675.1 Rugosimonospora sp. | reverse complement strand
AGGTAAAACGCCGTTGATCACTTCACGGCAAATACCCAGATTGCTCCGCCCTCCGGAACCTCCGGATATTCGCCCGGAAACAAAGTGTTCAGCCGCGCCTCCATGGCGCGCGAGTCTATACCCCAGCCCGACTGCACCGCGACATATTGTTTCCCATCCACCATGAATGACGAAGGCTGTCCGATGATGCCGGAGTTGGTTGGGAATTCCCACAAGAGTTGGCCAGTCGACGCGTCGAAAGCATGAAACATTCGATCGTTGGTCCCGCCGCTAAATACCAGGCCGCCGCCCGTGGCCAGCATCGGCCCCCAATTCGGTGACTTCGCGTAGGTGTGAGTCCACACGCGCTTGCCGGTGTCCACATCCCAGGCTTGCACTTCGCCGATGTGGTCGGCGCCCGGAGCCATCGCGAGCGTACTCGTCGCGCCCGTGAAGGGCGAACCCGGCGAATATTCCACTTCCCTGGCGGTGATCGTGGCGCAAAGATTTTCGTTCGCCGGGATGTACAGCATGCGCGTCCTCGGGCTGAACGCGGCCGGCGGCCAATTTTTGCCTCCCCAGTGCGAGGGGCAAAAGTCTGCCTTCTTGCCGGTCCCGGGCTTATGGTCGGGATCAACCTCCGGCCGTCCCGTCTTCGGGTCGACGCTCTTGAAGACGTTTTGCTTTACGAACGGCTCGCCCTCGACGAAGTTGATCGCACCGTCCGTGCGTTCGAGGAACCACAGATAGCCGTCGCGGGCCACGTCAATCAAACCCTTGATCGTTCTTCCGCCGCGTTTGTAGTCCACCAGCAGCGGAGGCGATACTTCGTCCCAGTCCCACGATTCGTTTGGATTGTACTGGTGGTAGCCTTTGATCTTGCCGCTAGCGACATCCACCGCGATGGTCGAGGCGGTGAAGAGATTGTCGCCCGGGCGTTGATCGCCCATCCACGGGCCGCCGTTGCCTGTTCCCCAGAACGCCAGGTTCGTTTCCGGGTCATAGTTGCCGGTCACCCAAACCGGGCCGCCACCCGTTTTCCATTGGTTGCCCTCAGGCCAAGTCTCGCTCCCGGGCTCTCCGGGAGCAGGTACCGTATAAACCCTCCACAATTCCTTTCCCGTGTCCGGATCAAAAGCCGCGACGAAGCCGCGGATTCCCAGCTCCCCGCCCGACGCGCCAACCATCACTTTCCCAGCCGCCGCCAGCGGTGCCAGCGTCATGTAGTATCCATTCTGGTTCTCGGCAACTTTCGTGGTCCACACTTCTTTGCCGGTCTTCGCCTCCAGTGCCACCAGAACCGCATTGCCCGATGCGAAAAAGACCTTGTCGCCGTAGAGGGCCACGCCGCGGCTCGTCGGGTGGAGTAAAACCACGTCGTCGGGCAGCTGCTTTCGGTAGCGCCAGAGAATCGTGCCGGTCCTTACGTTAATGGCCATCACCTGGTTACCGGGCGTCGCCACAAACATGATGCCGTTGTTCACGATCGGCACGGCTTCATGGCCGTTGTTCACGCCTGTCGCCAGCACCCAAACAGGCTGCAGCCGCTGGACATTCGCTGTCGTGATTTGAAATAGCGGACTGTATCCCCATCCGTTATATGTGCGCCGGACCATCAACCAGTCGCTGTCCTCCGGGTTTTTCAAGCGCTCCGCTGTGACCGGCTTGTAATTCTGCAGAACGGCTGGAACCGGCGCGGGCGGCTGGGTCGGCGGTGTTTGCGCCGCCGTCGTAAACGCGGCCGTAAACGGGAAGGCGAGTGCGCAAGCGAGCGTCGCAGTGCGGAGAATCTTAGGGCTGCTTGTCATATTTCTCCAGTTGCCGAAAAACGTTTATTGCACCTCGAAAGCGACGGGCCCCGTAAACGGCTTCGCCACTACCAGCGTTCCATTCGTAAGTTTGAGCGGCAGCGCCGGCAACATGCGCGGTGCGGGGCCGTCAACAACCCTGGCGGCGTCTTTCGGTTCGAATCTTGACTCGTGACATGGGCAAACCAGGAGTTGCTCCTCCGCTACCCACTCGGTGACTTCGCAGCCGGTGTGCGTGCAGATGGCCGTGTAGGCGACGACGCCATCTGCGGCACGCGACTTTGTCTCGGGGCTGAGTTTCTCAGGGTCAAGCCGCAGGAGCAGCACGCGATTGAGGCGGGAACCGTTGCGTACGGTCTTGTCCGTCGGGTCCATTGGCCACGCCATTGTCTGCTTACCTCCAACCGGAATATCGGCGGGCGTTAGCGGCGTGAAGGTCGAATCACCGGCTCTAACCAGCAGATCGCCTTCTTTCGGTCGTTGCGACGCGCCTTCCTCCTGGCCCGGCGATTCCTGGCCGAGACTCAGCTGAATTCCCAGGCCGATCCCTGCCTTCAAAATCGCTCGCCGTCCCACGGGTCCACCAAAGTTAAATGACTTGGTCATTCTTCCCGCAGCACCTGTACATGTGCCAGGACACTTTCAGCAAGCCCATCCAGTCGGTAACCGCCTTCTAACACCGATACGATGCGGCCTTGGCAGAGTTCCTTCGAAAGCTCCACCACTATGCGGGTAATCGCGGCGAAACCTGCCGGGGTAATGTTGAACACTCCGAGCAGGTCGTTCTGCATTCCATCAAAACCGGCGCTAATCAGAATGAAATCGGGCTTGAAATTTCGCGCCGCGGGAACGAGCTTGGTTTGAAAAGCTCCTACGATCTGTGCATCACTCGCTCCCGGGGGTAGCGGCACGTTCAGAATCTTCCCCGCACCCTTACCGGCCCCGGTTTCCTCCGCGGACCCGGTGCCAGGATAAGCTCCGTAATGGTGAGTGCTGAAGTAAAAGACGGAACCATCTTGGTAAAACGCTTCCTGTGTCCCATTCCCATGGTGGTAGTCCCAGTCCACAATCAAGACGCGCCGCACACCATACTTTCTCTGCACATAACGGGCCGCGATGGCCACATTGTTGAAGATGCAGAACCCCATCCCGCGGGTAGGAGTGGCGTGATGCCCTGGCGGCCTTACGGCGGCGAAGGCATTCTTGACCTTACCCTGCATCACCGCATCAACCGCGTTAAGGACGCCACCAGCCGCGAATTCAGCCGCCTCTAGCGAGTCCGCTGACACAAGCGTATCTCCTGTGCTTAGCTCACGGAGCCCCTGCACGTTCGCCAATTCCCGGCGAACCAGCGCAATGTAAGACGGTTTGTGAACAAGCTCCAATTCTTGCTGCGTGATACGGCGAGGATGAATGGAGTACAAACTCCGCAGGAGGCCTGCTTTGTCCAAAGCCTCGCGGATAGCGATCAGGCGCTCCGGACGTTCGGGATGGCCAGTATTGCCTGACAGGTGTCGCAAATAAATGTCGTCGTAGAGCAGCCCCGTCGGCCTTGAGAGTGCAACGGATGGGGCTTTGGACATCTGAGTTGGTCTCGACTGGCAAGCTAGGACCGTTCCAAGCGCGAGAGTGACGACGCCAGAGCTTCGGACAAACCGCTTCAAGGTTCTCCTCACCTTTGAGTGCCCCTCATGATACGGCTTAGTGCTGGACGTGACCAGCAATCCCAAGGTCTTGGGACCCAGAACGGCGATCTCCCCGAAGGCGGCCTGGAGCCGGCGTCTTCGCCCAATCCTTGTTCGAGCACGCAACCGCGGTTAAAGGCCCGATACTCATTTCCGGTGAATGCCGTATATACCTTCGAAGCCGTCGGCCCTATCCATGTTAGTCACAACTAGCCGGAGACGCATTTCGTCTAGCAACAGGAGAGACGAATGGAGTCTGAATCGCAGGAGAGACGAATGGAGTCCGAATCGGTTATACAGCCGCGGGGCTCTAGAGGAGCAGGGGTCGCGCGCGCGATTCATGCGTCGGCCCCTCGACCCGAAAGACGGATCGCAAGGGCGGTGGCCGTGCAGCTTTCGACCATAGATGGATCACTGTTGGCGGAGAAAACCTTCACCGAAAATGTTAGTCCTCATGGTGCCCGCGTGGTGACCAAGCAGCGCTGGAAGCCGGAGGCGCGCGTCTTGCTTGAATCTCTCGAGAGCGACTTCCAGTCGCAGGCGCGAGTGGTTTATTGTCAGTGTTTGCCGAGGAATCACTTCGCTGTCGGCCTGGATCTGTTCTCACCGACGGCGGAGTGGGGAAAACCCTGGTAGCCGCCCTGGTTCACGGTGCTGCGTCTCTGGGGCGGTCGAGGAGTTGCTCCCGGGCAGATTATTGACTCCGCCCTATCTACCGGCTACCAGGGCGGCTACCTAGTGCCGTTCCAACTTGATCCGGCGAGAGGTTCGGCCCAAAGAGCCTGCGATTGGCTGTGGGGTGGCCTCGTAGAGAATTTGATGCAGATAGTTGGAACGGCACTAGCCTGAGGTTTATGAAAACAGTCATTAATCTAAAACAGGCCCACGGCCC
>DASPYR010000249.1:0-7457 GCA_035636675.1 Rugosimonospora sp. | reverse complement strand
CAACCTGGCGCAACATTACTCGCCGGACTGGCATAACGTCTATCGAGCCGCAGAACTGCCGCCGGAACGCTGGCCGGAAGCGGATCGGCTTTGGCGTCGCTTCTATCGTTCGGAACGCCCTCTGCTGCAGACCGGCGCCCGCCTCGTCTTACAAACATTGGCGCAACGATTTCGGCTCGGCCTAGTCAGCAGCGGCAGCAGCTTGCGGGTTCGCTCGCAGATTCGCGCATTTGGGCTGGAGCATCTTTTTGGCGTGAGTATCTTCGGTGACCAGGTCCCCCACCGCAAGCCGCATCCCCTGCAACTTCAGCTTGCCATTCGCCAGCTGGGTCTCCAGCCCGGCTCCTGCATCTACATCGGAGACGCGCCTGAGGACGTGAAGATGGCTCGGCGTGCCGGCGTAGCTGTTGTCGGCGTTCTCCAGCATTCTCCAGTTCCCGAAAGCCTGCGCGCTTCGCGGCCAAACGTACTAATTAAGACCATCAGTTCGCTTCCTGAGCTTATCTGGCACAGCTAACGCGGAGGGGTCGCGTCTGGCGGACTCTGGCGGGGCAAGTTATCGGGCGGCCGCGGCGCGTACTGATCCCAGCGGATGATCAGACGAACGGGAATACTTAAACCCTTATCGTCAAACGATCCGTCAGAACGCGAATACGCCGGCAGCCAATATCTGTTGGCTACTGGCTGTCGATAAGTCTCGAAGATGGTAAAGGGCAGTTGTGAAGCATGTGCGTCGCCGGTTTCAGTAACCCATTTACCGTACGTTTTCACGATCGCCAAGTCATGGTCGTCGACCCAAACGAGCCCATCGAAATATGCCCGAGCGCGTTCGAGTTGCCGTGGCTTGACCTGGAATACATACGTGTTCAGCTCATCAACCGGCTGCTTACCCTCATAGGTGATCTCATATTTGGGCAGATTGGAGCTGACCAGAGGAAATGCCGGAATTTTCGAGAGCGCCTCGATATCGTCGCGCTCCAGATTCAGAAACTTCAGCGTTGACTGCGGCTCTCCATCAGTCTTCCGCCGAGCGTCGTCGGCAATCGGGAGCGAGGACGAGCTGATCTCCGCCTGGCCGGAAACTTTGCCGTCAGACCCGATTTCCTCCAGGCGCACCGTTTTCCGATAACCATAGGTTGCGAAGAGATGCGCAAGCTGGTCCTCTTGTCCGGAAAATCGCCGGATGATTTCGTCCGGAGCGATTGGCGGCTGTTCCGCAGGCGTTTCAGGCCGAGTGGGAATCCGGACGATCTCCGGAGGCTTGGGTGGTGTTTGCGGGCCCACGGGCTCTTGAGCAGCGAGTGGGACCGCGAAGAAGTTCCCCGCAGGAGCCACCATCAGCAGAAAAGCTAGAACCAGAATGATGCGTTTTAGGATCACGGTTTCTTAAGATGCCCGATCAGCCGGTGCCGTTTACTCCAACCATCCTCGAGATCGCCTTCCTATTATATCCGCTAGCCTCGCACGAAGAGCCTTTCGGTTGGGCTTTCTGAATTTCTTTGTATGCGCTCTGGTAAAATCCCTTGCCGCGGCTGCGAAGGCGCTGGCAGGCGGCAATGCGGGCGGAAAAACAAGCCAAGCGATTCTTCGTTTCGGGCAGAGTGCAAGGCGTCGGGTATCGTTATTTTGCCATGGATACGGCCGAGCAAATTGGCGTTACAGGTTACACCAAAAACCTGGCCGATGGGCGCGTGGAAGTCTATGCCATCGGCACCAGCGCTCAGCTTCGCGACCTCGCTCGGGAGTTGCGACGCGGCCCGGCGCTTGCCGCCGTGTCTGATGTCGACGAAGTCGAGGCAGAAGTTTTGTTGGCTTTTAGCTCCGGATTCTCCGTGACTTTCGATCGTTAAAATCTCCGGCTCGAGGCTCATAATGGATGATCTCAAGAAGTTGATCCGTGAAATCCCGGATTACCCCAAGCCAGGCATTCTTTTCTATGATCTGACTACGCTGCTCAAAGATAAGCACGGCTTTCAAAAACTAGTGGATAGGCTTTGCGATCACTATGCGGATCGCAAAGTTGACGTGGTGGTGGGCGTGGAGGCGCGCGGTTTCATATTCGCTCCCGCGCTGGCATATCGCTTAGGGGCTGGATTCGTTCCCGTCCGAAAGCCTAAGAAATTGCCCGCCAAGACGGCCAAAGTTTCCTACCAACTCGAGTACGGCACCGATACGCTGGAGATCCACGAAGATGCCATCCGCCCGGGCCAAAGCGTCCTGATCAGCGATGATCTGCTCGCCACTGGAGGTACGGCGGCCGCCACGGTGAAACTCGTGCGGACCCTCGGTGGCACTGTGAATGGCGTCGCCTTCGCAGTCGAACTTACTTTCCTGAATGGCCGCGCGAAATTGCCCGGCCTGGATGTCTTCTCCCTCATCCAGTACCAGACCTGATCTGTCGATTTTGATCCGGGGCTTTCGATCCGGATAAGTGAGCTACCGGCCGGCTTCCCGGTCTGCCTCATCGCCAGCCGGAGCGATGATGTCTCCCTGAATTTTGCCGGTATTCTTCAATGCTCCCAAGTGTCGCTTGGCGGCGCGTTGGCGCACAATCTCAAACAAAACCACTCCCGCGGCTACAGAAACATTCAACGAGCGCACCGGGCCGCTTGTGGGAATGGAAACCACAAAATCGCAGCGGTCCTTGACGAGCTGGTGGAGTCCTTTGCCTTCGCCGCCCAGCACTAACGCCACTGGTCCGCTTAGATCGATCTCTGTGTGGTGCTTCTCGGCCCGTTCATCCAACCCAACCAACCAGTAGCCCGCTTCCTTAATTTCTTCCATGGCGCGCGCTAGATTTGTCACCCGCGCAACGCGCAGGTGCGCCGCCGCTCCGGCTGACGCGCGAACCGCGGCTTCGGTCAGTCCCACGGCACGTCGCTCCGGAATCACCACACCGCGCGCGCCTGCCGCCAGGGCAGTCCGAATAATGGCCCCCAGATTCTGCGGATCTTCCACACCGTCAAGCAGCACAAGCAGGCCGGATGCCGCAGGAGAACCGTCCCCGCCGAGAAGCTCCTCGAGCGAGGCGCTGGCCTCCGCAGCGATCAAAGCGACGACGCCCTGATGGTCGGGCATTCCCGCGGCGCGATCGACTTGCAGCCGTTCTTCAAATCGTACGGACACACCATTGCGCCTGGCTAGGCGAACGATTTCTTCCAGCCGGTCGCCATGCCGTCCTCGTACGATCAATACGGATTGAACTGGCCTTCGAGCAGCGAGCGCTTCTCTCACAGCGTGGATGCCGGTCAATTTTTGCATTGGCGAGGAACGAGCCGAAACTTCTGGCAAAGGCGGCGAGCCGAAGCAGCTAGAGGGACCCTAGCTCTCGAGCGTGGCGATCGCCTGGGCGGCAATGGCTTCACCGCGGCCTACTGCACCGACGCCTTCGTTTGTTTTTGCTTTCAGATTAATGCGGGAAGCCTCGATTCCCAGTGCCTGAGCTAGCGCCTCCCGCATGGCGGAAAAATGCGGGCCCAGTTTGGGCCGCTCTGTAATCACGATGGCGTCCAGGTGCATAATGCGCAAACGCCGTTCCGCCAGCAGACCCCGCACGTGTTCCAAAAAACGAAGGCTATGCGCACCTTTCCACTTCGGATCCGTGTCCGGGAAATGCGTGCCAATATCACCGAGGCCCGCAGCGCCCAAAAGTGCATCGCAGATGGCGTGTGCCAGCGCGTCTCCATCCGAATGACCGACCGGGCCTTTTTCGAAAGGGACTTCAATGCCACCGAGCACGAGCTTGCGGCCTGCGGCCAGCCGGTGCAAGTCATACCCGATCCCGCATGGGCTCACCGCCCAACCTCGGCTGCCATGCGTTCGCGGCTCAAATAGAACTCGGCAATCTCCAAATCGCCGGGTCGGGTGATCTTCAGATTGCGTTCCGAGCCCAGCACAACGTGAACGTCGTGTCCCAGCCGCTCGACCAGAGCCGCTTCGTCCGAAGTTGTAAATCCGTCGGCCGCGGCTCGCGCGAACGCCTCGCGAAGTAGGCCGGCCTCAAAGACCTGGGGCGTTTGCGCCAGAACAATGCGTTCCCGTGGGATGGTCGCTGTGATCAGCGCAACGTCCTCCGGCAAGCTGGCGCGCTTCACCTCTTTCACCGTATCCATGGCCGGAATGCCCAGAATCGCGGCGCGGCACCGCCGAGCCTCCCCGATCACACGCTCCACCTGATCGCGGGTTACCAAGGGCCGAACGGCATCGTGGATCAAGACCAATTCCGTCTCTTGTGAAACTTCGGTGAGCGCCTTAGCCACGGATTCCTGCCGCGTGTCCCCTCCCTGCAAAACGCGAAAGGGCCTGGAGAGACGCTCTGCGGCAATCCGCTGGTTCAGAGCCTCGATTTCATCGGCGTGAGTGGCAATCAGAAACTTGCTGATTAAGGGACAGGCCGCCAATCTTCGCAACGTAAACACGACCAGCGGCACACCGTCCAACAAGCGGAATTGCTTGGGTGCATCGGCACCCATGCGGGTACCGAGCCCTGCTGCCGGCAATATGGCGACAATTGAAGGCATATCGCGGATGTGCACAGGCGCCAAGCTCAGGGCGCATCGAAGTTCAAGACTCTACACCTCTTGCAGCCATCTCCAGATCAAGCCGCACTGATTCCTCAAGATTGACTAGGGTCCGGTACGACCGCGCGCGGGAGCCGCTCCGCCCCGGCAGGCGCTTCGGCCGCTCTCGCGGGGGCTTCGACGGGCTGCGTCACATGATTTCTCGATAGCTCGCGGTCATCATAACGCCCGAAGATCATCTTCCCAGCCGTCGTTTGATGCACGGACGTGACGATGATATCCACCGTCTTGTTGATAGCCCGCCTCCCGCCATCCACAACTACCATCGTGCCATCATCGAGGTAAGCTACTCCCTGGTTGTACTCTTTGCCCTCGCGGAGGATAAACACCCGCATGGCTTCGCCCGGCAGCACGACAGGCTTCAACGCGTTGGCCAACTGGTTCACGTTCAGCACATCCAGACCCTGCAGCGTCGCCACTTTGTTCAAGTTATAGTCATTGGTTACGATCTTTGCGTCGTAACGCTTGGCCAGCTCGATCAATTTCATGTCTACTTCCGCGATCTGCGGAAAATCGTCTTCGGCGACTTCCACTTCCAGATGCGGCATCTTCTGCATTCTTTGCAGGACTTCCAGACCGCGGCGGCCGCGTTGCCGTTTCAGGCTATCCGGCGAATCGGCCACCAATTGTAATTCCCGAAGCACAAACTGAGGCACCACCAGAACACCCTCCAGGAAGTAGGCTTCGCAAATATCGGCGACGCGGCCGTCGATGATCACGCTCGTGTCCAGAATCTTTGGCTGGCGCCGATTTCCCCTCTCGGTGCCGAAAAGGCCGCCGAGGGCCTGTAAGTTCAGCATGTCGCCTTTTCGAGCGCCGAGGACTAGTCCGATATACGTCATCACCAGCAGAACGCCGATATCCAAAAAAGACCGCGAGTCTTCCGGGATCGTCGTCCGGCTCACGACCAGGCCCATCAAGTAGGCGCCCACAATGCCCAGAATGGAGCCCACCGCGGCGCCGATCAGCCGCCGCAAACTCGCCCGTTGCAAACGGATCTCGAATAAGAAAACAGAGATGGCAAAAAGGAGACCTACTACTGCGGCCGCCGGACGGCTGAGTCCGAAGGGATGAAAATGGTACCCGGCAGCAATGCACGCGGTGGCGAATACCAGCCGCACGACCAACTGGTCCCACCAACTGCCAAAACGGACTTCTCTCCGAGAGCCGCTGAACTCAGGAGTCAATTTCGCGCGGCTGAATTCGGAAACCGGTGCTTCGGGGGCCTGCCCAATTCGGGCATAAGAGCGAGGCATAAGAGAACCTCATAAATTGGCTTTGGCTGATAAATGTTGCAAGTGAAGTGAGCATGATTTGTATAAACGTCTCCCGGGGGAACGGTGCGCAATAAATCGGAGAATGAACCCCGGAGTCAAGCTAGGAGCGGCTTACCCGCACGCCGCAGCGAAAGCATTCTAACACGCAGGTCAAGCTTAGGATGCTGTAGAGCAAGGCTTTACACGCCGAACGTTGTTTCTCAATGCCGTCAGGGCAGATAGAAGCGAGGTACCCGTGTGCCTAACGCGCAACACAACTCGGAAGTTACGGTCCCCAGTTGTCCCGCCACTTCGGAGACGTACTGAGCGGCATTCCCATCGGCACCGTAGAAAGTTGCCACGTCGCCCACACTTACATCCGGAATGTCGGTCACGTCGGCGGTGGTAAGGTCCATCGACACCGTGCCGACCAGTGGCGCAAATCGGCCGCGAATGATCACACGGCCCTTGTTCGTAAGGGCGCGGGGAAGGCCATCGGCATAGCCGGCCGAAATTACGGCCACCCGGGAAGGGCGCTGCGCCACCCAACGGCCGTTATAACCCACCGCCTGGCCCGGCGCGGTATCGCGCACCGAAATCAGCCGCGCGCGCAGGGCCAGCGCAGGCTGCAGTGGAAGTTTCGCATTCGTCTGCGCCGTGAGTTCAGACGGTTCGTAGGATTGGTGGTAGCCATAGAGCACCAGACCCGGCCGAACCATGTTCGCCCAAGTTTCAGGGCGAGAGGCGACCGCTGCGCTATTGGCCAAATGCATCAGAGGGGCCGAAACGCCCAGGCCGCGCAGATGCTCCAGGATACGCTCAAACTCTTTCTGCTGCTTTTCGACGGAATCATTGGTGAAGACTTCCGAGGAGGCAAAATGCGTGAAAATGCCCTCGCATTCGATGTGTGGGCATGAGGCCAGTGTTCGGGCGAAGCATGGCACCTCGGCCGGAGAGAGCCCCAGGCGATTCATCCCGGTTTGGAACTTCACGTGGAATTTGATCCGGCGGCGCACTCGCGCCGCAGCGCGCTCCAGTGGGCGCAATTGCTCGCAGCGGGTGATGGCCGGCGTTAAGTCGTATTCGATAAGCCGCTTTTCTTCGCCTGGCCAGAAGCCGGTGAGCACGAGGATCGGCTTGCGTATTTTCCCCTCGCGCAGCTCGATTCCCTCGGCCGTGCAGGTCACGCCAAACCAGTCTGCGCCGGCGCGGGCGAGAGCGCGCGCCACGGGAACGGCGCCATGGCCGTACGCGTTTGCCTTCACCACCGCGAGGATTTTCCGCGGCGGCCGCGAACCTGATTGGCCTGCGGGGTTGACGTGCCGCCGAATGGCCTTCAAGTTGTGCGCGAGCGCACTCAGCCGAATCTCTGCCCAGACCGGGCGGCCATCAAATCGAATGCCTCGTTGCATAGCGGAAACATTCAGCCTAAACCAAAAATGTGCGGGGGGCAAAATCAGGAGCAGTTGGACCGCGCTCTTTAGTTAACACCACCTCCGGCAGTTAAACCTTAACTCCGCGGGGCCAAGCGCGTGGAGGTGGCTTGGCTATACACAGGGGGGCGCAACGAAAAATGACTCTCGCGCGTCCCAGATTCATGCTAGTTTGAGACCCCTACGGG
>DASPYR010000248.1:0-14572 GCA_035636675.1 Rugosimonospora sp. | reverse complement strand
TGCGAAGGAAGATATCGGCGTAGCCCGCCAGCGACATCACCCCTTCCTGTATGCGGGCTCCGCCGGAATCGTTCAGCCCAACCACCGGCGCGCCCGCGCGCATGGCTAGGTCCATTACCTTGCAAATTTTGGAAGCATTGGCTTCGGACAGGGATCCGCCGAAGACGGTGAAATCTTGCGCAAAAACGTAAACCAGCCGGCCGTCGATTCGGCCGTAGCCGGTGACAAATCCGTCGCCGGGCGGGCGCTGCTGCTCCATGCCAAAGTCGACGCAACGGTGCGTCACAAATTTGTCCAGTTCCTCGAACGTGCCTTCATCCAATAACAGGGCGATCCGTTCGCGCGCCGCCAGTTTCCCCGCCTTGTGCTCGCGCTCGCGCCTCTCGGCGCCTCCGCCTTCTTCCGCGGCTGCGCTGCGGCGTCGCAACTCCTCGATTTCCTGCGGCGTTTTTTCCGTGGTAGCCATCGTGCGCCTCGCCATAGGATTCTAACCCAGTGCCGTTCCAACTAGTGCCGTTCCAACTTGTCTCGCCAAAGAATGCCTGTCCGCGACCTTCTTGAACTTTTGCGTCGTCAGGGCGAAGCACTTGGCCCAAATAGTTGGAACGGCACTAGATTGGCCAAACGCGCAAGCGAACGCTTCCGAGAGATCGCCGTAATCAAGAGCCGAACGAATCGATTCATCTGGCCGGCTGCCGTTGAGGGGAACGAAAAGTCGATTCGTTCGGTTCAAGACGAAAGACCATTTGCTCAAACAAGTTGGAACGGCACTAGCAGGGTTCGAACTGCGGTGGTGGTGGCTTAACGGCGGGGCGAGCCGTCTTTGCCGAAGATGAGCACACCCAGATGCGTGACAATATAAACGGTCCCAACCAGCCACAGCATCCCTGTCACCAGTTCCGCTACCGTGGCCAGCGCCCGCATGGCAGGATTGGTCATTCGTGAAATGCTGATGGTGGCGCCTACCAGAACGATGACCGATCCCAAGGTGAGCGTCACCGCCAGGGCGGCCACAATCGCCAGCGCGGCCCATTTCTTCAGGTCCGCTTCTTCCGCCCACTTCCTCACAGATTTTCAGCGCAAGCCGGACCAATCGTCCGCGATGAGGATGGAATTGCTGGGATTGGAAGGATCGAACTTGATGCTGGCGGGAAGTCCGGTAATGATGCGCTCCAGCCCGGCGCGACCCTGCAGGCTGGTAATGTCCTGCGCCGTTTCATAGCTGACGCCGGAAATCGAGTAGCTGTAGCACACCAACTTGCGGCGCCCGCCGGGTGCTTTACTGCCCTTGCGCCCGCCTGTATCCTCTGCGACTTCTACCACGTCGGTGATCTGCCCCTCGACGATACGGCCGATTTGGTTCAGGTAAGCGCGCCTTTGTCGTTCGATCTCATCCGAGTCCGGCGATCGTCCCAACAGTCGAGAGATAAAAGCGCCACCCACCAGGGCCAAAGCGGCCGCGCTTAGAGTCCACATATCCGAATGCAATTGCGGGTGGCTCAACGGCTGGCCTTGCGCACCGCAGGCCCGACGATATTGCCGAGCACCTCGCGCGCCTTCTCCCAATCTTTGAGGAAACCCTGAAGCCCTTTATCCGTCAGCGGATGCTGGAACAGTTGCTGGAACACCTTGAAAGGCATGGTGCCGATATGCGCACCCATCTTCGCTGCTTCCACGACGTGGATCGGATGACGCAAGCTGGCCGCGAGCACTTGTGTCCTGAAGTTGTAGGCCCGATAGATCTCCAGAATGTCGCGCAAGAGCGTCAGTCCGTTTTCGGAGATGTCGTCCAGCCGGCCGAGAAATGGGCTGACGAAATAAGCGCCCACTTTGGCCACCAGCAGCGCCTGCGACGCCGAGAAGCACAGCGTCACATTCACTCGAATGCCTTCTTTCGAGAGAATGCTCAGAGCGCGGACCCCGTCCGGGATCATGGGGATTTTTACCACGATGTTCGGATGCCAGGTGGCGATCTCCCGCGCTTCCCGCAAAATGTTTTCGGTATCCGTGGAGACCACTTCCGCGTTTACCACCCCGTCTTTCAGGATTTCGCAGATCTCCAGTACATGCTCGCGAAACGGCCGGTTCTCTTTGGCCACCAGCGTTGGGTTCGTTGTGACGCCATCCACCACCCCAAGCGAAACGCCCTGGCGAATTTCGTCCAGGCTCGCCGTATCCAGAAAAATTTTCATAAGCGTGAACCCCCCATTTGCCTTCTTCTGTTTTGATGTCTCAATTTTTGCGCGGTTCCGTACCTTGTGCAACTGCGGGATTGCCCGGCTGTTCCGGCCCGATAACCTTCGCTATCGCAAACTTCCTGAAGGAATTAGTGCGCTCGCTTGCGCGCAGGTAGCGCAGGTTCGTGCCACAGAGTCATCAACAGGTGAACGACCCAGAGCAGCGCCGAAGCGAAGCCCAGGAGAACCGCGCCCAGCATGAAAAAGTGGAAGGTCCCCATGCGTATTCCAAGGCGCGGAAACGGAATCTGCAAAATGGCATACACCAGGGTCAGGACGGACCACGCGGTAAGACCGCAGGCGAGAACGTGTGATGCATGACTTCGGAATCGGCAGACAGGCACAAGCATGAAAACGAGGACGAGAGCCCCGGCCGCGAGATTCCGCAGCATGGCCAGCCGATCCAGGGCCGGAAAGCGATTCGCGATGAGCACCCAGGCGATCGCCACTCCCGACAATGCCGCGCCGATAACCAGACCAAGCCTGAGTGCCGCTCGGGACGCTCGATCGACGTGCGCAATCTTCTTCGGCCGAGGGGGCATGGGGTCCTCGCCTTGAATAGGCTATGGCCCAGGAACTTGGGCCTCTACTGCCGAACTGAGAGCGCTTTCGTTGCCCGATTGATCGAGCGCTCCCACTCGATAGAAATAACTCTTCCCCGGTATGATGGACATATCACGGAACGTCGGCGCAAGCAAGAGTTCACTATTCAGCTTTTGCCCTGGCCTCTCGGCCAGTTCACTTCGATAGACGTTATACCCCGCCCAATCCGGTTCGCTATTGATGGTCCAAGTCAATTCGATGGATGCGGCGGTTCCGTTTGTAGCCGGCACAGCCACCGCTTCCAGGCCCTGAGGAACCGCCGGCGGAAAAATGTCCTTGGCCGTAAGAACGGCGGGAGCTGAGTCAGCCGATTCCACAGTCTCGGTTCCGAATTGCATCACCTGGCGAACGTCATAGAAATAAGTGTGGCCAAACTGGAAGGTGGCATCGCGATACTCCATCTGCGTCGTTTGCCCGAGCAATTCCGGCGGCGCGATCAGCTTTGCCTGGGAAGAATTAGAAATCGCCGCTTCCGCCGTTGTTGGATCCACCTCCGCGCGATAAATGCGGAATCCGGCAGCCTTACCCGCGGAATCTCCACGGGATTGCTGCGCGGCGCTCCAGTCCAGCACCAGTGCTGCTTCTGTAAGCGTGGCGCGCAGATCCTCAACCCTCGGCGGTGCGGGATAAACTCGCAAGCTGACCGCATTGGAATCGGCCGATGCTTTGGCCCGAGAGGCGCGGGTACGCACTGTATAAATGAGGTCGGTGCCGCTCTCCTTCGCTAATTCACTCGCATCAAGCTTGTCGGGAAATTCGATGCGGCCGTTCTTCTCGTACTGCTCGACAGTCTCGGAGGGGAGGGTATCGGCAAGCCGCGCCGTGCTTCCACTCTTCGTCTTTGGTTTTGGGGGCTTGGCTTTTGGGGCATTCGCCGCGCCCTCGGGCGTATTTCGATAGATTTCAACCGAAGGCATCTCCTCGAGCGGCTGCAGGTCGGTGGAGGTCGCAGGCAGCGTAAAAGTCAGGATGACTGTATCCCCCACCTGTCGCGCGCTCAGGTCGCTTACCGGCACTGGAACAACTGCGTGGCGGGGAGTCGGAAGATCGGGCGAGGCACAGCCCAATAGGCAAGCGCCGAGGGTCATCACGAGCGCTGATTTATAGGCGGGCATCAACAGAGAGACTCACGCTCTTGCAGACCGCGGCTTTGCTTTTCGGGCCTGCCACTTTACTGCTCCACTGGGCCTTGGCGGCTCGAAAGGGATCATCGGAGCGGATTAGAGAATATAGCGGCTCAAGTCCTGGTTCTTGGCGATCTCGGCAAGTTGCTTAGCGACGTAGGGGGCGTCGATCTTGACGTTTTTCTTCTTCAGCTCCGGAGCTTCAAAGGAGATTTCATCGAGCACGCGCTCGAGTATGGTATGCAGGCGGCGCGCGCCGATATTTTCCGTCTGCTCGTTGACCATCACCGCGAAGCGCGCCAGGCCCGCGATGGCATCGTCGCTGAAAGTCAGCTTGACCCCCTCGGTTTCCAGCAGCGCCACGTACTGCTTGATCAACGCATTCTTGGGCTCCGTCAGGATGCGCACAAAATCCTCCTCGGTCAGCGCGCTCAGTTCCACGCGAAGTGGGAGGCGGCCCTGCAGTTCGGGTATCAAGTCCGAAGGCTTGGTGATGTGAAACGCGCCGGCGGCGATGAACAAGACGTGATCGGTGCGCACCATCCCGTAGCGCGTGTTGACGGTCGTGCCCTCTACGATCGGCAGGATATCCCGCTGCACGCCTTCCCGGGATACATCCGGTCCGTGACCGCTTTCCCGTCCGGCGATTTTATCGATCTCGTCGATGAAGATGATGCCCATCTGCTCGGCCCGCTCGGTGGCGATGCGCGTGACGTGATCCATGTCGATCAGCTTGTTCTCTTCTTCCTGGATCAGGTAATCGAAGGCCTCCGATACCGTCATTTTTCTCTTTTTCTTTTGCTGGCCGAAAAAGCCGGAGAGCATGTCCTTGACGTTGATGTCCATCTCCTCGATGCCCTGATTGGAGACGATCTCAAACGCCGGCATGGAGCGCTCGCGTACTTCGACCTCCACCATGCGCTGGTCGAGCTTGCCTTCGCGAAGCTGCGCGCGCAGCTTGTCGCGCGTGCGATCCGCTTCGCGTCGCGCATTTTCGGCCAATGCGTGGCCGCCGGCATCCGGTGGAGGAGAGGGCGGCAGCAGCAGATCGAGCAGCCGCTCTTCGGCGGCTTGTTCGGCGCGCTCCGCCACTTCATCCAGCTTTTCCTCCCGGACCATGTCGATGGCCGTCTCCACCAGGTCGCGGATCATGGATTCCACGTCCCGGCCCACATAGCCGACCTCGGTGTATTTGGAAGCCTCCACCTTTACAAACGGGCACCCGGCCAGCCGCGCCAGGCGGCGCGCAATTTCCGTTTTCCCCACGCCTGTGGGGCCGATCATCAGAATGTTTTTAGGAAGAACTTCCTCCGCCAGTTCGGGCGGAAGTTTCTGGCGGCGCACGCGGTTGCGCAGCGCAATGGCTACCGCTCGCTTGGCCGGCGCCTGTCCAACAATGTATTTATCGAGCTCCGCGACGATTTCTCGCGGCGTCAGCTCGTCGAACGATGGCGGCGCTTCCGGCTCTGTTTGCCGCTGTTCCCCGGGCAGATAGATCACCATATCTTTGTGTCCCGAAGACTTCACAATTCTTCTATGGCGAAACTGTCATTCGTATAGATGCAGATCTCGCTGGCGATGCGCATGGACTCTTGCGCGACTTCCTTGGCTCCCAGTTTGCTGTGCTTCGCCAGTGCCCGCGCCGCCGCCAGTGCGAATGGCCCGCCCGAGCCGATGGCGCAGATTCCGTCATCCGGCTCGATGACGTCCCCATCCCCAGACAGTACAAACGTGCTCTTCGCATCGGCGACCACCAGCAAGGCTTCGAGATGACGGAGAGCGCGGTCCTTGCGCCATTCTTTCGCCAGCTCCACCGCCGATTTCGCCAGGTTGCCGTGATGCTCCTGCAACTTGCCCTCGAACCGTTCGAAAAGCGATAAAGCGTCCGCGGTCGAGCCCGCAAATCCCGCCAGCACCTTATCGTTGAACAGGCGCCGAATCTTCCGCGCGGTGTGTTTCATTACCTGTTGCCCCATGGTCACCTGGCCATCGCCGGCCATCACCACTTTATTGTCGCGGCGCACGCACAACACTGTGGTGCCATGTATCCGCGCGCGCGGTCCCTCTGTTGACATTCGGGAATTATACCGCGCGCCGGAACAGCGCGCTGACAACCTATTTCTTCTTCCTGTTCTTGCCGTGCTCCTGACTGAAGCGCTGCTCGAGCGAGGCTCGCGTAAAAAAGTCCGCGGGCAAGTCGACATTATACGAGCAGCTATCCAGAAACATCTGGTAGACCTGCCGCCCGTTCAGGAACCGGGATTCACGAAACGGCGTCTGAATGCCGTCGATAAGGTGATAGGTCGTGTAATACGTGCTGCGTTCCGTCTTCTCCCCGGTTTTCGGATCGCGCTGCAGGAGCATGGTACGGATTGGCAAATGATCGCCGCGGCCAATGGCCATCCGCAAAGTGCGTCCTTGGTCCCCAATCTCCACCCAATCGGCCTCTTTCAGATCCACTACGTCGCTGCCTCCGTAGCGAAAAAACAGCCCGGCCTCATTCATGCGATTGCGCAGCACGTTGCCCATCTGCATCTTGAGCTGCTCTTGATAATCGGCCATATCCGCGGCGGGAATCTCGGAGACGCCGCTGCGGTCGAGCGTCCAGCCTTTGTCGCCGGCGTAAAGATCGATGATTAGGGCCTTCGGATCGTATTCCACGCGGATTTTGTCGGGCATCTCCCGGTATTCTCGAATTTGGATATAACCGCCGATCTCCCCGGAATGCTGGAATTGCGCGAAGCGGCCGCTGCAGTCTGAATGATGCAGATTCACATAAGCCGCGCCCCCTAGCGCATCAATCGCCTGCTGCAGGATGGCCTTCGCTTTGGCGGCGCTCGCGTCCGGCATCAATTGGTCCGCGTTTTGCGCGCGCCCGGAGGCCACGAGGAGCAAAATGGCTAGCCCTGCGAGAATGGCCGCAATTTGAAGTCGCAATTTGCTCGTTTTTATCCGCATAGCACCGCACCACCATTTACATTGAGCACTTCCCCGGTCACGAAGGTTGCCAGATCGGAAGCCAGGATCATCGAGAGGACTTGGACCGCCGTGCGCGACGGCGTGCTCGCGGAACGCGTGACTTTGGCTTTCCCGCCGCGTCCTGCGCCTCTCTCACCAGCCGCCGAAAGAGCGCCGCGGCAAAGGGGTCGTCTGGCATGCGTTCGGGATGCCACTGCACGCCGACCGCCCAGCCCGGCCCTGCCGTCCATTCCAGCGCTTCTATGACGCCGTCGGGCGCGCGAGCGGCCACGCGCAAGCCGCGTCCGGGTTTTTGCACGGATTGATGATGCGAGCTGTTTACGCGCACGCTCGAGCCGCCCGCGATCCCGGCAAGCTCGCCGCCTTCGATGCGAATGCGATGAAGCGATTCGTCCCGGCTCGCGCCGCCATCGTGGTCGATTGCGTTTCGTATTTCGCCGGGAATGTCCTGCACCAGCGTGCCGTGCAGATGAACGTTCAGGAGTTGCGCGCCGTAGCAGATCGCCAATACCGGCTTGCCGGCGGTGAGAGCGTGCTCGAGGAGCCCGTCATCGGTATGCTCGCGCCGTTTATCGGAAGGCGCGCATTGAGCATGAGCTGCGCTGCCAAAGCGCCGCGGCTCCACGTCCGCGGGACTGCCGGGCAGCACGAACCCATCGAGCGACTCCGCCATTCGCTTGAGTTCCGCAGGCGGGAGCGAGAGAGAGATCTCCACCGGCTCGCCGCCCGCTTGGCGCACAGCCCGCAAATATCTCTCGTAAGCGGTGCGGCGGCCCCGCATCTCCTCGACGGCAGTCCGCCAGGGCACGCCGATCCGCGGCCGATGATTTTTCTGCGCTGTCACGGCAGCGTATCCTAGCATCCGGCTGGAACACGGGCAAACTCGGGTCTGGCTTCAAGCCGTCAGGAGGCGGGCGTCTTTCGCGCTGCTCCGGCGCATTCCACCCCTGCGTGCGCGTCCCAGTGACGGCGCAAATCTCCCACCAGATAGAGCGATCCCGTGGCGAAGATCACGTCGTCCACTTCGGCGATTTCCAACGCGCGATCGAGTGCTGCTCCAGGCTCGCGGATCACCTCCGCGGCCCGCGCAAGGTGGGAGGTCATCTCCAGAAGCGCCTCCGCCGAAAGCGAACGCGGCTGCGGCGATTGGGTCAAAATCACCGTTGTGGCCCGGGGGAAAAGCAGCCCGGCAACTTCATCGATGGCTTTATCGCGCATCGCACCGTAGATGAGGTGAATGCGCCGGCCGGCCAAGTGGTCGCGCCAGAAGGCCAGCACCTCTCGCGCGCCCGCGGGATTGTGCGTGCCGTCGAGATAAACGTCCGGCCCCTTCTGCAGCAGCTCTAGACGTCCGGGCCAGCGCACCGATTCGATCCCGCGCACGATAGCGCCGTCGCTGATGGCAAAGCCGCGCAGGGCCAGCAATCGAGCGATCACGATGGCCGTAACTGCGTTGCGCACCTGAAAACGCCCAGCGAGAGGCAAGCCGATTTCCATTTCTTGGGTGGAGCTCGATCCAAGCTCATCCGCCAGCACCACCTGAAATCGATATCGCCCGTCTTGCGCACTCACGTGCGAAACTCGGCAAGTCCCATCGATCTCCATAAGATGCGCCGCTTGCTCGGCGGCTCGGCGCCGGATCACTGCCTGAGCCGCCGGATTTTCCGCTGCGCTCACCACCCGTACCCCCCGCTTGATAATGCCCGCTTTCTCCGCCGCGATCTCTTCGATGGAATGCCCCAGAAAATTTTCGTGATCGAAATCGATTTGCGTAATGGCGGCTACCTCGGGAAGGATCACGTTCGTCGAATCCAGGCGCCCGCCCATACCCACCTCAATGACCGCGATTTCCGCCCCCGCGCGCGCAAAGAAATCGAAAGCCATGGCCGTGACGCACTCGAAGTAAGTGGGATGTGCGGCGAGCGTTCCAGAAGCCAGCAGCTCCTCGATAACCGCAAGAACCCGTGTGAACGAGCCCGCGAAATGGTCGTCCGAAATTTCCGCGCCGTCCAGGCGAATACGTTCATTGATTCGCAAAAGATGCGGAGACGTATAGAGCCCAGGGCGCAGGCCCGCAAGCTGAAGGATGTTTGCCAGCATGGCCGCCGTCGAGCCCTTGCCATTGGTTCCCGCGACGTGCACCGAGGCAAATTCGCGCTGGGGATGCCCCATCCGTTCGCAAATGGCGCGAATATTGCGCAAATCAAATTTAACGGCTCGCGCCTGCTGCGGCGAGGCGAGCTCGCGGCCCAGCGTCAGTAAGTAGCGCACTGACTCGCTGTAGTTCATGGTTAGAATTTAATCGCTAAACGAGAAAGCAATCGAGAGCGTTGGCGATATAGCTTTTGAGCTCTTTGCGGTGCACCACGGCGTCGAGAAATCCGTGCTCCAGCAAAAATTCGGCGCGCTGGAACCCCTCCGGCAATTTCTGCCGGATGGTTTGCTCGATCACGCGCGGCCCGGCGAAGCCGATCAGCGCTCCCGGCTCGGCGATGTTGAGATCGCCCAGCATGGCATAGCTGGCCGTGACGCCGCCGGTGGTGGGATCGGTAAGCACCGAAATGAAGGGGATGCCGACCTCATCGAGCTGCGCGAGCGCCGCCGACACTTTGGCCAGTTGCATGAGGCTGAGCGTGCCCTCCATCATGCGCGCGCCGCCTGAGCAGGAAACAATCACCAGCGGCATCTTGCGCTCCACACAGCGCTCGATGGCCCGGGTCACCTTCTCGCCCACCGCCGCTCCCATGGAGCCGCCGATAAATCCAAACTCCATCGAGCAACAGATTACCGGCCGTCCCGCCAGCAGCCCCTCGGCCGTCAGCACCGCGTCATTCATCCCCAGCTTCCGGCGGGCCTCCCTCAGACGCTCGGTGTAAGGGCGCGTGTCGGAAAAGTGCAAGGGATCGTTGGAGGCAACCTGCGCGTCGTGTTCGATCCAGCGGCCGTCCAGCAGCAATTCCAGCCGCTGCCGCGCGTTCAGGCGGAAATGGTGCTGGCACTTCGCGCAGACGTGTGCGTTGGCCTCCAGATCTTTTTTCCACACGATGGCCCGGCAGCCGGTGCACTTGGTCCACAGCCCTTCCGTCTTCACACGCCGCTCGTCAGGAGGCGTGGGCTGTTCAATCGATTTCTTTGAGCGCTTGAACCAGGACATAGGCCTCTTCCGTTCAGCCATCGCCACGATTATGCCGGTCGCATTAGTAATCAATCCCGCGCTGCGCGAGAATCCCTTTCGTAAAGGGATGCTTCACTTCCCGCATCTCCGTCACCAGGTCCGCCGCATCCACCAGCGCCGGATGGGCATTGCGGCCCGTGCAGATCACGTGCACGCCCTCGGGCCGCGCCACCAGCGCCGCCACCACTTTTTCGGCCTCCAGCATGCGATAGCTGATTACGTAATTGATCTCATCGAAGATCACCAGATTGTAACGCCCGCTTTGCATCTGCGCCCGGCCAAATTCCCAAGCCTCTTCGCAAAGCCGCAAATCCTCGGGATCGGTCTCCGCGCCGCCGATTTTTACGAATCCCCGGCCCATGGCGTGAATCTCGAAATGTTCTTTGCCCAGCATCTCCGCCGCATCCAGTTCGCCGTAGTGCCAGGAGCCCTTGATGAACTGCACCATCAAAACACGCAACCCTTGCCCCACTGCCCGAAAGCCCGTGCCCAGCGCGCAAGTTGTCTTGCCCTTGCCCGGACCTGTATAGACGATGAGCAAGCCTTTTTGTTCTGCCATAACGCGACGGCGGTGACTGCCGGTAGAAACAGAGAAGAATAGTGACGGCGGGTCTGCGAAAGGTCAAGCGAAGCCGTGCAGCTTGCGGAAGCGGAAATCCCGGCCTCCCACTCGTCCAAAACCCCGCGGTGACGCTTGTCAGGTGTCCAGGTTGGCCAAGAGATCCGCCGTGGCGAAGGTCCGCGAACTCTTCGCCGAGACGCCAAAAAGCTCACGCGGCTCACTCGCGTACGAGAGCGAATATTCGCTGCCGCGAAATAGCTTTTCGAAAAAAGCCTCGAAATCCGAATGGAATGCTTCGCGAGTGGCGTCCCGATTGGGGGCGAGCAGCCGGTCATTAACGTAGAATTCGATCTCCTGGCCGTTGAACTGAAGCTTGCCTTCGAGGCGAGGCTCGGTTTCCAGGCGCTGACAGGCAATCAGGCTGGCGCGCATCGCCTGGTGCAGGGCGTCCTGATTGCCGCCGTTCACTATGGCCTTGCGGTTATAACGCACTCCCAGGCGCTCGTCGGTATAATCCACGCTGTAGTTCCCCTGATGCCCGATCAGAACCACGCCCGGGCCCCCGGGAACGTGCCGGTAATCCGCAACGTCCAGCAGCAGTTCTTCAAAAACTTGCGCTTGAATCCAACTATGAAACACCGGAATCAGGGGCTCCAGAGGTACTTCCCTTGGGTTTTTGACAAGCAGTTTGACGTTGACGTGCTGAAGCTGCATGACTGCCATTGCTTGGTATGTGCTCCTTAGACGCTGACCGGTTTCCCCATGCGCTGATAGCAACTGTGGGCGGCCTCGACAAATAGGTGAGCTTCGTCGATCAGATAACGCGCCGAGTCGGCCGTGTGAGGCTGCTGGCTTCTCTGCTGTGCGGCAAACAAATAGTGGGCGAATTTACCTCCGGCGAAGGGATCAAAAAATTTCTGGGTATCGTAAAAGCGGGTACGAAACTCGCCGACAATCTGATTGGTATCCTGTGAGATATCTGGATACTCGAGTTTGACGAGGCCTCGAGCCGCGCGCAGCATCGCCTGGTAGGCGAGCTTCCCCGCCCTGTCCGCCTGGCCGTTGTCCCATGCTACCTGGGCCTCGAAGACTTCCCTTTCCGCGTCCGCCAGGTCGAAGTCGACGGCGGACACCACCTCTCCCGCGCACTCGCCTACGCCAAGATCCTCCAGGCTGTATTCCCGGGGATCACCCCAATCCGTGAAAATGGAACGATCCGTTGAATCGGCGGGAGGGCGCGCAAGATCGTCCAGCAGATTCTTCAGTTCCGCTTTGCCCATCCGCTTGATGAACTCCTTGAATGCTTCTCCGTTCTTCCGGCCGGTGGCGTACCGATCCACCAGCCGGGTGGCCACCTCCGGAATGTGCTTCGACGGGATGGCCATAACGGGCATGCCATATGACGCCGCATTGTTCGTCCATTCCCCTCCCAAAACCACTTGGAAGTGTGGCACCGCGTAGCCTGCCGTCTTGCGGCTTACCCCGTAAAAACCTAGATCGGCGACGTGATGCTGCCCGCAACTGTTGAAGCAGCCGCTGATCTTGATGTGCAGATTTTGTACGGCTTCGTCGAACTGAAAATTCTTTTCCGCTAACCTCTTGCGAAACTCAGCCGCCAGTCCCCGGGAAGAGGAGATGCCCAGCTTGCAGGTGTCCGTGCCCGGGCAAGTGACGATATCCAGAATCGTTTCCGCGCTGGGATCGGCAAGGCGCGCGGCCTGAAGAGCCTGCCAGAGCTCGGGGAGATCATTCTGGCTGATCCAGCGCAGCACGAGATTTTGTTCCACGGTCGTGCGAATGGTCTCTTTTGTGAAGCGCCGGGCGATGTCCGCAAGAGCCCGAAGCTGGTTGGCGGTAATATCGCCCAGCGGAAGCGCGATGGTAACCACGGAGTAGCCCTCTTGCTTTTGCGGACGGATGTTCGTCTCGAGCCAGCGCTGGAAATCCGCCGAGCCCAAAAGCGGTTTTTTGCCGGCCGGTTTGAGCGGCGATTCGCTGAATGCGGCTGCGCTCTCGAGATATTCGGTCCAGCGAGGATCCGGGGGCAGGTTTTTGCGCTCCTCCCAAACGAGCTCGCGGAATCTCTCGATTCCTAAATCTTGAATCAAAAACTTGATCCGCGCCCGGCTGCGATTTTTCTTTTCGCCATGCTTGGCAAAAACGCGGGCAATGGCCTGCGCAAGCGGCAGCAGTTCTTCCGGTGGAACGAACGAGTCGAAGAGTTTCGCCTGATAGGGGACCGCGCCGAGCCCGCCGCCGACGTACATTTCGAAGCCAATCTTCCGCTCTCCGTTTTCGCTTCGCTGCGCGGCAATTAAGCCCAGGTCGTGCATGCTCGCCAAGCCGCAGGCGTGCTGACCGCAGCCGCTGAAGGACGGCTTGAATTTTCTGCCAAAGTTCTGGCAATCGGGATGGCCCAGCAGGAATTTCGATAGCGCCCGAGCGAATGGCGTGACATCGAACACTTCGTCCGGGCAAACGCCTGCGTAAGGGCAGGCCGTGACGTTGCGCACCGAGTTTCCGCAGGCTTCGCGCGTCGTGATACCTGCCGCGGCAAGGCGGCGCATCACGCTGGGCGTGTCGTCGATATGCACATAGTGGAGCTGAAAATCCTGCCGCGTAGTTACATGCGCGATGCCGTCGGAATATTCCTCGGCAAGTTCGGCAAGGGTTTCCAGTTGATCGGCGCTCAGTCCGCCTGCGGGAATCTTGATGCGCTGCATCCCCGGCGCATCCCACAAGGTATTGGGCCCTTTGGTCAGCTTCCCGGAGGGATAGGCGATCTCTTGAACCGCCTTGCCATTGTGTCTCTGACCATTGTCGTACCGCTGGCCATAGGCGCCCCGGCGCAGACGCGTTTCGGCGAAGAGGCGCTCCTCCAGCTTGCCCTGCTTGCGCAATGCGATTTCGGTCTCGAAAATGTCGATTTCACGGGCCAGAGCCTCCGGCATTTTGCCGGCGAGCTCCTTCTGCCAGAGTGAATTTGACGCTTTCATATGCCTGACAAGCTCCGCAAGACTTTTCTCCCCAAAAATAAAAAGGGCCACCGCTCTTAGCTCTGGCGGTGGCCGTTTGAGAATCCGGGGTTCAGGTCTCTAAGCCGCTAACCTCCACGCGCCAGAACAGACGAATGCACAACAACAGCAACAACAGGCGCACAAACACGCTTGGTGCACCTCGCTCTGGCAGCGTCGAATCAAAATCTTAGCCTCGTTTCTCCTTCTGTCGCTTCTATCTCTTTGTTCTCGCGCTACTTACCTTTACAGCCGCGGCAAATATGCCTTGAACTCGCTCCTTTATATCAGCCCTCCCCACTTGTGTCAACCTGAACTCATTTCCGTGGCACTGGGGTCCTGACCTACAGTCAGGCGAGGGCGGAGAATAGACCTTCGTTGACTTAACTGATTTGCAACCTTAATATCGTGCAACCCGAAGCGCGACATGACCGGTGTCGGGAATCACGTCTTCAAGCGCTACAACAGCGACTCTCTTGAAGCTCGTCCTAAGCAACCTCCGTGCGTAGCTACGCTCATTTAGGGTATGGATGGCCGGAGAGCAGGGCAAAGGCGCGATAGATCTGTTCGGCCAGCATGACACGCGCCAGTTCGTGCGAAAACGTCAGCGCCGAGAGCGAAATCCGCAGCGAAGCTCGCCCCGCCAACGCCTGCGGAAATCCCTCCGCGGCTCCGCACAGGAAAACCAGTTCGCGCTGGCCCCGGTCCCGGCATGATCCGATCCATTCCGCGAACTGCTCCGAGCTGAACAGCTTTCCTCCGGCGTCGAGCAGCACAACTGTGCCGCCTGCACCAATGTCCAGGCGCTTCAGGCTCGCCGCCGAATCCGGCCGTAACTCGCGGACCTCGATCTCGGCATAGCGGCGAATGCGCGCGAC
>DASPYR010000247.1:0-4135 GCA_035636675.1 Rugosimonospora sp. | reverse complement strand
AAGATCGTCGGCGCGGAGCTTATCGAGCAACTGCTCACCGAGTCCGGCAGCCAGCCGTTGGATTGGCCCGGGATTTCCCAGACATTCATGGAGTCGATGTCACCAATTGAAACGGAAGCCGAGGAGGAAACTACAACGACCGATCTCGGAGCAGGATATTGGGTGGACGTTCAACAGGCTGTTCCTCCGGAAAGCGCTGGCCTTGACATGGAATCGCTAAAGCGCGAATTGCCGGAGGATACCTGTTCGGCGTTGAATTGGTCCCCGGACAAAAAGTTCCTTTTTCTCGTAAGTAGCCTGAGTGCGCCATCGATTGTGACTGAGCTAAACGAAGAAATTGAGGAACCAGATTTAGACCAGGTCGAGGAACAAGACCGGGCCGAGTCGCGACCGGTTTTGGACGAAGCGGTAGACCACCTTCCGGAGATGAGGGAGAAGGAGGCCGCTGCGCTGGTTGAAGCGCGTAATTCCGTCGTGGCGGCCTGGCTCTGGCGCAAATTCGCAGCCAATACGCGGCTCGTCTCAAATGAAATCCTTGTGAATCCGTGTTGCGCAGTGATCCCCGAGAACTAACGCTCACGGTTCTCAACCGCGCGTTGCCGAACAGTTTCGATGACTCGCAGCAGATGCCCTACGTGGCCTCGCCGCTTCTTTACGACGGCCGGATCTATTGCATTAAGAATGGAGGGATGATTTCGACGTTCGACGCCAGAAGCGGGAAACCCTATTACATGCAGGAACGCTTGGACGCCGAGGGGAGCTATTATTCATCACCCGTCGCCGCAGACGGGCGAATCTACGTCGCCTCCCTGCCCGGCAAACTCACCGTGGTTAAAGCTGGCGGCGAGAAGCCCGAGATTCTCCACCAGACGGATTTCCGTGAGCGCATTTTCGCCACACCCGCCCTGGCCGGAGACAACTTCTACCTGCGCACACAAACCAGTCTCTATGCATTCGGGCCCAAAACGGCTCACTGAGCCGCAGCAATGCGCCGCGCCCTCCTCGCTTCTAGTTCGCCAGGGCTTTGGCGGCTGCCTGCTGGAAATTCTGGCGCACAACACTAGCGTCGCTGTTCGGAAAATTCGAGCGCTGCACCATCAGGACATAGGCAACACCTTTGACTGGATCTATCCATGCCTGTGTGCCCCATGCTCCGCCATGCCCAAACGTGCCTGGCGAAAGCATTGCCGCTACGCCTCCGTGCGGTGAGCGCAGAATGCATGTCGCGATACCCCAGCCGTAGTTCGTGCCGTGATTGCCAAAAGTGTTGTTTTGGAAGAATCCCGTGGGCAGATCGCCTGTCTGCGAGGTCGTGAGAAATTTCATCGCTGTGCCGCTCAGATAGCGGCGACCCTCCAGCGTACCACCATTGAGGAGCATCTGGCAGAAACGTCCGTAGTCTGTCGCGGTTGAGTAGAGTCCGCCGTTGCCCTGCGGTGGGCGGTCGCGTTGGCCGAAGTCGGCGCGCGGCGGCACTGGTTCGAGCAGGCCGCTGTCCTTGTTTTTGGCGTAGGCCGTGGCAAGTCGGGCGCGTTGTTCGGCGGTCGGGTAGAAGGTGGTGTTCTTCATGCCTAAAGGATCGAAAAGCCGCTTTTGCAGAAATGCGTCGAAGGTCATCCCGCTGACGATCTCGACGATACGAGCGGCGGCGTTGATGCCGCTCTGGGTGTATTTCCATTTTTCGCCAGGCTCGTATTGCATGGGAGCTGCGAGCCAGAGTGGGACCAGATCGGCGAGCGTTTTGGCCTTGTGCGCGGCCGCCCCGTCCGCCTCGCCGAGACCGGAAGTGTGCGTGAGGATTTGCGTGATGGTCAAGTCCGCCGCCTTGCCCGACGGCGTTTTTAGATTGGCACACTCAGGAATATATTTTGCGACCGGATCCGCGACGTTTAGTTTTCCTTCGTCCTGGAGCATGAGGATCGCCGTGCCGGTAATTGGTTTCGTCATCGAGGCAATCCAAAAAAGCGTATCCGCTGTCATCGGTTTTTTTGAAGCCACGTCGGCCAAACCGGTGGTTTCGAAGTGGAGGATTTTATCTCTGGCGACCACAACGGTGACGGCCCCGACAATTTCATTTTTTGCAATCATCTCCTGCATGGCATCGCCTATGCCCAAAAGCTTCGGCGAGTCGGCAAAGGCGAAGGGCACGATGAAAAGAGCAGCGAGAATCGCAAGGTTGGCCGCAAGACGGTGGCAGTAGTGCATACGCTTGAGAATGATTGATTGGGTGAAGGGAATCCAGCTCGATTCCCGTTTCTGCGCCACCCAGTCCTCGCCCACGCGCAATGCTCGCAAAACGCCTTCGCTTATGACAAACTTCCCATCATGCTTATCGACCTCAGCCATACCATCGAGCACGGCATGATTACGTATAAAGGCTTGCCGGCTCCTTTAATCTGCGACTTCCTTAGCCGCGAGGCTTCGCGCGCCCACTATGCTCCGGGTACCGAGTTTCACATCGGGCGCATTGACATGGTGGCAAACACCGGCACCTATCTCGACAGTCCGTTCCACCGTTTTGCCGACGGAAAGGACCTGGCCGACCTTCCGCTGGGTTCACTCGCCGGATTGGATGGCCTGCTCGTGCGCGCGCCGGCGGTCCGTCGCGCAATTTCGCGCGATGTGTTTGAGGGATTGTCGCTCAGTGGAAGAGCCGTGCTGGTGCACACGGGCTGGGACCTGCACTGGCGGACCGACGCCTATTTCGAGGGGCACCCTTTCCTCACCCTGGATGCCGCACAATTCCTGCGGGAATCCCGGGTTAAACTCGTTGGTATTGATTCCTATAATATCGACGACACGGCCGATCTGCATCGCCCCGTTCACACCATTCTCCTCGGCAATGAAATTCCCGTCGTCGAGCACATGACTGGCCTTGGAAACTTGCCCCCCGAGGGATTCAAATTCTACGCCGTGCCACCCAAAGTGCGCGCGTTCGGCACCTTCCCCGTGCGGGCCTTCGCTGCGACGCGTGATGATGCAACGATAGATACTCCGCCCAGCCGAGTGCGATGAATGGACGCCTGGCTTCTATGCCAGCAGGCTCAGGTCCGGGTTGAACGAAGCGCTCGTCGCTCTGCGTGAACATCGCGATTCGCCCTCTTGGCAATTCCCATAGCCCCCAGCGGTAGGTTTGTTTTGAGAGATTCCTTGTTTCATTTTCCGTGTGATTTGGTTTAATGCGCTCGTGCCCCCGGGAAACACGGAACGACCCAAGCTCGCCGCTATCATTTTCACCGACGTAGCGGGCTATAGCGCGCTGAGTCCGCGCAACGACCAGCTTGCACTGGAATTCCTCGCCAAAACCCAAAAATTCAATTCCGGTAAATGATGGGCAGCTCGCTCAACCAATACCGAATCATCGCCACCATCGGCGCGGGCGGAATGGGGGAAGTATTTCGCGCGCGGGATACGCGGCTGAATCGCGATGTCGCGGTGAAGGTATTGCCGAAAGATTTCGTGGCGGACGCCAATTGTCTTCGCCGCTTCGAGCAAGAGGCCAAAACACTCGCGACGCTGAATCATCCGAACATCCTTACGATTTACGATGCAGGTTTGCATGAGGGCGCGCCGTATCTTGTGAGCGAATTGCTCGAAGGCAAAACGCTGCGCGACGAGACGAACGGCGGCGCGTTGCCGGTTCGCAAGGCCGTCGAGTATGCGCTCCAGATCGCAAACGGCTTGGCCGCGGCGCACGGCAAGGGAATCATTCATCGCGATCTGAAGCCAGAGAACATTTTCGTCACCAACGACGGGCGGGTGAAGGTGCTGGATTTTGGCTTGGCGAAGTTGTGCAACCCCTCACCCGCCCTGCGGCCACCCTCTCCCCTCGGAGGAGAGAGGGACGGGGTGAGGGGTGAATCGGACGTCCCTACCATTCGCATCGATGCTGCTGCTATCATCAACACAACCGAGCCGGGGATGGTGCTGGGCACGCCCGCTTACATGTCACCCGAGCAAGTGCGCGGTGAACCCGCCGACCATCGCGCAGACATCTTCGCCTTCGGCTGTGTGCTCTACGAAATGCTCAGCGGCACGCGCGCGTTTCGTCGCAACACCCCGATCGAGAGCATGAACGCGGTATTGAGCGACGAGCCGCCGGACCTCAGCGCGAGCAACGCCAATATTCCGCTCG
>DASPYR010000246.1:0-4945 GCA_035636675.1 Rugosimonospora sp. | reverse complement strand
TGGATATGACCTCAGAAGCCCGCGCCGAGCGCTTTATGAACGCCAACCTTCGCTATTCGGAAGGCTCCTTCGACGCCGTTCTGCTATGGGATGTTCTCGACTATTTGGAACCTGCGGCCGCCAAGCGGGTCGTCGCCAGCGTGACAGACTGCCTGCGGCCGGGGGGCGTCGTTTTTGCCATGTTTCATAGCCGCAAACCTGAGGCGTTCCAGCGCTACCGCGTGGCGGATTCCATGCATCTTCAGGTGTTGCCTGCGGCTGTGATCTGTCCGGCGCAGAAGATTTACCAGAATCGCGAGATCCAGGACCTTTTCATCCGCTACAGAACGATGAAATCCTTTGTCGGCCGCGACCAACTCCGCGAAGTTCTCTTCCTCAAATAGCGTTGTACGCGCAAGTACGGTAGGGGGAGATCCGCAATTTGATTGCCTCCTTTTCCCTTGCAATCGTCCATTCATGGGAGTAAAAAGACCACAGAGCTCAATGAGCTCCGGAGAAGGAGAATGACTCCACCGGGCTTAGAGCCGAAGTAAAGCTGAAGCACACCGCTTTTGCGGTGCGAGTCGCCGCGGAACGATCGCTTGGCCGGCGAACCTCCGCAGACGACGCAGCAAATTGGCAAAACGGGGAGCCGCCCGGCTCCCCGCTTTGCTTTTCAAAGTTGAACGGTTCAGCTTGGCTGGCGGCGGCGGTGCTGCGATCGCTGATGGGTGCGGTGAGTCGAACCGCGGTGCTTCCGAGTGGATTGCCGGTTCCGGGGGTGCGCCGAATGTGCGGTGGAAGGCTTGGGTTCGGATTGCGCCAGATTCGGCGATGGAACTGCCAGCGCAGTAAGCACTGGCAATGCAGTCAAAACAGCGAGCGCGAGATGAAGTTTCAAGGCTTCCCCCTAGAATTGGGACGCGTGGATCATAGCACGACAGCGAAAGTTTTTGTGACCTGCCGGAAGAATGAGGCGGGCAGGCGCGCCCAGCAAGCGCCGATTTAAGCGCCGAACTTGAAGCTGCGAACAAGCCATTGAATCACATCCCTTTGATCGGCAATGACGCGTGACTGCCACAGAATTATCCATAACAGCAGACTCATAATCACTGAATTCAGCGCGAGCAACAGAGCCATCTGAGATTCGGAGGCAGGAACGCGTAATTTGCGAATAAGCGTCAACATAGGTTCAAATCTCCTAGTACTCGGTGTTCCTTCCCTCCGCCAAGCCGGCTGCGCACAGCCGAGTTCGTGGGTGCAGTGACAACTCCGCCGCACGCTGAGATAAGCTGGCAATTCAGATGCCAGGTCCTCGCGGATTCGTGGTCGCATAAGTTGTGCTATTTCTAGCAGATGTGAGGCCCACCGGCAGCGGCATGCGCCGGCGCCCTGAGTGAATGCAAGATGCCTGACACTATGGCCACTCTGTTTTCCGCTGGCGTGACGTCCGTGGGATGCCCGGCGAGGCAGCGTGGTCTCCCGGCGGGCCGCGAATTTATCATCTCGTGTGCGCCAGGTTGGGCGGGCCTGGAGAGTTATCTGGGCAAAGAAAAAGCGGGCAGGAATTTGTTTCCCGCCCGCTCTGCGTTCAGTTTGTTGCCTTGGCGTGCCTACCGGCCCGAACTCGAAGTCGTGCTGGCCGGAGCCGCGTTCGCCTTCGGGATGCTGACGTAGCCGCTGATCTGGTCTTTGCCAACCTTGTTGATGACCAATTCTTCGGCCTGATGCGCGCCGGATGTATAGAAGAAAATCGGCTCATTGATAGCCCGGTTCCTCTTCTCATAGCGCTTATCTTCCACGGTCATGGCCACGCTGAACTGGTTCCTCTTTTCATTGATGGCGCGAAGCACGACCGTTACGTTGGCCACCTTCTGCGGCTTGTTCCTGCCGGCGATGGTGAATTCCACGTAGTCGCGTTCACCCAGGCGGCGCAGCGTCTCGATATCTTCGTGGTTGCGCGCAACCAGGGTCCCGAGCTCGCTGCGCGCCATCTTCAGGTCTTCACGAGTGGTATCGAGATCCGTACGGACCCCGCCAACCTTGGTGTCCACGCTCTTGACATCATCCGTGCTGGCTTTTGTCGCGAGTTCACCCTTCATGGATGTATCAAGGGCGGTCAGCTTCTGGGACGTCTCCTGATTCAACTTGTTCGTTTCTTCACGCGCAGTCTTCAACTGGCCTTGCGTGATTTTGAGCCGCTTGGTGACAACGTTCAGGTCACCTTGCAGCTCGGAGTTGGTCTTTTCCGCCTGGGCCTGGCGATCCTTCAATCCGGCCATATCCTGATCGAGCGACTGTTGCACAGCCCTTACTTGAGCCGCAACGGTCTGCTGGGTGGCGTCCAACTGCGAACTGGCATGCCAGCCGAAAGCCAGACCGCCGATGGCGATCAAGCCCAGGATAATCGTGGCCGGAAGGTGCCACGAACCACTTCGAGTATCCACAATATTCTCCTCGGACATTGTCAATTGACCCTCCTCCCCTCAGGTGGGCAAAAATCATTTACACATCGTGCACTTTGCACGCCAAAAGATTGCCACCAGTCACCATGCGCAACTCATGTGACTTTAACGAGTTCCGGGGACTGGCCGCACGGTCAGGATACTGGCCGAAGGTACTAGTCCCTGCAATCTTTACTCGAAAATGCCGTTTTCGCGCAACGTTCGGCGAGAAACGATTCTCTCTACCGCTCTCGGAAAGCGACTAAGGAATCGTTGGGACGATCCCACGCGCCTGGAGTGCAATCTGCAACTGCTCGGCGGAGGAGAAGACGATACCGTCCATGCCAAGTCCTTGAGCAGCTTCCACATACGCTGGGATATCGTCAATGTAGAGGGCTTCCTTGGCGGCGACGCCGCACTTCGCCAGCCCCGCCTTGTATATGGCCGGATTGGGCTTACTGACCCTCGTGGCGCAGGAATAGACGCGGTGTGGGAAATGACGCAGGAAGGGAAAGTTTGACTCCATGTGGGCCACGTGAATCGGATCTGTGTTTGAGAGAACACAGAGGCGATAGCGTCTCCGAGAGAGTTCAGCGAGAAGGTCGTCGGCAAGGACCGGTTCCGGCGACAGAGCACGATTCCAGACCGCACAGAATTCCTCGAAATGAAGTTTGCCGCCGAGACGCAGAGTCACGTGCGAGTGCCACTCGCGGGGGGATAGCCGACCCTCCTGCCAATCTCGCCAGCGGGGATCATGCTGCAAAGCTGTCCAGATCTCCTGCGGGGACAATCTGGTGTCGGCCGCCAGCCCTGCCGTTGCGCAGGCAACGTCTACGCGAACGAGCACGTTGCCGATGTCAAAAAGGATGGCGCGGAGCTTGAACGCTGGCACGGCTTACTCGCCCTGTGGTTCCCGAAGTGGCGTGTTCTTGGGAGACGGCCGCCGAGCCGCGTTGCGCGCGCGCAAGACGCCGATAATTCCGGGCAGAATGGAGAGAAAAACGACCGCGGCGATCACGTAGTGGATACGTTGATTGATGTGCGGCACCGACCGGCCCAGAAAGTAACCGCCCAGAATCATGCTGCAAACCCAGAATGCTCCTCCGAATATGTCATAGAGAACGTACCGCGAATAGGGCATTTCGGCAGCCCCTGCCACCGGCGGACAGAACGTGCGGACAATGGGCACAAAGCGGGCCAGAATCACCGTTTTGCCGCCGTACTTCGTGTAGAAGTCTTGGGCTCGCTGAAGATGACTGCGCCGGAAGAAGAACGAATCCTCTCTTCGGTACAGCGCCTGGCCGGCAGTGCGTCCGATCCAGTAGCCAATCTGGTCGCCCGCGATGGCGCACAACGTGACCAGCAGCAACAACCAACCGAGGCGAAATTGTCCAGCTGCGGCGAAAACTCCCGCGGTAACCAAAAGGGAATCACCCGGCAGGAAAAATCCGACGAAAAACCCTGTTTCAGTGAAAACGATTGTGCAAACGAGAAGAGCGCCGCCCCAGCGAATCAGGCCTTCCACGTCGTAGAGCGTATGGAGAAGGTTTCGTAAGGCTTCGAACAAGCGAACGGCAACCTTTCTCTGACGCGAACCGGAACGAGCTCAGTCGCCCGCGCCCGCGCGAATAAGCTGGAACCAAGACGATAGCAGAAAACTCCGAGATTCTCTCCGCATTCGTGCCAGATCACGACCAGAGCGAGGCTCGCCCCAATTACGTACAGCGGCAGGCGGATCACCGCATCACCTCCGCCAACCACAGGGTGCCCGGCGCGTCGTCCTCGGATGCGCCATGCAACTCTGGGCTCGCGGCCGGCCGGGCGAGCAACTCTTGTATCCGTGGGATCGCGAGATTGGCTGCTGTGGTTCCCGCTTCAATGGCCTGGTCGGCGCTTGCAAAATCGTCCCAGGCGATGGACTGGACATCGGGGCGGAGCACCAGGTCCGCCTCGCGCTCCCACAGTTCGGCCTGGTTTTTCTGGGCGGCGCTGACGGCGCGGCTTACCACCTGGAAAATATTTGAAGGATTGCCGGAGCGGCCATCATGAACCCCAACTGAGACACCGACCACGCAGCCTCCGCCCAACGCTCGGGCGGCGCGCGTCGGCACAGGCGCGGCGAGTCCGCCGTCCACGAGGCATCGCGTGCCGATCTCGACGGGTTCGAAGAGGCCGGGGAACGCGCAGCTTGCGCGAATGGCGTCGGAAAGGCCCCCGCGTGTGAATTCGACCGCCTCGCCTGACCCGAGGTCCGTGGCCACAACTGCGAAGGGGATGAAGAGATCCTCGAACGTGCGGGCCTGCAGGACGCGCAGAATCAGATCGCCGAGCCGCTGGTTGCTCGCCAACCCGAGTCGCGACACGCGCCAGCGCGCGAAATCGCGAAACCGAATTGACCGGCTGACGGAAATGATTCGCGCGAGAGGCACGCCGCTGGCATAGGCGGCCCCGATGATGCTGCCAATACTCGACCCGGCGATCGCGGCGATGGGAATGCGCTGCTGCTCGAAGACTTTTAGGAC
>DASPYR010000245.1:0-3696 GCA_035636675.1 Rugosimonospora sp. | reverse complement strand
ATCTGTTGCCCGGTCCGCACACGCCCACCCTATCGTATCGCGCGGCGACGCGGCCTCGCTGTCCCAAATGCCAGTCGTCCATGGAAGTCCAGCGTCTTATCGCAGCTCGTCCCGGCTTTGAGCACTGGACGCTGAGATGCGTCAAATGCGGCCTTATCAACGAGGCTCAGGTCGGCACCGGCCCGATGAAGCCCGATGCGATCGGCTGGGTGAACAGCGACCTCGGAGCGCCAGAGTAAGGACGATGACATGACCGAACCGACGCGCAACGATCCGGATCAACACGATTGGGCTGCCCGGGCAGCACAGGCTCTGGCAAAGGCAAAAAAGTTGCCGCCCGGATCGATGCGATGTGAAGCCATCATAAAAGCCCGACAACTTCGCGCTGCCGCGGACATGAAAAAGTGGCTGACGAAGAAAGAGACGACATAACGCAAACTGCCCCAGCATTATATCTGGATTCAGAACTCGCGCCCTCACCCTGCACAAAATGCGGCGCGGTGGTGCATCTTGAGCGAGTCGAACCAGCGAAACCCGACTTCGACTTGCGCACCTTCGAGTGCACCTCGTGCAACAACGTTGATCAATACATTGTCGAATGCGGCACGAACGCTGCGTGGGCACTAATCGTAAGATAACCGCTGACGATGATGCGGCGGATCATTCCTTGAAAAAAACAAGCTGGAAACTTGTTCTGTTTTGAACAGTCCTTTTCTTCGCCGCTGAATAGCCTGATTGCAGGCGAGTCGGAGGGTCTACACATGAACCGCAGGGGTGTTGAATTCAGCCTTACCCAGGTAGAGCCGGGGTTGTGGAAATGGCAATTCCAGATCGGCGATACCGTTACGAACGGCAAGACGCAATCGAATCTCATGGGAATGGCGGCCCGCAGAGTTCAACAGCGGATTGACCGTGAGCTTGAAAAGCCACGCGACCTGACTGCGAGGAAAGTCGAGTAAAGACCGCTTCAGTTGCTGTGGACCGTTCGACGCTTGAACGGCACACCCAACACGCTCGCAAGCGAAGAAGAAGAGAAAGCGTGGGCGGCAAGCGCGGAAGGTGTGACGGCCATGCAGGGGTTTGCTGCACGATTCAAGAAAAACAGAGGCTAGGGAGGAAACGCCGCAATCCAGCCGACGTTTGCAAAACTTCCAACTGGGTGAAGGCGGCGGTTCTACCGCTCCCTGGCAAGCTATCGTCGTCTTCACCAATTTTTAACCGGAGAGACCATGGGGTCGAGGATTCTACTTCCCCCGCGCCCATAATGAAGCGTTTTGGCAATCAGGCGTTTCGTTGCGAGAGCTACCCGTGTCAGGCGGTCAGGCCGACAGATCGATGCGACCGATTGCCTTTTGACGGTATCCACTTGTAAAATCTCGATCGTTCGCAGATGTTGCGCTCCTTTCGGAGAGCAACCGCATGTCAGGCCGCGAACAAGAACCATCAAGGAAACCCCTGCCCTCCAGGCCGCCATTGCCAAACCGACCCGACGAACCGGTTCGACGTCCAGAGCCGACGCGGAAGTGAACAGTCGCAGCCCTTTGGCTCGCCCGCCGCGTGGACAGCAATAGGCGCTCGGTCTCCCGCAACAGGTTTCGTCGGGGCGAAGCGGAGGTTTCGAGACTTTTCAAATAGCCGAGTGCGCGCACACTGGGGTAGGTGAAAAGGCGGCACTCGGCTACTCAGCCGCGCAGCGATGCGGCCTGTGCAGAAAACGACGAACATTTCAATTGCGTTTTAAAGAATCGGCCTTGCGCGGACTTTTTCGTTGCCGGTTCCCGAATTAACCCGCAGCACCGACATTCAGCTTAACGAGCGACTCTGATTGCGAGACCGCGTGGACACGCTAGCGTCATCGAACCGGACATTGCCCAACGTCCGGGTTCACTCCAGCAAGGCCGTCAGGCGATCATATTCCGCCTGGCGGCCTTGTTTTAGCTCTGAGCAAGTCGTGATGATTTCAAAAACCGAGAAGGTCCCGCAAGCGCCGATCGCGCGTCCTGCCTTTAAGATTGTCTGCATCAATTGCGACTCCTTGGGGATCGTTTTCGATTGCCCGGAAGGCGCGCCACCCTCGACCCTGGTCAAGTGCCGGCATTGCGGCGTTCCGCGCGGAACGCTCGGAGAGCTGCGTGCACTTTCGTGTTCAGATCGACGGGATCTGTTTGAGGTCTGAGCCGTGTCCGGGAACCGGCGCGAAGCGGGCGTCGGTTACCAAATCGTTTGCTGATGGTCCGTGGTTTCGTGCCATCGTTCACCCGACTCTTAAACTTTTTCGTTCACAGTAATGGAATGTATGAGCGACGTGCACAGCCGCGGAAACGCGTATTCAAGGCCGGTACGATTGAGTTCGACGGCGTCGGAGTCGATTGCACCGTCCGCAACATCTCCGCCACCGGAGCCGCCCTCGAGGTTGTGAGCCCCCTGACCATTCCCCACGAGATCACGCTGAACATCCGGAGCGGCGAGGTGCGCCAGCATTGCTACATTGTCTGGCGCAAGGAAAAGCGTATCGGCGTCGCGTTCGGTTAGCAAAGGATCCGCCGCTTTGCGGCCTGTCAATTGGCCCTGCGATGGCAGGCGGTTTGGCCTTTCGCGGGGTGAGCCGGGACCGAGGATTCCGGAAATTGATTTGGATCGAACGCCAATTGTCCAATCAGGCCGACGAATTCGGCCTGATTGATTTCCGACGACCATTCCAGATAGCCAGCGACCGCGACCCCGAGCACAAGCAAAGCCAGAATCTGGACGAGCAGCATTCCAGCGAATCCTCGTCCTCGCCGATGGGTGTCATGGCTGTCTTGGCGCTGGCCGTTGAATGCTGTCATCGATGCCTCCCCGAATCCGGGCTCGCACCCTCTTAAATCAACTCGCGACGTTCAAATGTGAACTGGTTCACTTCTTAAGCCGACGGGATGCGGTACAGTGGTGTTCCAGACATTCCCCCCGTCTGGACCATCGTGGCAAAGCCGTCAGGCGATCATATCCCGCCTGGCGGCTTTGCTGCAGCTAACGGCACCCCACCGCTTCGACATGGGACGGGCAAACCTCCATCCAAAGCCAGCGCTCAATCCAATCCAGGCGTAAGCCGCTGGGCGCGTTACGCATTTTTCCGGCCTCTTTGGGTCCGGATGAGCCAATTTAAGGTGCGCAATGGCCTTCCCGGACCCTGAACGAGATGGTTCCACCTCCTGTTGATAACCCGCCGCCGCTTTATTGCGGGTGGCGTGACAGCTGCCTGCGACGTGTTATCGACGGCGGACATGCCTCGCTCGTGACGGAAAGAACATCATGCGGATTACCCTGGTCGGATCCCGCCATTTCGGCGTGACGACATTCAACATGCTGCGCCAGCACGGCGTCAAAATCATCAGGGTCGTCGTGGCCGACGCCGAAGACCGCCTTGCCACGGCGGCCCGTGCCGTCGAGATCGAGGTCATCGTACAGGGCGATCCCAGGCTGGTCGTGGCCCGGGAAATCGCAGAGGGTACCGACCTGATCGTAACCGCGCACAGCCACGCCCGCATCGCCGAGGAGGCGCTGGCCACGGCAAAGCTCGGTGGCATCGGCTATCATCCCTCGCTGCTGCCGCGGCACCGGGGCATCGCAGCGGTCGAATGGACCATCCGGGAAGGCGATCCGATCGCCGGCGGCACCGTCTACCATCTGGCCGACCGCATGGATGCCGGCGCCATC
>DASPYR010000244.1:0-5000 GCA_035636675.1 Rugosimonospora sp. | reverse complement strand
GTGGTATGCGGCTCCGCCAGCACAAAAGGCGCAATCTCGATGTCAAAATGCTCCTCACGCTCGTTAATCATCTGGTAGGTGCCGTGCATCGAGCCGAAGGGTACCGTCAGCGGGCAACCTGAGGTGTACTCAAAGCTCTGGCCCGAAGCCAGGATCGGTTGATTCCCGACGACGCCCGGACCTCGAACCTCCTGCACCTTTCCCATGGCGTCGGTAATCACCCAATGGCGACTGATGAGCCGTACCGTGTCCGCACCTTCATTCGTAATGCGGACGGTGTAGAGAAAGAACCACTGGTTCTGATGAGGACTAGAGCGGCCCGGATCATATTCGGCTTTGACCTGGACCCGGATATTTCTTGTAGTGGCCTCGGATGAAGACATTCGATTAACCGTCGTATTGGGCTAAATCTGCAACGAGTATAATCAGGCCATAATTACGCGTCGAGAGACAGTTTGCTGGGGCTATCGCTTTGCTGCCGGAATGGACCGCTGCAGATGCCCAGACCCGCCACGGAATACGCGCAGCAATCCGCCACCGGGCAGCGCGGCCCACATTTCCGTTCAGTGCTGCCGAAGTTCTCGAATCCCGTAGTGTGCCCAATTTGCGGCGACTCTCTCCAAGTGCTCCGTGGGCGGCACGGCAGGCGAGGGATAAGGGAATTTACGGGTGGCGTCGATACCGATCTTGGAACTCACCTGCTCCGAGGGAGCCACTTTTTTGCCCTCTTTCAGGGGTTGCGAAGGATCCAGTGCCATGGGGTCGGTGTTTCGCACGATATGGATATCCTCAGCCGGCTGCATGCGAAAGCTGAGTGCCCACTCAACCTGAAAGGGATCGCGGATGTCGATGTCCTCATCCACTACGATCGTAATCTTACCGACTCCGATAGCTAGCGACCACGCACCCATCATGGCCTTGAGTGGCTGAAACCGATTCTGCTTGCGCATGGAAATCAACAAAATGGCCGTGGCGCCGCTGCTTTCCGTAATGCATACATCGTGCACTGGAAGGCCCAAATTATTCTTGAGGTGGCGGCGAACTTCCATCTCGCGGCCAAAGCTCTTGATACAGCTTGACTCGCTCGGAGGCATCTGACTGAGAAAAGCCTGATAGATCGGGTTGTGCCGGTGCGTGATGCAGGTGACCTCAAACACAGGATGGATTCCGCCTTCTCCCATGTAGCCGGCATATTCGCCAAAAGGTCCTTCTTGTTCTCGAGCTTGCAATGGAATCTTGCCTTCCACCACGATTTCCGCCGTAGCGGGAACCTCGAGATCCACGGTAAGGCAGCGGACCACATCGACGGGCTCGCCGCGGATGGCTCCTGCCGCGGCCAATTCGTCCACGCCATAAGGAAAGGGACTCACGGCGGTTAGGCCGATTACCGGATCAGTGCCGAACACGATGGCCGCTTCGGTGGCGCAGCCGCGGCATTCGTTTTTTCGGATGTGCTGGTTCATGTTGCGCGGCGGGTAAATCATGAGCCCTGTTTTTCGGGGCCCTTTAACCTGCACCCGATAAACGCCCACGTTGGGGATTCGAGTTTCCGGATCGCGCGAGATAACAAACGGAGAGGTGTGGTAGGGGCCGGGGTCCTGCCCCACTGTCCACACCGCCGCAGGCAGCTTCTCGATATTGGCCTCGTCTCCCATATGTACTACATCCTGGCATGGCCCGCTCTTTACCAGCCGAGGTGGCACCGGATTCTTGCTTCGCTCCCACTTTTCCCAGACGCCATCGAGGTCCGTTTCTAAGGCCGTAGCGTAAATCCGCCGGGAACCACCCAGGATTCCGACGACGAAGGGCATGGCGCTCCCCTTGATTTTGTCGAACATCAGCGCGGGGCGCCGTTGCTCTGGGATGGTCCGAAACGTATGCCGGCAAACCGCGCTGATTTCCCAATCTTTGTCCACCTCGGCGGTGACGTGGCAAAGCAGCCCTCTTTCCTCCAAAACCTGTAGATATTCTCGAAGATCGCGATACGCCATTCGTAACCCCCTCCTCGCCTGCGACCGCAGCGCCACTCCGATCCATGTTCGCAAAGCGCCGCCGGAGGCGGGAGGCTGCTTTTTTACCACACGCCCTCTCGAATTGAATAGCGCGAAACGCTCGGCCAGTAGAAGAAGGCATGAAGCAGGCGGGCATGCAGGGAGTAGCCCTTGTCATTAGCGCCGGATTGAGCCGTTTGAGGCCGGTATTCAGAAAGAGTATCGAACTGAAAATATGGCGCGATGATTGTACGTATGAAACCGCGTGGCCGCAATTTGCATTCCACCAGCGGTGGAGAACCGCAGAGCCCGCCAAAGGCGCACTCTGCCGAAGCCCAGTCCAGGCGTGAAGAACATCTGCGTCTCACCGGCATTCTCGCCGGCGACGAAGAATGTGGAATTGATTTCGACCTCCGGCCAAAACCTCCGGAACATGCGGTACTGGAAAGCCGTGTTGGAGAGCAGTTGCCTCCCCAGCGTGGTCGTGTCACCGCTGGGCAGGTTCGCCCCCAGCGTGGACTGTACATCGAATTCCCCCCACCCTTTACCGAAAGCGATTGCCGGAGAAAGGACCGCATCGCGCATTGCGTTTGAGCCGCCGGGGACCGTGGCGCTTAGGAGCAGTGTCACTAGGTAATCGCCTTCTCTTGGTCCCGACGCGGCTAATCGGAACTTCAGCATCACCGGGATGTCCCCGAAACCATCGGCTGTCGCGGCGCCGATATGCGCTACGTACGACGGAGGTCCGACCATCAGTTGGATACGCGGAGCAATGATGAATTCCAGTCCTTTTCCGCCTCCGAAGTTGTAATCCGTCCCGCCGAGTGATGCGGGTTGCCGCCACACGTCATAACGAAATTCCTGTTTCAGGCGCCCGGATGTCGTTGCTATTGGGGAAAGCCAGTCCGGCTGTTCTGCTTGAATACGTTCTCCCATCCTGAACCAGCTCCGGAAGAGACTGGAAGCACCGCCCCGTTCTCCTGATCCGGAGGCGGATTGTGAGACCTGAGCCGTGGGCGCCACGTCCGCGGAATCCGACGAGCCATTCGCTGCCGACTGAGCGCACGAGCAGGTGTCAGCAAATTTGGATTCATCCGCCTGAACCAGTGGTGTTCCCCAACTGATGGCGTATAACCATCCCGCGAGGAAGACTATCGGCAGAGATTTCACGGTGCTTCTCCTTGGCGTACTTGGTCTGAAAACAAAAACGGCCACCGCCCGAAATAACTTTGGCGAGTGGCCGCTTGCGATCTTTTCAGAAGTATTCTTCTACTTCATTCGCCTCCACGCGCCCAGAAGTGGCTGCGGACAGCGACAGCGATATCCCAGCGCCGGCTGCAACTGAGCTTCGATTTGTTTAGCGCGAATCAGAACATCACTCTGGGCGGCATTATGCCTCGGCTTGCCGCTCGAAAAACGAGTGCCAATCGTACTCGCCGATTGCGGCCGCGTCAATGCGCTGGTTATGGATTAACGCTCGGCGGGATATTTTTGCCGCTGAGATAAAGATCGCGGCATTCTCGAGGTGTTGAGTCGCCAGATTTTTGCTACACGCAGTGCGGCATTACGTTACCTACTTCTGTTCGGGAACGACGACATCCCCAATATCCTTGTTATAGGCGGCCATCTCTGATGGCGAGCAGAGCAGCTCCGGGATATCGAAATCGGCTGGTTGCAAGTGGAGAGGGAACTTGTTGAGTGCCAGCCACGGTTCCGTATACATCTTGGGGTCGTTGATCGTCACGCTTAGCTGCATATTGTCGTGATCCACCCGGTGAAATCGTTCCTCCACCCGCAAATCTTCGCTATGCGGACGACCCGCATGATCGAGCCAGCTTTTTGAATTCAGCCCGACGGTCTCGACGACGAAGGTGTAGTCATCCACCCATTTGCCCACCGAGTACCCGTTCCAGCGCGGCTCTGGGTCCTTGGGGAATGGCCGCCCATCTGTCCAGATGACGCGGTAATTGCCATAAAACGGACTCAATAGAATCACCTGTTTTGCGGTTTGAACGAGGTTGAGGGTCCTCAATTCATAAAGCTCCATGTACGGGAACCCGAGCGGATCACAACGGTCCGCCGGGTCATTCGCAAGCGTGGAGGGGACTTGCCTGACTCCCGGTCCCGAGGGCTTATTGGCCTTGAGTGCTGCTAGACCCGGAGGCGTGTAAGGCAGGGGATGCACGATACCTGTTTCGTCGGCGTAGCCTCCCTCGGAACCCTCTCCGATCCGGTCGCGTCGTCCTCCTTCCTCGTTTCCCAGTGTCAAGAGTGCCGGGTGTTCTAATGCGCCGCTTACCTGGCGTCCTCCATCCTCCGCTGGCGCATCCCAGATGCCAGAAATGTCACGGTGCGGAGCCGGGCCTGGCTTTTTCCCGGAGTATGCGGATTTGGGCGGCGGGACATTATTCCATTTCTCTCGCTGCACCTCATTTCCTGGCGCTTTGGGCGCAATGGTTTGGGGGCGCAGAATGAGTGAGAACGACAATCCTGCAATCGGAACTGCAATCAGGGCCAACATCGAGAACGCCACGCGCTTGGACATGTCCGAAATTCCTCCCGCAGCTTCTTCGGTTCCGATCTTTCGAATCTGCCTGCGATCAAAGCACGCAAAACGACATCACGAACTCTCGCCGCTAGCGCCGTTCCAGCTAGATTGGCCAAACGCGCGAACGTTTCCGAGAGATCGCCGTAATCAAGAGCCGAACGAATCGATTCATCTGGCCGGCTGCCGTTGAGGGAACGAAAAGTCTATTCGTTCGGTTCAAGACGAAAGACGATTTGCTCAAATTGTTTCCAGTCGGGGAGTCTGCCGGCCCGGCAAATGTTTGGATCCCGGCCGGCCATACGGAATCCCGGTTTAGGAGTGCTTTCATGATTTGTGTGACTTCCTTGGTGCGCCGCCTGCTCACGGTGACGCTGCTTCTCGCGTTCGCATCTGGCGTGCGCGCGCAGGTTTCGCCCGAAACGCCCGACATTCCGAAGAAATATGAAGCGCCGGCGTCGTCC
>DASPYR010000243.1:0-3501 GCA_035636675.1 Rugosimonospora sp. | reverse complement strand
GATTTGCTGATCGGAGGGCTGGAGCGCCTGGCCTGCGGTGGTCATTGCGCCGGACGCCTCGACTTGCGGCCTGGATGACGCTTATGGCGGTGCGCGCGTTTTTCTTGCCGCGCAGGCGCGGCGCCTTCCGCCTGCCCGGTGCGCCATCCCTCGCGCTCTTTGCGAAGGACGGGTTTCTCGACGAATCTGCGCAAGTGCGAAATTTCGCGAGGTTCCATAGGCCGGTAGCGGCCCTCCGCCAGATCGCCCAGTTCCAGGGGCCCCAGCTTCACGCGCTTCATTTTTTCCACCGGGTGGCCCAGCGCGAAAAGCGCGCGCCGCAGCAAGTCCCGCCGCGCGTCGCTCAGTTCCACTTCGTACCAGGGATTCGCCGGCGCGGAAGCCGCGGCGCCCGGAGCGCGCAACCGGCGCATGCGCGCATGCGCCTGGCGCCGAATCTGTTGCATCTCGTCGTCGCTTAACCGGCCCGCCACTTTCAGCCAATACACCTGCGGCAGGCGCGAGGACTTTTTGAAGATGCGGTCAGCGAGTTCGCCGTCGCTCGTGAGCAGCATCAATCCGGAAGCCGCATAATCAAGCCGCCCGACGGGAAAAATTCCGCCGGAAAGCCCGCGCAACACATGACGCAAGGTCGCCCGGCCCTCGGGGTCAGACATGGTGGAGACGACATGGATGGGCTTGTGGAGCAGAAAATAACCTGGCGCGCTCGGCCGCTCGGCAATGCGCCCCGCGGCTTCCACGCGGTCGCGCTGGGGGTCGGCTTTCGCGCCCAGCTCGGTGACCACCACGCCATTGACGCGCACCTGCCCGCTGCGGATCAATTCCTCTGCGTGGCGCCGCGAGGCGATGCCCGCGCGCGCGATGATTTTTTGCAGCCGTTCGAGCATGTTATTTTGTCGCGCGCCCCGCGCCCTCTGTCATTCTGAGGAGTCCCGCGCATTCTGCGGGGCGACGAAGAATCTCTCCGGGCGCTCCAGGGGATCCACCGGAGGAACTGAGGGATTCTTCGCTTCGGGCCGCGCGGACCGAAAACGGTCCGAAAGCAAAGCGCGCGGCCGCTTCACTCAGAATGACAACGCGTGCCAAACGCCGGGCGCTTTGACCGAAAATTACTGCGAATTGCCGGGCGCGGCCTGTTTCGCCGCGCGGCCGGCAGACTCGCCGGGAGTTTCCCCGGCGACAGCTTGGTCCGCGCCGCGCGATTCCGAATCGCGCGTGGCATCTTCTTTCAATGCGCGCCTCAATTCGGATGCAGAAGCGGGCGCCGCGCCTTCCCTCAAAGCGGGCGATTCGCCGGAAACTTCGCTCACAGCGCCCGCATCCGGCGTCGAAGGTGATGCTGATTCCGGCGCCGCTGGCCCGCTGCTTTCCGCGGCCGTCTCTTCTGGGGGCGCCTCGGCGGCGATGCCGTCGTCGGCGCCCAGCGCTTCGCGCGCCAGCGCCTCGAACTCCTTCAGGCTCGGCAATTCGTCGAGATCGCCGAGCCCGAATCGCATCAGAAAATCTTTCGAGGTGCGATAGAGAATCGGCCGGCCGATCACTTGTTTGCGCCCCGCCGTGGTGATCAATCGCTTTTCCAGCAGCGTTTCGATCACCCCGGCGCAATTCACGCCGCGAATTTCCTGCATTTCCGGCTGCGTCACCGGCTGCTTGTAGGCGATCACCGCCAGCGTTTCCAGGGCCGGCATGGTCAGCCGCAGCGGCGGCCGCAGGCTCTTGATGAATCTGCGGACCAGATCGTGGTGCTGCGGCTTGGTGTAAACGCGATAGCCGCCGGCGACGGCGCGAATCTCCACGCCGCGCTCATCGCTGGCATAGCTCGCCACCAGCTCATCGAGCGCGGCGCGCACGACGTGTTTCTCCTCGCCCAGAATGCTCGCGAGCTGATCGAGCGTGGCGGGCTCGTCCGCCGCATAAATAATGGCTTCGAGCGCGCTCTTCAGTTCGATTGAGGTCATCGTCATGGATCTTGGCTAATCCTAATTTTCGCGGGAAAGTCAGTGGCACAGCCACTCCTGGCTGTGCATCAAACCTAATCGGCGCAAAATCAGCACAGGCAAGAGTGCCTGTGCCACCAAGAATCGGCCTTCATCGACTTTTCCGCGATCTCTCAAAGCTGTTCCTCGTTACCGTCGATAGTTTGCGGCGTCGGCGCAGATGCGGATAATTCTCCTCCGGCAAAGACCACATCGAACATCTTATGCTTGCGCACGCGAATGGCGCCAAAAATCTCCGTCTGCGCGAGCACGATGGCCTGCAGCCTCACGAGTTCCAACACGGCCAGGAGCGCACAGATCATGGCCGAACGCGAAGGGCAGGACTCGAAAAACGCCACCAGCTCGATACCCTCTTCCGAAGCGCGCAATTGCCCGCGCAGCACCTGCATCATCTGCTCCACGGTAAATGTATCGTGGTGCAATTCGATCTTGACGACTTCCTTGCGCCGCTCCAGCACCTGCTGAAAAACGCGCACCAGATCCACCAGCGACACCACCAGCTCGCCCTGCACGTCTTCGCCTTCGTAAAGCGAGCGGTCCGGCTTCGACCAGACGTGCGCCTCGAGCTGCTGCTTCTGATAAAGCAATTGCGCCGCACTCTTGAATTGTTCGTGCTCCACCAGGCGGTGAACCAACTCGGCGCGCGGGTCAATTTGTTCGTCCGGACCCGCCAGCGGATCGGGCGGCAAAAGCATCTTGGACTTGATCAGGATCAGCGTCGCGGCCATGTAAATGAAATCGGCGGAGACATCGATATCGAGCTTCTCGAGCTTGTGCAGGTATTCGAGGTATTGGCCGGTGATCCTGGCGATGGGGATGTTGTGGATGTCCATCTCCTGCTTGCGGATCAAATCCAGCAGCAGGTCGAGCGGCCCATCGTAAGTATCGAGATGAATTTTGTATGGAGTCGCCACGTCACCCCCGCCCCGCCGGTGCATTCTTCGCTTCGCGCCGTGGCCCGCGAATCTCGCTGCGCTTCTCGTTCCAGTGAAAGACGGCTTCGCGGACGCGGTCCATCGTTTGCTGCGCCACCATGCGCGCGCGCTTCGAGCCCGTGTCCAGATACTCCAGCACTTGCTGCGGCTGCTGCTCGAAATCCTGCCGGCGCTGCCGCACCGGCTCGATCCATTTGATCAGATTGTCGGCCATGGCCGCCTTGCATTCGATGCAACCGATTCCGGCGGTGCGGCAGCCATGCGCCGACCAGGCCTGCGTCTCCGGTGGCGAAAATAATTTGTGCCAGTCGAACACGGGACAAATGTCGGGATTGCCGGGGTCCTGGCGGCGCTTGCGGGCGGGATCGGTGACCATCACCTTGGTTTTTTTGCGAATGTCATCGTCGGATTCGCTGAGCATAATGGCGTTGCCGTAGCTCTTGGACATTTTGCGCCCATCGAGCCCGGGAATCCGCGGCGTATGCGTGAGCATCACTTCGGGCTCCCTCAGCTTCTGCTCCAATGAAAAATACGGACGTAAGAACCCAGACCGCTCCGTTTTCGTTTTC
>DASPYR010000242.1:0-4390 GCA_035636675.1 Rugosimonospora sp. | reverse complement strand
TTCGAGAACGACAAGAAAGTTACCCTGAAGGGAACCGTCACGGAATGGCTGTGGTCCAATCCCCATTGCCTGCTGCAGTTCGACGTAAAGGGCGATGACGGGAAAGTGGTGCATTGGGTCGGGGAGACGCAAAATCCGGTCAGCATGACCAACGTGGGCTGGAGTAAGGCGGCCATTAAGGCCGGCGATGAAGTGACGGTCACGATCCTCCAGGTCAAGAATGGCCTGCCGCTCGGGCGCGTCGTCTCGGTGGCGCTCCCCAATGGGAAGACGTTAATCTCCGGCGAGGGAGCGTCTAGAGAAGTGCGCGATCAACTGGAACGCGAAGCGCGGGAGGCGCGCCCCTAAGTATTCCCGCCGTCCGAAGACATTGATCACCCGCCATACCAGAGCGAAGCTGCCGATTCGTACCCCTCGTCCAGCGGCTTGCATCAAGATAAAAGCAGCCGAGCAGCAGAGGCGCCTCAATACCTAGCAATTTCATCTAACCGCCGGCCCGGAACATGGCAAACCAACCCGCCGCAGGGGAAATCAATCCGGAAATCAATCCCGAAATCAATCCCGAAATCAATCCGTGGATCATCGCCATCTCGGTGATGTTGAGCACCTTCATGGAGGTGCTGGACACCACGGTCGTCAACGTATCGCTGCCGCACATCGCCGGAAGCCTTTCGGCGAGCGTTGACGAAGCCACCTGGGCGCTCACTTCCTACCTGGTGGCCAACGCCATCATCCTGCCGATCACCGGCTGGCTGGCCAACCAACTGGGGCGCAAGCGCTTGCTGATGCTGGCGGTTTCCGGATTCACCACCGCGTCTTTCCTGTGTGGTCTCGCGCCCACACTTTCGTTGCTCATTATCTTCCGCGTCCTCCAGGGGGCCTGCGGCGGAGCGCTGCAGCCGATTTCGCAGGCGGTCTTGCTGGAATCATTTCCGCCCGAAGATCGCGGGAAGGCCATGGCATTTTGGGGGCTCGGCATCGTGGTTGCGCCGATGCTCGGCCCGGTATTGGGCGGATGGCTCACCGACAGTTACAGTTGGCGCTGGGTTTTCTACATCAACGTGCCGGTGGGTATCGCTTCCCTGGTCATGACGCAGCTGTTCATCTTCGATCCGCCTTATATCCGGCGGAGTTCGCAGCGCATCGATTATTGGGGCATCGGCATGCTGGCGATCGGCGTGGCGTGTCTTCAAGTAGTGCTGGATAAAGGCCAGGAGGCGGATTGGTTCGCGGCGCACTGGATTACGGCGCTCGCGGTGACCGCTTTCGTCGCGCTCACCGCGCTGGTGATTTATGAGCTGAAGACGCCGCATCCGGTCCTCGATCTGCGCGTTTTTCTTGTGCGCACCTACAGCACGGGCGTATTCCTGATGGCTGTTCTGGGAGTGGTGCTCTACGGCAGCCTGGTCATTCTGCCCATCATGCTGCAGACGCTGCTGGGGTATCCGGCGCTGCAAGCGGGCATCGCCCTGTTTCCTCGCGGCCTGGGCTCCTTTCTGGCCATGCCGATCGTGGGCGCCATGATGACGCGGCTGGACCCGCGCAAGCTCCTCATGGGCGGCATCCTGGGAGGATCTGCCAGTCTCTTCCTGTTAGGAAGCCTCAACCTGAGCGTCGGCTACTGGGATATTTTCTGGCCGCAGTTTCTGCAAGGAGTGTCGCTGGCGTGCCTCTTCGTTCCTTTGACCACCATCACCATGGATCCGATTCGCCGCGAAGCCATGGGCAATGCCACCAGCATCTTCAACTTGATGCGAAACCTCGGCGGAAGCGTGGGAATTGCGGGCGTGACGACGCTGGTGGCCCGTCACCAGCAAACCAATCTGAATAATTTGTCGGGCGATGTGAGCGCCGGAAGCGTGCGGGTGCAAGCTTTGGTGCAGGCGTTTCGCAGCTGGTTCATGTTCCGCGGCGCGAATGCTGTGACGGCGACGCGCCGTGCTTACGATGCGATGTGGGGAATGGTGCGGCAGCAGGCCGCCATGCTCTCTTTCAACCAGGTGTTTTGGCTCCTCGGCATCCTGTTTCTGTTGATGTTGCCGCTGGTTTTCCTCATGCGCCGGCCGGCGCGCCGCGGCCAGATTGCCGCCCACTAATCCCTCTCACGGGGACGGCACGAGTCTTTCGCGTACACGGAAGTCAATCAGGCCTTCGCCTTCGGCGCGGATTGCGCGGGCGTTCGCTGGCATCGCCAGCGCGACAAGATTGGCGCGGCATTCGTGACCAACGGCATATCCGGGGACCATCAGGAATATCTGAAACTCGGCGGGCTGGGATTTCTCCTGGGCGATGGAACTCTTAGCTATGGGCGGGAAAACATCTTCGAGGAGTACTATAATGTCCATTTCTGGCGGGGCATATACGGCGCGCTCGATCTTCAGCATATTGCGAATCCGGGCTATAACCGGGACCGCGGTCCCGTTGTGGGATTGGCCTGGCAAATGCTCCTATATTCCAGAACTCAAAATAACGGCCCCCGGGAATAAGAATTTTCTCGAACTGGAGAGAACAGTCAAATGCGAAACAAACAAAAGGGCTTCTCGCTCATCGAGCTTCTCATCGTGGTGGCAATTATTCTGGTCATTGCCGCCATCGCGATTCCCAACCTGTTGCGGGCGAAGATAGCCGCCAACCAGGCCTCGGCGGTGGGCTCGCTGCGCACGTTGAACACGGCGTGCATCGCCTATTCGACGAGCTATAACCAATTTCCAGCGGCGCTCACCAATCTGGGGCCGATGGCGTCTGGCGGCACAGCCAGTTCCACGTCGGCGGACTTGATTGACTCTGTGCTGTCGGCTGGGACGAAGAGCGGCTACACGTTTGTGTATACGGCCGGCTCGCTAAACCAGTCTTACTCGATTACGGCCACCCCCATTACGGTGGGCACGACCGGGCAGAGCATGTATTACACCGATCAATCCGGCGTGATCCGCGTGAACAACTCCGGTTCGGGTGCAAACTCCGCCAGCACCCCAATCGGATAAGGTCCGATGCGGGACGCCGCGAAATCAGGAGCGCGTCAGTTTTCGTGAGGCCCGGAGACCCGCGTCGGCAATATCGGAAACGCCCTGCTGCACCTGGCTGGCCATCTCTTGCGCGCGCCGGGTGACGGCTTTGGTCGCCGTTCGAGCGCGACGCGCGCCCTCATTCAGCCGTTCGCTTACATCTTCCCTCAACTCCTCGCCCGATTTCGGGGCCAGAAGCATCCCGGCCACCACTCCCAGGCTCGCGCCGAGAACAAACGCGAAAACTCCGGTCCATTTGGAATCTGCCATAGCGACGCTCCTTAAGAAAAGTCTTCCACTTAATTTGATGCCGATCGCTGACGCCGCGTGCCTGGTGCCGTTCCAACTTGTTGCTACGAATTTCAGCCAGCCCCGAACCTGACGGGGATCGGTTAATCACAGAATATGCCCCAGAACGAATCAGGTTCGGGGCCAGCCCAGAAGCCAGGCGTGGTAGTTGGAACGGCACTGGAATCTTGCGCGCGGCTTGTGGCCGCCGTTAACCCGCGGAGCGCTTGCCGGCCCGCTTGCGCGCCGCCACTGCTTCCGGCATGGCCTTCATCGGCTTCATTTCCACCGGAGCTTGTTTCGCTGGCGCTGGTTTGCCGGCCAGGCTCTTCTTCAGCGCTTCCATCAAGTCCACCACCGGCGCGAGCTGCGGATGCGGAGCCGCCGCGATTTCCTGTCCTTTTAGTTTGGCCTCGATCATGGCCCGCAAGCTTTGGCGATATTCGTCGTGAAACTTCTTTGGGTCGAAAGGCGCGGAGAGGCTCTCGATCAGCTGCAAAGCCAGTTTCTTCTCCTGTTCTTTCGGTTCGGCGCCATCCTTCTCGCCGTACTCGGAGACGCTGCGAATCTCGTCGGCGTAAAACATGGTGTGCAGCGTGAGCCCGTGGGCGCGAGGCCGAATGACCACGATGTATTCGCGCTGATGCATGTATAGCTTGGCGATCGCTGCGTGCCCGGACTCCTCCATGGCCTCCAGCAGAAGATGATAGGCCTTCTTGCCGGCGTCTTCGGGAGTGGCGTAGTAAGAAGCGTCAAAGTAAAGCGGATCCACTTCATCGGCTTTGACGAATTCCAATATTTCCATGGTGCGCGCCGAGGGCGGGTCGAGCTTGTCCAATTCTTCTTCGGTGAAGAGCACGTACTGATCTTTCTCGTACTCAAACCCTTTGATAATCTCGGAGCGCTCGATCATGCGGTTGCAAGTGGGGCAGAACTGCGGCTGACGAATGCGCGAGTGGCACACCGTATGGAGCTGATTCAGGCTGATGCGCTCGGATCGCGCAGCGGCAAAGAGCCGGATGGGAATGGAAACCAGGCCAAAAGTGAGATGGCCCTTCCAGACTGAAGTTGCCATGAATCCACCTCCCGCTCCCGAT
>DASPYR010000241.1:0-10007 GCA_035636675.1 Rugosimonospora sp. | reverse complement strand
CAGAAAGTGCGCTGTATGTATTGTAAATGCGCCCTATGAAGTTGTGGGGGACGGCGCGGCGACGTAACTGCCGAGGATGCGCACTTCTCTGGTGCGGCGGCGCAATTCCTCGAGCGCGGCCTGCGTTCCTGGCGCTTGGGGCGAGGCCATCAAATCGAGATAAAAACAATACTCGAAGGGATGGCCCACAATGGGGCGGCTTTCGATCTTCACCAGATTAATGTTTTCTCGCGCGACCGGTTCCAGGGCCTGATGCAGGGCCCCGGGTTGGTGCAGCAGGAAAACAACGAGCGAAATCTTGTTGGCTCCCGCGGGCATGCCGGGCTCAGGAGAGAGAAGGACAAAACGGGTGTAGTTCTCGCGGTGGTCTTCGAGATGAGATTGCAGGATAGAGCCGCGATAGATTTCCGCGGCGCGGCGGCTGGCGATGGCCGCGCGCTGGGGATCTCCGGCGCGTACCACTTCGCGGACGCTTCCGCCGGTGTCCTCCGCGGCCACACGCGTGATTCCGGGATGCGCTTCGAAGAAGCGCGTGCATTGCGCCAGAGCCACGGGGTGCGATTGCACGAACCGCACCTGACCGATGGTTGCGCCGGGCGGGCCGATCAAGTTGTGCGCAATGGGAAGAATCACTTCGGCGGTAATGCTGAGCTTGCTTTCGAGCAGCAAGTCATAACAGCGATAGACCGAGCCGGCCAGGCTGTTCTCGACCGGGGCCAGAACGAGGTCGGCGGCGCCATCCGCGATGGCCGCAAACATCGCTTCAAACGTGGGGCGCGGTACGGTCTCGATTTCGCCGCCCAGGAGCTTCACGGCGGCCTCTTCGCTGAAGGCGCCCGGCTCGCCTTGGAAGGCAACGCGGAGTTTTGCTTGGGATTGGGTCAAGAGTGATGCTCTCGGCGCCCGGAAGCTTGCTTACTGCGCGACCCCAGCCGAAATGGCAGGAGCGCGGGAACGTGGTCAGCGTAAGCGGCGTAGGCCGGGCCCAGGCGAGTGTGCAGTTCGCGTTCTTCAGCGCGAATGGCGAGAAGCGCTAGAAGAAACCAGAGGATACTCACCGCCCACAAAGCCGGTAATGCGATGACGAGACAAGCGCCGAACACGCCCGTCATCATACCGAGGTAGCGAGGATGGCGCACGCGCGCGTAGAGTCCGCGAGCAATCAATTCGCGGCTGCCGGCCAGTTCGGCATGTCCTGCCAGTCGGCGGCCGCCCATCACGGCTTCCGATGTACAAAACGTGAAGACATCGAAGGCGATCAGGAGCGTGCCCACAAGTGCCGGCCAGGACATGCCGCCGCGGCGGAAAAGTTCCAGGTGGAAGCGATAAAGAAGGAAATCAATAACACCCCAGGCTGCCAGCACCGCCACGGGAAAGGCCGCGCGGATGTGTCTGCGCCAGAAGAAGACTCGGGTGTGCAGAGTAAGCCAGTAGACGGGCACAGGCATCTCGAAGGCAAGGACGGCAATGGCGATGAGGCGGCTGGCCCTCTCGAAGAAATTGGTCATCGATTCGGAGCGGCAGGCATTGACGGCGATTGCTCTTTCGCGCGACGATGCGGAGATTATCACAGTCCCGATGGCGAAGGGGGCCCATAGCGAAGGAGCGAAGATGCAAAAGACCTCGTGGGAAAAGCTGGAGGGCGAGCAGCTCAATAAGCTGGTCTCGCGTCAAATGTTGAGCGGCGACAATGCCACCATCGCGCGCCTGCTCATGACGCGTGGTGCGGTGGTGCCGCGGCACTGGCACGTGAGCGAGCAATTCTCGCTGATCTTGTCGGGAGCGCTGAAATTCGTGTTTGACGATCGAGAGGTGGTCGTTCGCGGCGGCGAAATCCTTTATATTCCCGCGAATGTCCCGCATTCGGCTGTGGCGCTGGAGGATACTGTAGACATCGACTTTTTCGCGCCGAGGCGGGAGGACTGGATTCGCAGAGAAGACGCCTACCTGCGCGAACAGCGCGTCTGAGCGGGCGAGGACGATTTCAGGAGAGCGGAATGGCTAAAGAAACCAATGGTCAATCGTTTGTGAATCGGCGGACGAAACGCCGCGGTCGCGTCGCCGTCTTTTCATTTTTCCTGCTGGTTTTGGGAGCGGCGCTCGGGCCGCTGGCTCGCGCGGACGAGCCCTTTGCCCGCAGCCGCGACTACGATCTGCAGAACGCGCGCATCGAATTGCGATTCGACTTGGATCAGCGGCAGGTGATTGGCCAGGTCACGCACACACTCACTATGTTGAAGGACGGCTTGCGCGAGCTCGCTTTCGATTCCGTGGGATTGACGATTCTGAGCGCCCGCCTCGACGGCAACGATGCGCACTTTTCGGCCGGCGAGGCAAAGGTGCGCGTGGACCTCGGCCGCGCCAGCAAAGCCGGCGAGAAGCATGAGGTGATCATTCGTTACCAGGGTACGCCGAAGAAGGGCCTCCATTTCGTTTTGCCGAACAAGAGTTATTCGGCGCAGCCAAAGGAGATTTGGACCCAAGGGGAAGCCGAGGAGACCCGTTACTACATTCCCATCTACGATTACCCGAACGATCGCACGACCACGGAGATGATCGTTACGGTTCCGCGCGATTGGGTGACCGTGTCGAATGGCAAACTCGAAAGCGTCGTCGACGCCGGTCAGGGCATGAGGACGTGGAGCTGGCGTCAATCGCAGCCCATCTCCACGTATCTGATTTCCCTGGTGGCGGGCGAATTTGACGAGAGCAAGAAGACCTGGCGCAACATTCCCGTGGATTACCGCGTGCCCCGCGGCGAGGCCGGCCGCATCGAGCCGACCTTTGCGCGCACTCCCGAGATGCTGGGCTTTTTCTCTGACCGGTTGGGCGTGCCTTACGCCTGGGACAAGTACGACCAGACGGCGGTAGACCAGTTCATGCTGGGCGGAATGGAGAATGTGAGCGCGACGACGCTGACGGCGCGCAACCTCCTGCACCCGGCGTTGGCGCAGGAGACCCTGGAAGGCTCAGACGGTTTGATCTCGCACGAAATGAGCCATCAGTGGTTCGGCGATCTGGTGACCTGCAAGGATTGGGCGAATTTGTGGCTGAACGAAGGGTTCGCCACGTTTATGGCCACACTTTGGGAGGAGCACCACTACGGCGCGGACAATGCCGCCTATTCGCGCTGGCGCGCGCAAGCGGCGTGGTGGCGGCAGCGGCGGCTGTTTGACGTTCCCATTGTGACGCACGAGTTCCGAAACTCGATGGAGTACGCGGGAAATATCTACGGCAAAGCAGGCCTCGTGCTGCAGATGCTGAGGGAAGAACTGGGCGACGAAACCTTCTTTCATGCGCTGCAGCATTATCTGGAAGTGAATCGCCTGCAAAATGTCGCCACCGCGGACCTGATCAAAGCAATCGAGGAATCCGCGCATGTCAGTGTGGACCGCTTCTTCGACGAATGGATCTATGGCGCCGGCGCGCCACGTTTTGCCGTGAGCACGACCTACGACGCGGGCGCGAAGCAAGTGCGCATGGAAGTGAAGCAGACGCAGGACGTGCGCGGGCATGTGGGACTTTTTGAGGCGCCGGTGGAAATTGCCGTCACCACGGCCGCGGGTACAAAGACCTTCTCCATCGCGGTAACGAAGGCGGACGAAACATTTTCTTTTCCTGTGGAGTCGGAGCCGCTGTTGGTCTTGTTCGATAAAGGCGACAAGATCCTCAAGACCGTGGAATTTCACAAGCCGGCGGCGCAGTGGATCTATCAACTGCAGCATGCGGAGGACCTGCCCGACCGCCTTGAGGCAACCCAGGCGCTGGGCGATATGAAAGGAAACGACGGCGCAATCGCGGCGCTCGGCGAAGCGGCGGCGCGCGACCATTTTTGGGGAGTGCGGGTGCAGGCGCTGACGGCGCTGGGCCGGATGGGCGGAGCGCAGGCCGAGAAAGCGGTTCTGCCGGGGCTCACTGATCCTGAGCCTTGGGTGCGCGAGGTTGCGGTGGAGCAACTCGGCAAATTCTCCGATGATCCAGCGCTTGCTGCCAGGCTGACGGAGATTGCCGGCAAAGACCGTATGTATCGCGTGCGTGCCGCGGCTTTGCTGGCCTTGGGCCAGCGCAAGGCCGAAGGCGCGATGATCACTCTTGAAAATGCGGCCAGGGCTGACTCTCCGGACGACGTGATCCGCCGCGCGGCGCTGCGCGCCATGGGCGTCCTTGGTAACGACCAGGCCGCCCGGCAACTGCTGGAGTGGGTGGAACCGGGCAAGCCGATGCGGCTGCGAACCGCGGCGATTGACAGTCTAGGACGGATTGCGAAGAAAGACGAATCGGTGGAATCGCGCCTGATCGCGCTGTTGAATGATTCAGATTTCGACATTCGGCTTGCGACAGTCTACGCACTGGGGGAACGCGGCGATCCGGCTGCGATCGAGCCACTGGAGAATTTGCGGAAGAGCGGAGACATACCCTCGGGCGGCGGTCCGGTGATCGAACGACAGATTGCTCGAATCAAAAATCCCGGCGAGGCTCAAGAACCTGAGCGGCAATCCGCGGCGGCGCCAAACGGTGAAAGTGCAGGGCCCGCGTCGCCGGCCGCGGACGGGCGGGCCTCTGGAAACCAGCAGATCGTCGAGCGGCTGGATAAAATCGAGCAGAATCTGGCCGAAATGAACGAGAGACTGAAGAAAATCGAGCAGCAGCAACAGAGCGGAGTGACGCCGTAATCATTCCGCAAGCCCGCACTTATTCCGAAAGCCCGCACTTATTCCAAAAGGAAGATGCGCAGGTCGCGGAGATTATTTCCGGTGGGTCCGGTCTCGATGTCGTCTCCGAGTTTGTGGAAGAAGCTGTAGGAATCGCTGCGCGCCGCGAACTCTCGGGGATCTAATCCTGCTGCCCGCGCGCTTTCAAGTGTTTGGCCATTGGCCACAGCTCCGGCTGCCGGGCTCGAGCCATCCTTTCCATCGGTTCCCACACTTAAAACGGCGATTCCTTTGCCGGCGATCCTTTCCACGCAATCCAGTACAAACGCGGAATTGCGACCGCCTAGGCCATCGCCGTGGAAGGGCGAACTGACTTCGCCATCGGCGATCAGGGCTACGCGGCGGCCGCGATTTGCGTGCGCAAGCCGGGCGAGTTGGCCGAGCAAATATTCGGCGGCACGCGCGATGGGCCAGTCGTCGCTCGAATTGTCACACTGGGTAAGGAAACCGCGGGCTTCGGCAGCCTGGTGGGCATGGTGAAACAGATCGTGCATGCCGAGTAGAAGCGAGAATCGAGCCCGCGCAAACACGGGATCGCCGGGCTTTGGAGTTTCTGGGATCGATTGAGGATGGGCGAATTTGGCGCCAATAGCTGGAGGCAGCTTCGCATCGGGATCATACGTTTCGATCACGCGACAGGCGTCCGCGACCGTGCTCGGATCGGGAAGTGTGGGCCCGGATGCCAGCGCCGATTCGCATCCGGCGGGCACATCGGTGATGGCGAGAGTCAGTTTCATGGATGCGGCGGCGAAGCCAGCCAGGCGCCCGCCCTTGACCGCGGAGAGATGCTTGCGCACCGCGTTGATCTCGCTGATCGCGGCGCCAGAACTGACCAGCAGGCGATTCAGTTGCCGCAGATGTTCCAGGCCGATCCTGGGGTCGAGCGGCAATTCCACCAGCGACGATCCGCCGCCGGAAAGCAAAAAAAATACCAGCGTGCGCGAATCGCATTGCGAGAGCAGATCGATTATGGCGTGAGCAGCGGCGATGCTGCCGTTGTCGGGAATTGGATGAGCCGCACCCACCGCCCGAAACCCTTGGATTTCTGCGAGGCTTTCATGTGGCGCGACCAAAATGCCTTCAAAGGCAAAGTCCGTGCCGAGGAGTTCGGCAAAGCCGCGCGCCATGGCCACCGATGCCTTGCCGAGAGCAATAGCGACGATGCGATCGTACGTGCCGAGATCGATGACATCGCCCTCGAAGCTTATCCGCGAGCCCATGCGCGCCAGCTTTTGGCGCATGGTCAAGGGGATATCGATAGCCGCGAGCGTTTCGTAAAAGATTTCACGCGCGAGTTGCTTCAGGTCAGACACGTTCGAGGGCGCGAGCGCCCGCCTGGGCTACGTCCACGTCCTGATCTTCCGTGCCGTTGCTCACGCCGATTGCGCCCACGCAGACGCCATCCACTTGTAAAGGAACTCCGCCGCGCAAGGGGATTTGGCGTCCGCGGCTGGCTACGGAGAGTCCCAGAGAGAGCAGGACGTTGACTTCGTCTCCGCTGCGGGAAGGCCCGGAAGGCAGACGGCGGATGGCGGCGCAGTGCGCTTTGCGAATGGCGATTTCGACGGAAGAAAGTTTCGCTCCGTCCATGCGCGCAAAGGCAAGCAGGTGGCCGCCGTCGTCAACTACGGCGATATCCATGGGAACTTTGATCTCCGCGGCGCGCGCTTGCGCGGCAGTGAGGACCAACTGGGCGCCTTCGAGGGTCAATTTGGGGTTATTGCGAGTCAGGGCCGGCACGGTCATCTCTCCTTCCCATTATTTTTTCCATACGCCGGGGTTCAAGATGTTTGGCGGACGGCGGCCGTCGAAGAAGGCGATGGTGTTCTCGACTGCCATCATGGCCATCCGGGAGCGCGTTTCGAGCGAAGCCGACGCCAGGTGCGGCGCCAGGACCACGTTCGGACGAAGCAAGCCGTGGCCAATCTGCGGTTCGCGCTCGTAAACATCCAGCGCCGCGCCGGCAATCTGCCGCCGCTCCAGGGCCGCAATCAGCGCGGCCTCCTGCACGACGGGCCCGCGCGAAGTGTTGATCAGGAAGGCGGTCGGTTTCATCAGGGCCAGTTCACGCGCGCCGATCAGGCCGCGCGTCGCCGGGAGCAGAGGCACGTGCAGGCTGAGGAAATCGGCCTCCCTGAGAACCGCGTCGCGTTCCATAAACTCTGCGTCCAATTGGCTTTCAAGTTCAACTGGCGCGCGAACCGCGTCATTATAAATAACGCGCATGCCGAAACCGTACGCACGACGCGCTACCGAGCGCCCGATACGGCCGAAGCCGAGGATGCCCAGCGTCTTGCCCCAGATATCGGCGCCGCAGAGCTGATCGAGGTTCCAGCCTTTCCACCCGCCGGAACGGGCCAGCGCATCGCCTTCGATGAGCCGCCGCGCGACCGCCATCAGTAGAGTCCAGGCAAAGTCCGCAGTCGTTTCGTCGAGTACGCCCGGAGTGTTGCTCGCTGCGACGTTGTGGCGCGTGCAGGCTTCCACATCGATATTGTCAAATCCAACGGCAATATTGGCGACCGTGCGCAGGCGCGGCGCGGCGGCCAGGAGTTCCTCGTCAATCTTTTCGGTGAGGAGGCAGATCAAGCCGTCCTTATCCGCGACGCGCCGCAGGACTTCCGCTCGCGACGGGCGGTCTGAATCGCTCCAATATTCCACGTCAAAATGTTCCGCAAGCTTCGCCCGCGGCTCTTCAAACAAGCGATGCGTGGCCAGTATCTTGGGCCGATCCATTCAGTGCGCGTGTTTTGCGCGAGACGCGAGATTAACATAACTGCCCTGCGGGAAAGGAATGCATGGCCCGCCCGGAGGCCCTGGCGAACATGCCTGCTTGTTTTGTGTGGCTCGGGCGGATATAACAGTCGCCGCCAGTTTGACCACTCGGGCCCTTTTCGCGCGGATATCTTGTCTCGGTTTACATCCGGAATAAAAGGAGATTGGAGACCACATGTTTCAGCAGACACTCAATCCCGCGGGGAATTTGTGGCTGACCGTATTGATCGCCATGGTCCCTTTCATCGCCCTACTCTACATGCTGGCTGCCCTGCGTCTCACCGCCTGGCTCGCTACGATCATCGGCGGGCTCCTCACCATGCTTCTCGGCGTCTTGGTGTGGCACGCGCCTGCTGGGGACACGCTGAAATCTTATCTGTACGGCGGGTTCACCGGTTTCTGGGCGATTGACTGGATTACGTTCTGGGGCCTGATCATCTTCAATACCCTGGTACTCACGGGCATGTTTGAAAGGTTCAAGAAATGGATGATTCACCACGCCACCGCCGACATCCGGATCCAAACGATCATGCTGGCCTGGGCTTTCGGGGCCTTGCTGGAAGGATTGGTGGGGTTCGGCTATCCCTGGGCGGTGGTGGTGCCGATTCTGGTCGGCTTGGGAATTGCGGACCTGGACGCCATCCGCGTGGCCGCCTTGGCGAATAATGCGCCGGTTTCCTACGGCGCACTGGGAGCGCCGATTCTGGGATTAGCGGCCGTGACTGGTCTTCCCATGATGGCGCTTTCCGCTTCCGTCGGTAGCATTGTTGCGATTCTGGCGCTACTGCCTCCCTGGGTGCTGATCTATCTGGTGAGCGGCTGGGATGGAATGATCGAGGCTTGGCCGCTGGCGATCGTGGGGTCTCTTTCTTATATCGCCGGCCAGTGGCCGGTGGCCCGTTACCTGGGTCCGTACATACCGGATTTAAGCGGGGCGATGGTTTCTTTCTGGACTCTTTTTCTGTTTGTGAAGGTTTGGCGCCCGAAAAAGATTCGCGCGTTCGGCGGGGTCCCTCTGGCGTCCGCGGAAAAGTCGCTTGCGTCAAATCCATCCGAGCCCCGTCTAGAAGTAGGTTCGGTGAGAGAAGCTCTCTCGGTCTGGCTCCCCTATCTTGTGCTGATCGCCGTGGTGGTCTCCTGGACTAATCCGAAGTCTCCTCTGCCGGGCGTTAGTTGGCTCCGCTTGTCCGTGTCGGCCAACTCTTCGGTTACGCAGAGGCCGATTCTGTCGGTTTTCAACTTCGCTCCGTACGCCGGCGGCACCTCGATTCTGGTTTCCTGGGTGGTGCTCCTGCTCATCTTGCGCCCACAGTGGCAGATCATCCCGCAGGTCTTTTCCAAGACGTTCAAGCAGATGTGGGGCGCGCTGCTGGTGGCTTTTTTCATTTTCGCCCTGGCTTATATTTTCGTGTTCACGGGTATGGCCAATTCGCTGGCCTATGGCCTCTCTAAGATCGGCGTGTTTTTCGTGGTCTTGGCGCCCATTCTTGGGTGGATCGGCGTCGCGCTCTCCGGCAGCAACACCGCTACCAACGCCATGTTTGGACCGGTGCAAATGCTCACCGGCAGGCTGTTGAACCTGCCGATCCTGCTGCTGCCCTCGTTCAATTCCGTGGGGGCCGAGGTGGGAAAGCCTATTGCGCCGCAGACGGCCAGCGTGGGTGTTTCCACCAGCAAACTGGTGCGCAGCGAGGGCCAGGTGATCCGGCACAATATGGGGTGGACCCTGGTCGTCCTCGCCTACCTCATCGTGATATCGGCGGTCTTCTATCTCTTTTTATCCAAATGGATGTCGCTTTAGTCCGCCGCCGGCGATCATGCCCAGTGCTTCAGAGGCACCCCTCGGCGAAGACGGTATAGAGCGAGAGGGAAAGCCACAACCAGCGCCACTAGAGTCATGTATAGCGGCACAATCCAGTTCGCCAATGTGTCTTGTTGAATGGCAAATACTGCCAGGAAGTAACCCATGGCGAAGATTACCCAGGCGAGGGGTCGATCCCGATCCGGCTCTGTCCAGACAAAAACGATCGTGGGGATAGCCGCACAGACATCAGCAGCGAGCGCAACGTACAGGGCATATTGCGCAAGATTCGGATTTTGCCGCATGAAGATCCACATCGCCAGCGACAACACGCCAAACAAGAAACAGAATCGTTCCGAGAGTCTCGGTCTCTTCCATTTGCCGTTTCTCCAGACACTCAGAATTGTGATCAGGGTCGGATTTATGAAGCCGAAGACTGCGGGCCAAACGTTAGCTTCTGCGCCTGAGCTTCGGTAGGTAAGCAACACGGCGAGACCGATGAGGGACCAAAGCGACCACGTAGTTGGGACCGGTTGAATCTTGCCTTCGTAGGTCCTGATGGCGTACGGAACGATACTTAAGAAGACCAAGCCACCGGACCATGCACCCATGGACTGAGCGCTCAATATGCCTGACTTACTCCGTTTCTGGGTCGTTCCGTTACATTTCAAATGGCTCGACGATCGAGGCCCCGGTTACATTCTTAAATGGCTCGACGC